>JAPYSM010000113.1 GCA_029936485.1 Dehalococcoidia bacterium
GGGGACTTTATCGAGGACAAGAACGCGCCCGCCCCGGCGGAGGCCGCGACCTACCATCTCCTGCGTGAACAGGTCGACGATGTTCTCGACACCCTGAGCCTCCGAGAGCGCCGAGTTCTCCAGCTCCGGTTTGGCCTCGAAGACGGTCGAAGCCGGACGCTTGAAGAGGTCGGACGGGAGTTCTCTGTCACACGTGAGCGCATCAGGCAGATCGAAGCCAAAGCGCTACGGAAGTTACGGCACCCCACCAGAAGCAAGAAGCTCAGGGATTTCTTGGAATAATCAACCGTGAAGTCCCCCGGTTTGGTCCGGGATATGGCTTTGAATTTTGATGATCAAACGGCGGTCCAATTTCGGGCCGCTGTTTTTGTTTACGCCACCTCTCGGCCCATCGTTCTCTCTCGATGTGCGTTACGTACGTTCAAATCCTCGTACGTATCGATTGTTAAGTGTTTGCTTCGTAAGTGTATGCTTGGCAATATCGTTGAACTGGATTGCACTATTCGAGGTTCCCAGGCAGGGTGCCTGAAGTGTCTATGCGCGACGTGGCGTGATCCGCGTCCGTGGATGGTGAGACCGTGGCACAGGTGTTACTGCTGACCGGCCCCGAAATGATCGATGTCGTAAGCGACATAGTCGTCATCATGTTTCTCATTTTCGCCTTCTTCGCACTGATCGTTTTTATGGTTATGGCATTGCTCATGTACCGGCGTGTCGCGGGCCTTGTAGAGGCGCTGACAAAGGCCGCCGAACGGGGAGACCGATTACTCGAAGAACTGGGCGAGATTACTGAAAAAGTGAAGTCCGGCGGCGCACTTCCGGGCATGGCATTCCGAGGTGTGTTCGGGACCATGTCCTCTGTTCTTGGAGGGATCATGGGACGGCGCCGAGGACGTAACAGAAATTCCGACTAGCCGGGACTCTACCGGATCGATATGACTATTTCTTTCACTTGTATGGCCCGTATGACCCGTAAACACAGCATCAGAAGAACCTCAGAGGGAGATCCACGGCATGGCAAGTAATGACGGCGGCGGTTTCATTGTCGGCCTGATTGTGGGCGGCGCGGCAGGCTTCCTGACCGGGATCCTGCTGGCACCACGCTCAGGCGAAGAAACCCGCGCGATTCTTGCGGAAAGGAGCAGTGAGTGGCGGGAGCGAGCCGGTGAGCTTGGCGCCGTCACGCGTGAGCGTTTTGGACAGGCGGTGACGGAAGGTCAGTCCGCAGCCAGGCGAGCTAGGGGACACGCTGGGCCGGAATTTGACGATGAGTTCGACATCGACTTCGACGACGATCCGTTGACGGAACCAGATGACGATGGGACGTAATCCTCCCGTCTAGCCACAAGTCGTGGGCTAGCCCCTGATCGGCAGATCTTTCATACGCGGGTAAGAGCCGAACACCTTGAACCAGGATGACATTTCGGTCAGCTTCGCGATAGTCTCACCCCCAACCGGGTCCGCACGATGCAGTTCTATGTCCAACAGGAAGGTGTAGCGACCCAGCCGCTCCCCCGTTGGCCGCGATTCTATCTTGACTATGTTGATCGAGTTTTCTTTCAGTACCCCGAGCGCCCGGTACAGCAATCCGGGTTCGTCCTCCGAGAACTGAAACGCCACGGACGTCATGTCGTTCCCGGTCGGGGGGCTGTCGCTGTCATCAAGCACGACGAAGCGCGTGTAGTTATTGGGGTTGTCTTGGACCGCCTCTGCAAGAACTTCCGCTCCGTAAATCTCAGCGGCCCTGAGAGGCGCGATAGCGCCGGCTACGGTATCCGACTCCTGCATATCAATCACCGCCTGGGCGTTGCTGAGTGAAGTGACAGCCTGAACGTGACCCAGCGTAGTTTCCAAGTATTTCCGGCTCTGCCCGAGCGACTGTGGGTGCGAGAACACCATCGTCATATCGGCGATTTTCGTTCCAGGTTTCGCCATGAGGCAATGGTCGATCGGGACAGCGAGTTCACCAGCGATCCTTATGCTGTCTGTGCGGACAAGGAAGTCGAGCACGTCCGTGATAGTACCGTGCAGGCTGTTCTCTATCGGGACCACGCACTGGTCGATTTCGCGCTTCTCGACCGCTGTGGTGACCGTCGGGATGGAGGGATAAGACACCATCTCCGCATCGGGGCTGTAGTTGTGTGCCGCCTCTTCACTGTAAGTACCGGAGGGGCCCAGATAGCCAAGTTTCATGTACCGTTTACGCCTCTTTGGCATTGCACTACCGATGCAGTACCGATTTTGACTTATGTTTGATTCGTCAATAACTCAAGATAATCAGATCCCCGACCCAGACGCCAGAGAACAAGCCATCGAGGGCTTTACGGTATCTCAGTGAACGTCTCCCACAAGGCCTGCCTGCCTTCCACTGGCGTCACCACTATCACCTCGTCCTCGGCGTCGAGAACCGTTTCCGGGCGTGGTTCCTCGGTCTGCCCTGTAGGTCCGATAACAAGGATCACCGAACTGCCGTACGGCAAGACGATCTCGGACAGCATACGGTTGACCACCTCTG
Organism: Dehalococcoidia bacterium; assembly: GCA_029936485.1. Lineage (GTDB taxonomy): Bacteria > Chloroflexota > Dehalococcoidia > Lucifugimonadales > Lucifugimonadaceae. The sequence continues at coordinate 2,516 of JAPYSM010000113.1, forward strand.
CACCTGCCGGGATTTTGATCGCCACCATCTCCCGGTGTCGGCCCGCCAGGGGCATGAGACGGATGACCGGGTGTGCCGGTACCGTCGATGCGAGCCTCGTCATTGCGAGGTCGGTCAGGCTCACGACATCGTCGACTCCGAGAGCCTCGAAAAGCATGGCGTTCTCGGGATCGACGACCACAGCAACCGTCCTGGGAGAGTTGAACACCTGTTTGGCGAGTTGGCAGGAGGCGAGATTGACGGCATCGTCGCCTGTAGCGGCGATAAAGAGTCCGGCACGCGCCACCCCTGCTTCTCGCAGGTTGGTGACGTTAGTTCCATCGCCCAGTTGAGCGATGCTGCCGAACGTAGAACGAAGGGATTCGACACGTGCGTCGTCCCGATCGAGCAGGAACACTTCCTGCCCCGTCGCCAGCTGGGACTTTGCAAGTCCCGTTCCTATGCGGCCTGCGCCGATGATAACGATATACATGGTCTATCCGGGCATATCCGGCACGGTCTGAAGTATCACGTCGGCGACGAGCGCCGTGGGGGAGGTGACGGTGATCCCGAGGCTTGTGTATAGCTCCCTGAGACCTTCGTCCTTCACCCGACACACGACCCTGCGCGTCTGGTAGACCGACTTCGCTTTCTGCGCGGCCAGCCCGTTCAGTGCGTCGTTCCCTGAGAGCGCGAGGAACACATCAGCGTCCTCAATTCCCGCCTCCAGCATCGCCTCTGATCCGCTTCCGTCGCCGATGACAAGGGTTATCAATCCATCATCGACCAAAGTCCGGGACAGGTTCATGACCTGTGTGCGATTCGATTCGATGACCGAAACACCGTGGCCGTCAGCCGATAGCGAGGATGCGACGCGTGCCCCGATCCGGCCGGAGCCCATGATTACGACCTTCATCGCGCGACCTGATGTTGGATGAGATGGCGGCAATCACTGTCCCAGACATCGCGAATATTAGAGATATCAGACACCCGAGAGAATTCCGGCGGAGTGCAGGCCTCCGGTTGATCGTGATTCGAAGTGGTTCTGGCGTCCCTGGCCCCGTGCTGGCGGCTCCCGCCACAGTACTACCAAGCAGCGAGCGTGTTCAAGAACGTAGGGAACGTCCTTTCCAAGGGAGAAGCGCCCGTACTCGCGCGGGCACGATGTCCCGATCACTACGGCGTCTACATCACGTTCAGCCGCTTCACGTACCACCGCCGGACCACGTTCCCGTGCCTGGAGCAACTGCGCCTCGAAATCCCCACGCGGTAACTGAACGGACGCTTCTGCGTTCATAAAGGTCTGTTCAGCCCTGGCAGCTTCCGGACCGACCTCTGAGTCGACTGGCAACGCACGGTCTACGGTGATTACGTACACCGCATAAAGCGTGCCTTTGACCGGTCGAACCATATCGGCGCCCTGCGCTAGGACTCCCTGATCTGTCTCGTCTCCGGTAAGTACCACAAGGACTTTAGGGTAGGCCATATGCTGGTCTGCTCCGCGTTTCAACTGGTATTTTGGGGTGAAGAAAGATCGGCCCCGATCACACGATTAGATTGGATCTCCGGGGATTCTGAATTTTCTCAGGTAGAAATTCTGCCTACGAGCTCGTCACGCCCGGCTACCACAAGGATATCTCCAGGCAGTAGTTCATCGTCCGGGTCCGGAGACAGGGTGATCTCGTCGCCGCGTTTTAGTGCGACGACCGAGACGCCGTACTTGTCTCTCACGCCCGTGAATCCGGTCTCCCGCAGAGTCATGTTAGCGAACCTGTCCGGCACACGGATCCGGCTAATGCCATACGACCCGGTCAGTTCCATGTACTCTTGGGCATCGGGGTTAAAAAGATTGTGCGCCAGCCGGGCACCCGTCTCGGCCTCGGGGTGAACCACCTTGTTACATCCGATCCGCTCCAGCGTTGCCCCGTGCAGTTCATCGTGCGCACGGGCGACGATGTACGGGAGACCCATCGTCTTCAGGAGCACCGACACCATGATGTTCGCCTGGACATCCTGGCCAATGGCCACAACGGCGATGTCCATATTGTCCACACCCAGTTCGGCCAGGACGGTTTCACTCGTAGCGTCTCCCGCCACCGGATAAGTTACCTGCCCCATGAGGGGCTGAACGCGCGCCTCACTCTGGTCTATCGCCATTACATCATGGCCAAGCTGGTAAAGGGTGCGCGCTACACCGGACCCAAGACGTCCAAGGCCGATGACTGCGACCTGTTTTTTTGTTGTAGCGATGGGAACCCCCGATAGCTTTAGATCGAACCGGACGCCGGTTTCGTTTGGACCCGTCGCCGGGCGGTTCTATCCGGTTCCGGATATACGTTTGGGGATGATCGGGCCCGTCAATGTGATGCCAGCAAAGCTAGCCTATTCTAATTCGTTCGGTCGCGTATCGATAACCCACCGGAACTTCACGGCCAGCCATCAGCAATGCGAGCGTCAGCGGACCAAATCGCCCGACGAACATCGCGGTGGCGACAACGATTTTCCCTCCATCACCAAGTAACGGAGTAATGCCGGTAGACACACCTACAGTGCCAATGGCAGAGAATATCTCGAACTGCAAGTCTGAGAGCGGTCTATCCTCCACCATCATGAGGACGATCAGGAATGCCACAACTGTTAATAGCGCCAGCGCTCCTATGATCAGAGCGCGGCGCGCCAACTCTTGAGGGATGTCCCTGTTGAACGCAGAGAGGTTGCGCCTCCCACGAACCGTTGCCACCGTTGCGATCACAATCAGGGCTACGGTGTTCAGTTTTATGCCACCCGCCGTCGAAGCCGAAGCACCGCCGATGAACATCAAGAGCTCAAAAACAACATTGGTTGTGTCTTCGTGCTTACCGAAATCATCGATTGAGAAGCCGGCGGTACGGGCGATAGTCGCATTGAAAAACGCGTCGCCTATCTGATTAGGGGCGCTGAGAGTGCCGATGGTCTCGTCGTTATTCCTCTCAAGTACGTAGATAAAGGTTGTACCCATAACCAGAAGCGCGATGCTGCCGGTGAGGACGATCTTGGTTTCGAGCGAAAATCGACGCAGGCTCCGAATCGTGATGATCTCAAATATGGCCAGGTAACCGAGCGCACCAAGGATGATGAGTCCGGCGATGATACCTAGTACCCATTCATCAGATCGAAATGCTTCCAGACTAGCACCGGGAATGTGATCGGAAGGGAGAATCACCAGACCGGCGTTGTTGAATGCGGAAACGCCAAGGAAAGCGCTCTGCCACAGCGCTGTCCCGATTGAGATCCCGTCCCAGAGACTCCCGAATACATAAAATCGCAGGAACAGCAGGACCGAGCCGATCAACTGAATGGTGACCGATAACACGACGATACGTTTGATGAGGCTGGAAAGACCTCCAAGCTGCCGAACTCCCAGCCCTTCCCTGATGGCGATCTGGCTTTGCATGCCGATCCGTTGGCCGACGATGATGAGCAGGAATGCCGCCGCAGTCATGAATCCCAATCCGCCGATGAACGCTAGGACCAACAGCACGACGTGTCCGAATGTGGTCCAGTAGTCGGCCGTGTCCACGACAACAAGTCCGGTCACGGTAATTGCGGACGTCGCCGAGAACATCGCAGTCAGGATCGGAGCGAACCCGGCTTCTTCGCGGGCGATCGGCAACCAGAGCAGCATCGTCCCGATAAACGTGAGGATCAGGAATCCGTAAACGACAAGCATCGGCGATGCCGGGCCGCGGACGGGCACCGAGCGTGGGGCTGCATTTATATGGACCGGGCCGATTTCTGACTGACGGGGTCGTCGAACGACGACATCGCCGGACCTTGGCTGCCACGGAGGTTGCATCTAGGAGGGTCTCTCGGGTGCCCCGGCTTCGAGTTGTTGGACTACACGCTTCGGGCGCCCGAAGTGTGTAAGGCGCACTGCTCAGTTGCCGGTGATTCTACATTCAGCGGATATCTCTCCGGAATAACTTTAACAACACAGTTGAGCCACGAAACGCGCTTGCTTCCCACTTTGCGCACCTGAGTCCAAACGTTCAGAATGGGCGGCTAGTCGAGACATGCCGTACCTGTACATCGAGTACGTGCGAAATGGCTGGGCCATCGTCGATCGAACGTTCGGAGGACGGATTGAGGCATTTCAAGTCTTTCATAAGGCTGGTTGCCAGTATTGGGAACGAGTTCTTCGCCCGCAACGGACCATATATGGCCGCTGCGGTGTCCTTCTACGCCCTGTTCTCTATGTTCCCGCTGATGCTCGCGTTGATCGCCGTGGCCGGGTTTTTCCTTGGATCTGAAAGCTTCCGTGACAGGCTGATCGAAGGCATCCCTGAGGTCCTGCCGGTTGAAGGCGATCTTGTGGCGAGCATCATCGCAAACGTCACGAGCGGAGCGGCCGTCGGGAGTGTCCTCGCGGCCATCGGCCTGTTCTGGGCGTCCACGGCGGTGTTTGGCGCTATCCGAAAGTCCATCAATAACATCTGGGGCATCACGAGGACACGAGGTTTCCTCAAAGAGCGCCTGATGGACATAACCCTTATGCTCGGGGCTTCCGTGGCGCTGATGGTCTCGATTTTTGCAACTACCTTCCTGAACTTCCTCAGTGAATTCACGACGGTATTATTCCAAAACGACACCGTGAGCCATAACTTCTGGCCCAGAGTAGCACTCGTGCTTCCCTGGGCCACCACCTTCATTTCGTTCTTCTTGCTCTACCTTTGGTTGCCGAACACGCGTGTCCGTATTCGCGAGGTGTGGTTGCCGGTGCTGATCGCAGGAACAACCTTCGAAGTCGGCAAGATCGTGTTTGTAATTTATCTAGGCAACTTCCGAAACTACGCGGACGTATATGGAGCCGTAAGCGCCGTCATAGCGCTGATGGCATGGGTCTA
>JAPYSM010000001.1 GCA_029936485.1 Dehalococcoidia bacterium
TCCAAGTCTTATGGCGAGACGTTTGCTATTCGCGATGTCTCGTTGAACGTAGACCCGGGTGAGCTGGTCTGTTTGCTCGGCCCAAGTGGGTGTGGGAAAACGACTCTTCTCAGGATCATCGCTGGCCTGGAAACTATGGATTCAGGGACGATCTCGTTCCGTGGCGAAGACCTGAACGGGATGGCCCCCCATTCGCGAGGCTTCGGTTTCATGTTTCAGGACCTCGCTCTTTTCCCCCACATGGACGTTTTCGGGAACGTGGGGTTCGGTCTGCGTATGCAAGGGATGTCGAGCGACCGAGCCCGGATGCGGGTCGATGAAATGCTCGAACTTGTTGACCTCGGTGACTACCGAAACAGAAAAGTCCATGAACTGTCCGGCGGCGAACGTCAACGCGTCGCCCTAGCACGTTCCCTCGCTCCAGCCCCAAAATTACTGATGCTGGATGAACCGCTGGGTTCTCTAGACCGGGTTTTGCGTGAGTCCCTTCAGGCACAGGTTCGTTCGATCCTCAAAGAGATCGGAGTGACGGCGATCTACGTGACCCACGACAACGAGGAAGCTTTTGCCCTCGCCGACACCATCGTTTTTGTAAACGATGGACAGGTAGTTCAATCTGGCCCCCCCGAGGCGCTCTTCCAGGCGCCTGCAACTGAGATGGTCGCTCGATCTTTGGGTCTCAGGAACATCATCGAGGGGACGATAGTCCGGGCATCCGAGTCGGTCGAAATCGCGTCACCCGCTGGGACCCTGTCAACTGCAGGCCCACTACCTGGTGGTATATCCGTTGGAGACGGCGTTTTAGTGATCATCAATGAAAGAAGTATTTCGGTCGCACCGGTTCACCACGAATGGGCAGAGGTGGGAATCAAGTTGTCCGGAGTTGTGAACGGGCAGAAATTCCGCGGTGGAGAATCTGAAATCCACATGACGGTTGGCCGGAGCGAGTTGATTTCCATCGTCCCCACGGTAGATGCGCAAACCGAAGTGACATCCGGGGACGAAGTTTCCGTACTCGTCCCGCCCGAGGCGGTCACCCTTTTGCCGCCAGCAGAGGCGTGATAGAACGGATGCTTTTTACTGATCCGGCGCAGCAAACAGGCCGCACAAGAATCCACTCGACCGATCGACGTGCCCATACCGCCTGACCAGGATTGCGAAGCCACCAATGCGTCATTAGAATCGTGGTCATCCGGTCCCCCGGGCCATGCCGGAACAGAATTCAGGAGCGATCACGATTCCCGATCTCACGTCATACACACGGGTGTACCATCTGAAGGGTGCTCTCTAACGTGAGCAACACTCCCGGCAACATAAACGAGGCGTTCATACGCGTACTTTCCGTTCCAGCGTCTCAGATAAACCTCCTTTCCGCTTCGTTATTGATAGCGGCTAGCGAATACCCGGATATGGACCTCGTAGCCGAACGAGGACGGGTCGCCCTTCTGGCTGAACGTGTCCGTGACCGACTACCGCGCAGGCACGGCGTGTTCGACGCCGTGCACGCCGTAAACGATGTACTGTTCAGTGAACTCGGGATTCGTGGGGACCTGAAACGCTACTACGATCCACGTAACAGCTACATCCCGGACGTGTTGGACCGTGGCCTCGGTAATCCGATCACGCTATCGGTCCTATATATGGAGATATCTCGTCGGGCGGGATATCATTTCCACGGTATTGGACTGCCTGGACATTTCGTCATTCGAGCGGGCGAAGGATCAGAATCGATCTTTGTTGACCCGTTTGATGCTGGTGGCCTCCTGAGCCGTCGCGAGTGCATCGCAATTGTTCAACGAGCCACGAGACGACCCGACCGCCGGTCGATACCGATGAGCGTGGAAGAGGCAGCGGCGTTCATGCGGCCGACCGGTAAGCGAAACATACTAGGGCGCACGCTCAGAAATTTGAAACAGATCTACCTCGATAAAGAGGATTATGTTCGTGCGCTGCGGATCGCGGAACGCATTCGAATCGTTGCGCCGACGTCGTGGCATAACCTCGCTGACCTGGCGCGAATCCAAACAGAACTCGGCCGATTTAATGCTGCCGCCGAAACACTGTCTACATACGTGACTCGCGCTCCCCGAGGACACGACCTTGAGTCAGCCCGAGCCGCCCTGTCAGAGTTACGAAACCGCATAGTAAGCGAAAGCGCCTCTGATCCCGAGGCAGACGCGGCGGGCATGAGTGGGCCTATCGGAGAATCACCCCGTAATCAGTAATCGTCTCGCGTGGCCCACCGTCATTCGGTTGGACTATACGGAGCATCGGGAATCGGACTCACACGATTTGTAAACAGGTGAATCCGGGCGTGTACCCGCAACCGTATGCCATTGTGGTGGACACTACGATGGACCGGTTGCAGCGCGCATTCGGCCCAGACATGTGGCTCCGCGGACCTATCCGCTGCACGAGGTGGCCCGCTTGGGATACATAGAATTTACGGACGAGGCGCTGCTCGTCAAGATTGTCGAGCAAGACAGACTGGCACTTGAGTGTCTGTATCAACGTTACAGCACCAGGGTGTTTTCACTCTCTTTCCGGATGCTTTCAGATCAGGGAGCATCTGAAGAGGTCACGCAAGATGTTTTCCTCAATGTCTGGCGACGGGCCGCAAGTTACAAACCTGGACGTGGCAAGTTCACGACATGGCTGTTCGGTATCGCACACCATCGAACAATCGACGAACTTCGTAAACGGACGCGTGGTAAACAGCGCACCGTAGAGAATGTGGACGATTTTTTGAATCTTCAATCAGCCGATATACAACCGGTCGATGCGGCGGTAGCAAACTCGGAATACGCGACGGTGCGTAAGGCGTTACTAAACCTCCCTGACGCACAGCGTTCCGTTATTGAAATGTCGTATTTTGGCGGGTTCACTCAGGCCGAAATTGCCTTAAAACTTGATCAGCCACTTGGCACGGTGAAGACCCGCATGCGCCTCGGCTTGAAAAAGCTACGCGTCGCGCTGGCCTCGAAATTGAGAACGCCTGAATTATGACCGATCCACGAAACCACGAATCTATTTCGCCCGACCTTGCTGGCTATTCAATGGACGCGGTTGATGACGAAGCGCGTGAACTGGTTGAGCAACACCTGATTGTATGTAAAGACTGCACTTCCGAGTTGGAGGAGTTGATGGAGGGCGCCGCCAATCTGGCGTTCGCTGTGCCAACAATTTCGCCACCTCCAAACCTTCAAGATCGAATCAATGCCGCGATCGATGCGGATATGAATTTGTCACAAGAACAGCCAGTACCGATCGGGTATTTGCACCCGGGGGTATCTAAACCCGACGTCTCATTCGCCTCACCGGTTCGGTTCCCCTGGTACGCGAACACGAGATTTGCGTGGGGCATTTCTTCGGGTATCGCGGCTGCCTTCATAGCATTGATAGTCGTGGCGGGGGTAGCCGGTATACGCCTGAACGATCGTGTGGATGACTTTACGGCCCAAGTCGCAGCTCAGGATAGCGAGATAGCCTCTTTCACGGCATCACTGAAATTGATGGAGGATGACGCCAAAATCGCATCGAGCGCAGATGCTCAACAAGTGTCAGTCCTCCAGAAATCCACCGACACGCTGGAACAGCAGTTGAACGATCTACGTTGGCTCCAGTACGTTACTTCGGTTGGTTCGTGGAGTACGCCGTCATTCTTTTCGGGTGGACTGCAACCACAGGCGCCTCAGGGCGTACTGATCACTCACTCCAGTGGCGATCAAGCATTCCTCATGGTCAACGGCCTCGCGCCGGCGCCTGCGGGGTCCGTTTACCAGGTTTGGCTCACTTACGAAGGCAGCATGGTCCCCGGCAATACGTTCTCGGTTGACCAAGACGGATACGCAATCGTAAACCTTGATCTGACCGGAGATGCGACCGAGTACATCGGCGCATCGGTGACCGTTGAACCGTTCGGCGGATCTGCTATCCCGTCCGATTTCACCGTGTTGATCGGGTCCGATCAGTAGATGGCGGCGATCCAGCGCCGTGTATATATCCCCGGCGACCCGAAGTTAGCTTGATATACTCCCGGCGCTGTCGAATTCCTTCTTGAGGCGTCGTCATGGGCTCGATCAATACAACGTCTGCTCCCGCCCATTTGATCTGGGTATGTGATCTTTGCGGCACCGAGATGCTGGACCTCCACTGCAAGCTGCGGTGCCCGATATGCGGTTTCATGCGTGACTGCTCTGACCCATAGACATACCCCGTTATGGACCGGCCTGATTACGGCTGTCGGTATAGTCCTGACCCTTGCCTGCTCATCGGGCAAATCAGTAGATCCGGTTTTCGACATTGAGCAGATATCGCCTGCCGAAATCATCTCCCGTTCATCGGCTGCCTTCTCGCGAGTAACGACCTTTCGATTCGGACTGGCCCACGATAACGGAAACACAATTCTGTCGAACGGGATCGAAGTGCCAAACGCTTCTGGGACAGTGTTGGTCCCCGGTAGCTACACGCTTGATGCAGACACGCTAGTGTCCGGCTTTTTCGTAAATACCGAAGTCACGGTAATCGACCAGGATTCATACATGACCCACCCGATCACCGGGCGCTGGCAACTCTTGGAGCCCGGGACCAGTCCCTTCGGTACATTCAACCCGGTATCGTTGGTCTCCAGTATTCTTGAGCAGATCGAGAACCCACAGATAGCGCCATCAGAAGCCTCTAAAGTAGGGTCTTACGTGATCGATGGACATCTACCGGCCATAGCCTTGAAATCGCTGACCAGCGGCGTAGACGAGACCGCACCCCGGCTAAATGTCCGGGTGACGATAGATGGCTCGTCGTTATACCCCGTTGAAGCGCGAATCATCGGGAGGGTGACGACCGCTGAGTCTGGAGATCTGGTGCGCACGGTCCGATTGTTCGAGTTCAATACCGATATCTCCATTGAGCCGCCGATTTAGGCCGGGCGTGAACGCGTGATCAACTGGCTACGGGACATCAGCGCTTACGCCGTCATCATTCCGGTTTGTGCCGGCGTATTCATCGCTGCGGACGATCAGACATCGATAGTGGTCGTTTTGCCGGAGCTGCTCCAGGACTTCCGTATCGGCCCGGGCGAGTTGGATCGGGCATCTTGGACCGTTACGGGCTACCTGATCGGCTACACGGCCGCTATGCCGATCATGGGCCATGTAGCCGATCGATTCGGGCGTCGCACCGTGTTCGTTGGAGCGCTGGTCATCTTCATGCTTGGATCGGCGCTGGTGGCGACCAGTCCGGACCTTCAGAAGCTGATCGGGCGGGATGAATCTGACCTGAACTGGATGATCGGCGCCCGTGTATTTCAGGCGATCGGGGGGGGCGCAATGATCCCCGTCGCAATCGCTTCCGTTGGTGACGTGCTGCCACGTGCTCGTCATGCGATGGCGTTCGGCATAATCGGCGCCAGCGCGGAAGCCGGTGGTGTCATCGGCCCGCTATGGGCGGGATTGATTACAAACTTCAGCTCCTGGGAGTGGGTGTTTTGGATCAATATCCCTCTCGGACTGGCGGTAATCGCCGCGCTGAAGTTCTCTCCCGCCGGGGTGCGAAACCCGGCGAGGATCGACCTCGTTGGCGGTGCACTGTTCGTCGCCGTGTTAGCGCTGATCACAGCGGCGTTATCTCGTGCGGGTGACACAGATGTCGTGTTTGGCATATTGATCGCCGCCGCCAGCGCCGCTGCGGTAACCACCGTCTGGTGGCACCGTAAGGTAGACGACCCGATATTGCCCGTACGACTGCTCCGGACGATCAAGTTCACTGCTTCCAACGCCGCCCATCTGGCCGCCGGAATCTCCTTGATAACGGTGATGGTCACTGTGCCCTTGATGGCTAACACGGTTCTTGGTCTGTCCCCCTTGGACGGCGGGCTAATGCTCCTGCGTATGACCGTCGCCATACCCTTCGGCGCTATCGCGGGCGGCTTGTTGGTCCAGCGAGTCGGCGCTCGATGGTCTGCGATCGCAGGGTTTGTACTGGCCGCGGTGGGACTGGCCGCAATGTCCAAATGGGATATCGATATCGGAGATCCCTCAATGACGGTGCACCTTGCGATCTCCGGGTTCGGATTCGGGTTGTTAATCGCGCCGATACACACCTCGGCATTGCTTTATGCCAAGGCCGGCGAGCGGGGAACGGCATCCGCCCTCATCACGGCTTCCCGGATGATCGGTATGACAATCGGGTTGGCCGCGATCGCGGCGTGGGGGACGCTCCGGTTTGAGAACCTGGCTGAAGATGCGCCGATCACGTTCGAAGGAGTTGAGGAGATAACCTCCGCAGGTCTCACAGTCTTCCAGGGCTTCTTCGTGTCGGCGTCGGCCGTTGCCGTTCTAGGCGTCATTCCCGCGTGGTTGATGGGCCGGGACCGCGTTGAATCCGCGTCAGGCGCGTCTACCTGACAGCGCGTTAGGGACCTGGCCATCACGGGCTACCCGGATCGATATCGCATTGGCGAATTCAGAATTGTCGGTCTACCGCCGACAATCCTTTACGATGCGGACGGTATCTATGTGGCCACCAAAGGATCTTTGAGCGGCACGCGGTTGAATCGCACCATAACGTCGAATCTGGGGTTCAACGCGGGCAGCAACGGCTGAGCTTGGCCGCTATGTTTTTCCGTTACTGTTTCTCTCGTCCGCACGGCGCTCTGAATCAATTCGCTCCAGTTCGTACTCTTCGTAATCCACGAATTTCATGGCACCGGCTATGGCACGGTGTCCGGCTTTTTCGTAGATCAGCCGGTGCATCTCCTGACACACCCTGCGGTAGTCCGGATGGCCAGCGCGTGCGGTACGTAACTCGAGAAGGTGGAACGCCTCTCGGGCGTTCATCTGCATCACAAATCGAATCCGATATCCGAACGGGACCGCGTACTGAGCGACATCAACTCCAAACCGGTCCATGAGGTTACCGCTCAGGCTGGCTGCGCGCTCCATGGCGGAATCCCATTCCTGTACGCGTCCGATATCGGTCAATACGTCCGGCGTGGCGTACCCATGTTTTGTACCGAGTCGTTGCCAGTCCAAAGTCAACATTCTGTGACGTTGCAGGTCTCGAAAACTCCCGAAATCGCATGTGATATCGAATCTGTAGTCGACTCGTTCCATGCCCCGGCCAGGCTTGTGCCGCCGATTGATCCGATCTCCAGAATACGCTCGGATTACTCCGGCCCGCTCCTCCACTCCCATGTTGCGTGCAGCTTCAAGTAACTGTGCACCCGACAGGTCCGAATAGGCGTACAACGCGGAAGCGGCGACCTTGATCTCGGCATCGGGGTCCCAGTCTTCAAGTGTGACTTCGGGGCCATTGCTGAACTCGATATTGATCCTATCCGCAATATCCTTCATACGCGCAGCTGTATCCGAAAAATAATGGGCCCAAGCTCCACCTCGGTCGGGAAGGTCAACCCTTTTGACAAACGCAGGGATGATCTCCCGGAGTTCCGTGAGCATCATCTCGCCATACTCACGCGCTTCCGCGAGCGGGTGCGCCTGCATACGGATCAGCAATGATTCATATGCCTGTCCGGTTCCGTATACACCAACGTTAGACGTAGTAGCAGCCGGTAACAGTCCACGTGCGGCGTCACATGCTTTAGCGCGGATGGTGGCGTTATATGCACGCCTTGAGGTTCCGTCAGTTCTCGGGAATTTGCTTTCAAAATGCGGCGCCAGTTCATGCACAAGTTCCGAGTACTGGCCGAACAGGGCGTCCAGCGTTCCCCGGTACTCACGTTCCAAGGTTGAGCCGATGATCTCCGGTGGTACGTGATATCGATAACCCTCGCCGAGTGGGCGATCGTAATAGATATACCGTGTGCTCTGCTCCAGGTAAGCGGCGATGCGCCCCCGTTCGAGCACCTTGGTAAGCAGGTTCGAAGCCTGCTCGCATGCCAGATGAGCCCCGCCCAACTGCGCGACCGAGTCATCGCCATACTCGCCAAATACGCGGTCATACAGCGCCTCGGCCTTGTTGAGCCTTACAGACGGGTCGTCGTCAGCCACGGCCGCGGACATTGCGGCTATGCCGAGCTCTGGTTGGTTGTGGAACTCATCCAAGAACAACCGGCGAAGCGATTTGTGTGACCGTGAATAACGTGCGAACAGAGCCCCCTTCACTACCTCAGGCAGATTTACGAGGCCGAAGACAGGCCCATCTATATTCGTAAAAAAACGCTCCAGCACGGAGCGTTCATCGGGTAAAAATGGTTCTTCGTAGTACACGTTGCTCATTCTAGGGTTAGCCCGGTGATCAGAACAGATGCCGGCGTCAGATACTTCCCTCGCGTAAAGGCCCGCCGAGAAGGCGGGCCTTTACATCCGGTGTCACGATGAAGTCTTTTCTTCCTCAAATCACACCAGCAGGCTGACCGGGTTCTCAAGCAATCGTCGGATCTCGCCAAGGAATACGCCACCTTCCGCGCCATCGGTTACCCGGTGGTCGGCTGACAGGCTTGCCTTCATCATCTGTCGTATGACTATGTCCCCGTCTCGTACGACGGGCTGCTGTGCGACGGCACCAACGGCAAGGATTGCCGATTGAGGAGGCACGATGATCGCCTGGAAGTTGTCCACGCCTAGCATCCCCATGTTTGAGATGGAGAAAGTACCCGCGGTGTTTTCTTCCTGTGTCAACGCACCGCCTTCGCCTCGGACCCGGTTCGCCAGGTCCTTTGTGGCGGCAGAAATCTCAAGCAGGCTCATGTTCTGGGTTCGGAGGATGGCAGGAACCATCAGGCCGACTTCTAGAGCTATTGCGACACCGATGTTGATGTCGGCATGGCTGATCAGGTGATCGACCGCAAAGGTGGTGTTGAATTTGGGGTATTTAGTGATCGCCTTGACGCATGCACGGACGATCATGTCGTTCACGCTAATACGAGGGCCGGCATCGCCGATCTCCTCGTTCAACCCTTGGCGCATCGACATCGCAGATGTCATGTCGATCGATAGGTCAATGTAGTAGTGCGGGTTTTCGGTCTTGCTTCGCACGGTTACGCGCGCGATCGCCTGTCGCATGGTGGAAAGTGGAATGTCTTCCCCGTTGAGCGTGACCGGCAAGATGGTAGACGGTTTTACGGCGGTGGAGGCCGCAACGGCTGGAGTCGCAGACAGAATACCTGGATAACCCTCGACGTCTGAACGTGTGATCCTGCCGCCTGGGCCTGTGCCGGTCACGGTCGTAAGGTCGATGCCAAGCTCAGTTGCGATCTTCCGTGCCACTGGTGACGCCTTGATGCGACCGGTCGCGACGAGAGCCTCAGTTGGTGCGACAGGGGCCCGCACGAAGGCAGGTTCCTCAGGAATCGATGCTACCGCTCTGATCGCGCTATCGCTGCCGTCCGGCACATCAGGAATCTCGTCATCCGCGTCGCCAAGGTAGGCAATCAGATCGCCCACCGGCACCATAACGCCTTCGTCCACGACGATCTTGCGCAGAAGGCCTGATCCGTACGCCTCCATCTCGACGACGGTTTTGTCCGTCTCGATCTCGGCGAGAATATCTCCACGAGAAATTTCATCGCCCTCTGACTTGAGCCATTTGACGACGATGCCTTCGGTCATGTCGGCGCCCATGGCCGGCATTACGACTTCGGTAATCAATCCGGGGACCCTTTACTAAACATTAGGTGCGGGTGCGCTACGTATGTCGATGGTATCTGGCCTGTTTAAATGCCGTATGTTTTTTCGATTTCGTCGATCACCCACGCGACCTGGGGAATGCCCAGCTGCTCAAGCGGGCGTGAGTAGGGAGAGGGAGTATCTGTGCCGCCTACCCTTGCCACCGGACCGTCAAGATAGTCCGAACTTCTATAGCCGATCTCGGCCGCGAGCTCTGCGCCAAAGCCAGCCGTACGCCAGTTCTCGTCCAGGACTAGCGCCCTGCCCGTCTTCTCGACAGACTCGATAACCGTTTCCATGTCCAGCGGCCGCAATGACCTGAGGTCCACAACCTCAGCGCTAACTCCGGTCTCGGCGAGTTTCTCGGCCGCTGCCATCAAGGTGACTATTCCGTGCGCCCAGCCGACAAGCGTTATATCAGTTCCGGTCCGTTTCACATCGGCGACGCCTATAGGGACAAGATATTCCCCGTCCGGGACATCGCCCCTTGTCGCGTAGAGTAGAGCGTTTTCGGCGAATACAACTGGGTTGTCGTCTTCGATCGAACTTCGGAGAAGGCCCAGCGCATCGTACGGCGTGGATGGCGTGACGACCTTCAGGCCCGGAACCGATGCGTACCAGTTCTCGAACGATTGAGAATGTGTCGCCGCTAGCTGGACGCCACCGCCGGTCGGTGCCCGAAGGACCAGCGGCACCTTTAGCTGTCCGCCGGACATATATCGAATCTTAGCAGCCATGTTTACGATCTGGTCGGATGCCACGAGCGAGAAGCTCATCGACATCAGCTCGACCACAGGTCGTAGCCCCGCGACAGCGGCCCCGACTCCGGCCCCGACAAAGGCGGCTTCAGATATAGGCGTGTCCCGAACACGGTCTGGTCCGTACTTCTCAAGGAGACCCTGAGTAACGGCGTACGCACCGTCGTACTTGCCGATGTCTTCGCCCATCAGGAAAACATTGGGGTCAGCGTCTAGAGCCTCCCGTAATCCTCGTTGTAGGGCCTGTCTGAACGTAATTTCAGTCATGCATCAATCCCGCCATCTCGAAAAGGACGGCGATATTAGGCGTAAATATCGGTGAAAAGTTCTTCGTCCGGCGGGAACGGGCTGTCCTCGGCAAACTTGATCGCGACAACCACTTCGGCGTCAACGCTGGAACGAATCTCTTCCATTTCTGCCTCTGTAAACAGGTTTTGGTCAAGGAGATCACGCGGGAACGTGTTCAGAGGGTCACGCGCCTCCCAGGCCTCCGTTTCCAATCTATCCCGGTACTTCACAGGATCAGCCATTGAGTGTCCCTGAAAACGGAATGTCTTGGCTTCGATAAATGCGGGACCGTTGCCGGACCGGATGCTTTCGAGCGCAAGTTTCGTTGCTTCTTGCACGGCCATGACATCCATCCCATCCACCACCGCTGTGTGATCGATGCCGTAGGTTGCAGCGCCCGGGTAAAAATCTTCACCGCCGGCTCGCACTCGATCGAACCTCGAGCCCATACCGTAAAGGTTGTTCTCGAGGAAAAACAGGATGGGAAGTTTCCAGACCGCGGCGAGATTCATGACCTCGTGATATGTGCCTTGGTTGGTGGAGCCATCCCCGAAAAATACGACACAAACACCGTCGCTCTTCCGGTACTGGTGGGACAGGGCGAGACCGGCAGCGAGGGGGAACTGCCCCCCGACGATCGCATGGCCGCCGATAAAGCCCTTCTCCGTGTCAAAAAGGTGCATCGAACCGCCTTTGCCTTTGCTCAGGCCGTCGATGCGACCAAACAGCTCAGCCATAACGCGATTGGGGTCAAGGCCACGCGCCAATGCGTGGCCGTGGTCACGGTAGTGCGTAACGATGTAGTCATGCGGTAGAAGCTGGGAGATCGCGCCGACCGCAATCGCTTCTTCTCCAATGTACAGATGTAGGAATCCGCGGACCTGGCCTCGAGTGTACATCTCACCGGAGGCCTCTTCAAATTGGCGAATCAGGTACATCTGCCGATAAAGTTCGGCCAGTTCCTGTTTTCTTGCGCCTTCCTCCGAATCTGTTTCGGAAGACGCCTGTTCTTTACTCTGAACGATCTCTCAACCTCCACGCCATGAACTTAAGTAGACCACTTTGTTTTGATGGGTCCGCGGCGGCGGCTATCTTACTATAGAACCCTCAATCTTCTCGAATGAATCGAGCGATTGACCTACGTCCCTTTTGTTCTTTATTTACGGGCGCCCTCGTCAACCAGGCGCGCCGCCTGCATAACGTTCTTCAACAGCATCGCGATAGTCATCGGTCCCACCCCGCCAGGCACAGGGGTCCGCATCGATGCCACGTCCCGCACGTCAAGTGCCATATCTCCGGCGAGCCGCCATCCGCGCTCCCGTGACGGATCATCTACCCGCACGGTTCCGACATCTATGACGACTGCGCCGTATTTAACCATCTCTTTCGTGATCAGTCCGGGCACACCCATGGCAGTGACCAGGATGTCCGCCTGTCTGGTAAACGATCCCAGATCTGCCGTCCGGGAGTGGCAGACAGTTACGGTGGCATCGCCTCCCTGTCCTCGTCTCAATAGCAGCGCCGCGAGCGGGCGCCCAACGATGTTGCTTCGTCCGCATATCACAACGTGTTTACCACTGGTGTCCACGCCTTCTTCCGCTAGCAACCTCAAGATTCCGCTCGGAGTCGCCGGAGCAAGTCGCGGTGCACCCCCTAACAAAAGACCCATGTTGAAAGGATGTAGGCCGTCAACGTCTTTATTCGGGTCAATAGCGTGCAACACGGTGTCTTCGTCGATGTGATCTGGCAACGGCAACTGCACCAAGAAACCGGTAATCCGGTCGTCAGAGTTCAGTTCGGAGATCACTTCAAGCAACTCATTTTGGGTCACGTCCGCCGCCAGTTTCCGTGTCTCAGAGTGGATCCCGACTTCTACCGACGCCCGCTCTTTCCCGCGCACGTATGTCGCCGAAGCCGGATCCGCCCCTACCAGCACTACGGCTAATGCGGGCCGGCGATTACCTGCGAAAACCCACTCTTCAACCTCTCGGGCGACCTCGTTACGAACCTTCTCCGCCACGGCCTTCCCGTCGATGCGTTTAGCGCGGATGAGGACTCTCCTGAAGATTAGATATGAGGAATGTTCTGTGATTGTTGGGCGTTATGTTCGCACCGAAAATTCATCGTGATGTCAACTTGATAGAGGTTATCACCGGGGCGACGGATAGGATCGGTTTTCATCAGGGATAAGATGAGACCTCGGTAGGAGGAGAACGTTGCGGCCCATATAATCGGCCCGTCGCCTCATCACTATCCCGCGGGCCGCAATCTTTTACGGACGGGAAATGGACATCAGGGTTCGCCACTACCGGGCCCGGGAGAACACAGTTTGTACGTCGGCGTGGACTTAATCGAGATCGAGCGGATTGGACTCACCTACTCCCGGTATCCACGCCGATTCTTGGAGAAGATATACACGCCCGCAGAGCGGGCCTATTGCAGGGGCAGGGCGCCCCAACTGGCCAGCCGATTTGCAGCGAAAGAGGCGGTGATGAAGGCACTAGGAACTGGCGTCCGTGGAGTTAGCTGGCGTGACATAGAAGTTCAGCGCAAACGCGGCCGTGCGCCGGAGATTGTGCTGCATGATCGGGCGAGGGCGCGTGCGAAGAGTATGGGAATTGTACGGATAGCCGTCAGTCTCTCCCACTCCCGCGAGTTTGCCATAGCCAGCGTCGTGGCCCAGACCGCCGATTCACCCGGCCCGGAGGGAAGGACGGCGCAGGATTGAAGGTAGTCACAACTCGGCAAATGCGGGAGCTTGAACAGGCGTCAGTCCGGGCAGGAGTATCGCTGGACGCCCTGATGGAGAACGCCGGGCTCGCGATAGCCGAAGCGTTACGCGACCGGCTGCCCGCATCTGCAACAGGTCCGACCCTGATTCTCATAGGTCCGGGTAATAACGGGTCTGACGGACTCGTCGCCGCCCGGCATCTCGCGTCCAGTGGAATTGACGTAACCGCCTACCTGTTGATGATTCGCTGCGCTGAAGACAAAAAACTTGATCTTGCGGCCGCCGCCGGGGTGAAGGTGGTTCACGAATTCGAAGACGACGATCATTCATTGCTTATTGAAACGGTTTCGGAAGCGCTTGTGATCGTGGACGCGGTTTTGGGGACAGGGTGTGGCCGTCCGATTGAGCCACCGTTATCTGATCTTCTTCGTACTGTGCGAGATAACGCGAAAGCGCCGATAATCGCCGTGGATATAGCAACGGGGATGTCGACCGACACCGGGAACATGGACCCCAACGGACTGGGCGCCAGCGAAACACTTGTGCTTGGCCGGCCGAAGATAGGCCATTTCCTGGAACCGAGCGGCGCACCTCGGCGGTACCTTGACATCGGCATTCCTGAGGGACTGGATGACGAGATCCAGACGGAACTTATGACCAGATCTTTGATGGGCAGGGTGGTCCCGGATCGAACTCCCCAATCGAATAAAGGTACCTTCGGTCGGGCGCTCATCGTCGCTGGGTCAGAGAATTACGTCGGAGCGGCATATCTATGCAGCGCGGCCGCCGGGAGGTCCGGAGCAGGCCTTGTGACGTTGGCGCTACCGGACACGATTTACCCTCTCATCGCTTCCCGTCTCGCCGAGGCCACCTATATTCCTTTGGTCGAGCACAGCAGAAACGTTATCGACTCTCACTTTGCCGCTGTACAGGTCACAGACGCCTCTCGCAGCGCATCATCACTGTTAATCGGTCCTGGCCTCGGCCAGACACCCTCGGCAGTTGAATTCGTTCGTGCGGTATTGCTGGACCGGCGCGAAGGGCCAAGCCTGGTTATCGATGCGGACGCGCTCAACTCACTTGCGTCAGTCGATTATTGGCAGGAACGAATTCAGGGCCCGGCAATCCTGACGCCCCATCCTGGCGAAATGGCACGGCTCCGGGGCTCAACCGTTCCCGAGGTAGAACGTGATCGTGTTCATACCGCACAATCTGCTGCCGAAACGTGGCGGCATATCGTGGTGCTCAAGGGCGCCTGTACGGTTGTTGCCCATCCGGATGGACGAACGGCGATCAGTCCTTGGGTCAACCCGGGAATGGCGACCGGCGGAACAGGCGATGTGCTCGCCGGTCTGATAGCCGGATTCCTAGCTCAGGGGATGGAACCATTTGACGCGGCGACGCTAGGCGTTTATGCCCACGGACTGGCTGGCGAGGTCGCAAAAAGGAGAGTTGGTGAAGTGTCGATGGTGGCTGGTGACGTATTGGAGTCGCTACCGGCGGCACTCAAAAAGATATCGGACTGACGGTAAGTATCCGCCCTAGCGCTGATATCATCCCCATATCGTGGGAAAACTCCTCGCCGTCGACGTCGGCAATTCAAACGTCACAATCGGGGCATTCGAAGACGACCGCCTGATAGCAACCTGGCGATTCGCCACCGATGCACGCCGAACCGCGGACGAACACAACCTGTTGTTACAGGGAATGTTGAGTTCAAAACACGTTTCGCCGTCCGATTTTCCGGCTTCGGTCATGTGCTCGGTTGTCCCGCCGCTGACCGGGGCCGTAACAACCGCTCTGACGGAGATGCTTGGCACTTCGCCGATGGTGGTCGGACCGGGCACTCGCACCGGGATAAAGATCAACTACAACCGGCCGCAGGATGTCGGCACAGACCGAATTGCTGACGCGGTGGCCGCTCACCGGTTGTACGGAGGCCCATGCATCATCGTGGACATTGGAACGGCGACGGTGTTCGATGCCATCGGCAAGGACGCCCAGTATCTGGGCGGCGCGATTGCACCCGGGATGACGCTTGCCGCAGAGGCTTTGTACCGTGGGACATCGCAGTTGCGGCGCGTCGATTTGCAGGCGCCCGAGAACGCCATCGGGCGTAACACGACGGACGCAATGCGTTCCGGTCTCGTGTTTGGTTACGTAGGGCTAGTGGAAGGCATGGTCAAGCGATTCGCCTCCGAACTCAGCCCTGACGATCCTTCGGCGTGCCGGGTTATAGGTACCGGCGGACTCGCAAAAATCGTGGCGGCACAATCGGATGTTCTTCAAGAGGTGAACGAAGACCTGACACTTGTAGGTCTACGGATGCTTCATGAGTTGAACAGCGGAGATTAGCCGTGACGACAATACTTGACGGCAAGTCGATCGTTCTCGGAGTTACCGGCAGCATCGCCGCGTTCAAGGCCGTCGATCTTGCAAGCAAACTCACCCAGGCCGGAGCGTCGGTAGATGTGGTGCTCACGCGCTCCGCCCAGGAGTTCGTTGGCGTCGCCACCTTTACTGGGCTGACCCACAGGCCCGTTTCCACGGGACTTTACGAGTCGAACTCCGAGCTTGGCATCGACCATGTGGCCCTGGCCCGCCGAGCCGATCTGATTTTGATAGCGCCGGCAACGGCGAACGTGATGGCGAAGCTCGCCCACGGAATAACCGACGATGTTTTGACTGCGACGATACTCGCCGGTTCGCAGCCGTTGGCGATCGCGCCCGCGATGGACGCCGACATGTACGGCGCAGCTGCGACGCAGGCCAACGTGGCGACGCTCAAAGAACGCGGTGTTCACTTCATCGGCCCCGAATCGGGACGACTGGCGTCGGGACTGGTCGGTAACGGACGCATGACGGAGGTCCCGGATATCATCGGTCATATACGGGCGCTGCTTGGACGGGACGGCGACATGTCCGGTCGTCGCGTGGTCGTATCCGCAGGCGGCACCGAGGAGGCGATAGACCCGGTTCGGGTGCTGACCAATCGTTCTACCGGCAAGATGGGCTATGCCATCGCAGAAGCGGCAAGAGATCGCGGAGCGAAGGTCACGCTGATAAGTGCGCCGTCGTCGTTGCCCCGCCCCGCCTGTGTGACCTTGTTGCCGGTTTCAACTGCTATCGAAATGCGGGACGCAGTTCAGACCGCGAGCGCCGACGCCGATCTACTGGTGATGGCAGCCGCGGTGAGCGATTACCGGCCCGCAAACCCGGCCGGTCAGAAAATCAAAAAGACCGGCGAGGATCCGCTCAGTATCGATCTGATCCAGAACCCGGACATACTCGCCGGGGTCAGCGGAAAACACCTGATCAAGGTGGCTTTCGCCGCCGAGACGAACGATCTCATAGAGAACGCCGACGCCAAGGTGCTTTCAAAAGGCGTTGATATGGTGGTCGCCAACGACGTTTCGGCCGCCGATTCCGGGTTCGGCACGGACACCAACGCCGTGACATTTGTCTATCCGGGCCGCGAGCCGGAGCCGATGCCTCTCATGGACAAGCTGGACGTCGGCAACGCCCTGTTGGACCGGGCGCTTCCGCTACTCAAATAACAGCCACATCAAGACACGACGCAGGAGTTAATTCACACGATGCGAATGTACTGGAAAGAGCACCCGAAAGGTCTCGACCTGACCCTTCTCATGGACGACGGCCAGGAAGTCAGTCTGGGCGGCGTTCGATCAATGAAACGCGGCATTCAGGCAATTGCTGCAACACGTGGCTACGATCCCGGCCGCGCAGTAAAAGGTCTGGCGTCCTTGGACGAGGGCAAAGAGTTTGTGCTCGGTTTTCAGCCTTGGCGCGAGTACGTGCCGAATGAACTGGAAGTAGAGCCGGAGATCGTAAAAGCGGAGTAATTCGACACGTAAATACGTGAATATTGGGGCCAGGGAGCACACATTTGGCTTACACAGCTATCAAGTCCTGGCTCGATTCCGAGCTGGACGATATACGGGCCGCCGGTCTGTTCAAGGCTGAGCAGGTTATCGAGACGCCACAGGGTGCTCGGGTGACGACCAACGCCGGGCCGCGCATCAACTTCTGCGCCAACAACTACCTCGGGCTTGCGGATCATCTAGAGATTCTGGAGGCGGTATCGTCCGGGCTCCAGAGCCACGGTTACGGCATGGCTTCCGTACGATTTATCTGCGGCACACAGGACATTCACAAGGAGCTGGAGGCCCGGATTAGCCAGTTCCTTGGGACAGAAGACACGATCCTCTACAGCTCTTGTTTCGACGCCAATACCGGCCTGTTTGAGACGCTGCTCGGCCGTGAAGACGCCGTCATCAGCGATGAACTGAACCACGCCTCGATCATCGACGGCATACGACTGTGCCGGGCCGACCGAAAGCGCTATCTTCATAGCGACATGGCCGATCTCGAAGCTAAGTTGCAGGAGTCCTCGGACGCCAGATTCAGGTTGATCGCCACCGACGGTGTGTTCAGCATGCAGGGCGATCTCGCAAAGCTGGAAGAGATCTGCGACCTGGCCGATAAGTACGACGCGATGGTGATGGTGGACGATTCCCACTCGACCGGGTTCGTCGGCCCGGGTGGGCGAGGCACGCCCGCACAGCTCGGCGTAGAGGGCCGTGTGGACATCATCACCAGCACGCTCGGCAAGGCGCTCGGGGGCGCATCAGGCGGGTTCACCACTGGCCATTCCGAGATCGTGTCCTATCTCCGTCAACGTTCTCGCCCGTATCTGTTCTCAAACACCCTCCCACCGCTCGTTGTTGTGGGCGCGTTGAAGGCGTTGGAGCTGGTCGAACGGCATCCCGAACTTCGAGAGAGGTTATGGGCGAACACCCGCTATTTCCGTGACCGTATGACAGGTTTCGGTTTTGAACTTATCCCGGGCGATCATCCGATCGTCCCCGTGATGCTGCGGGACGAGATCAAGACGGTGGAGATGGCTGCGGCGATGAATCGGCGGGGCATCTTCGTCGTGGGATTCAGCTTCCCGGTTGTTCCGAGAGGCGAGGCCCGTATCCGAGTCCAGATGTCGGCGGCGCACGATCGATCACAACTGGACGAAGCCCTGGATGCGTTCCAGGACGTCGGCGCAGAGTTGGGCGTGATTTGAGCTCATCAACATTGAATTTCGATCCGTCACGACTGCCGACGCCATTCCCGGATGAACTGGCGGGAAAGGTCGCGGTCGTAACCGGCGCGGGACGTGGCATGGGACGTGCCGTGGCCCTACGCCTTTCCGCTGCGGGTGCTTCGGTTGTGGTCAACGATCTGTCCGTGGAGGCGGCCGAGGCCACGGCCGTGATGTTGCGCGACGCCGGAGGCCGGGCGATCGCCATCAGCGGCAATGTCACGAACTCTTCCGATGTCGCCGCCGTAATGGACCGTGCGGTCTCCGGGTTCGGGGCGCTTCACATACTGGTGAACGCGGCAGGCGTGCTTCGCCGGACCGCGGTGTTCGACATGGGCGAAGACGAGTGGGACTTCGTGATCGGCGTGAATCTGAAGGGCACGTTCCTGCCCTCCCGCGCCGTTCTTCCGGCGATGCGTGAAGCTGGATGGGGCCGCATCGTCAACTTCTCGTCCACCGCAGGCAAGACCACCAGCACTCTTGGCAGTGCCGCCTATACGTCTTCCAAGCACGCCGTACTGGGGCTCACACGCCACCTCGCGATGGAGGAGGCGTCACACGGCATCACCGTCAACGCGGTCTGCCCCGGCCTGATCGACACGGAGATGGTTCAGGACGAGATCGACGAGGCACGCAAGGCCGCATACGCCAATAGCTTTCCGATATCCCGCTTGGGCGAGCCCTCAGAGGTAGCGGAACTAGTCGCTTTCCTTGCGTCCGACCGCGCCGCCTACATCACGGGGGCAGCGCTGGACATAAGCGGCGGAGATTTGATGGTCTAGAGCGCTGGTTAACACCCCAATTTGATTCACCTTTTACCGTCATAAGGGCGGATGGCAATCCGCCTGTGGACGGGCCGCCGCTTGCGCCATATGCGCGTTTTTCGACCATCGGGGTGATGTCAGGAGGAAGCCGCCTACGTCTCCTCCTGAATTTCCGCCAGGATCGTCGCAACGAAGCGCTCTCCGTCCATGTCACCCTCAATAACGTCAACACCCGAAGCGTTCGCTCCATCGTTGACATCACTGATGACCCCGGTCAACACTGACAAACTATCGGCGTTGCCGGCAAGTGACAGCGATGCCAGAGGGCGGCCCATGCCTAGTCCCATGTCCGTCTTGGCCTTTCGAACGGCCGCAATAGCATCGCAAGCCACAGCGAACGAGTCATCGCTATTAGGGTCAGGTATGCCTTCAAACTCGGCTGCCGACGGCCAATCCGCTATGTGAATCGACTGTTTGCCGGTTTGTTCAGCGAAAGTCCATGACCAGACATCGTCGGTGATCGTGGGGACGAATGGAGCGAACAGCCGCATCGTCACATTCAGCCCCAAACGAAGCGTCGCTATCGCCGACGCCCTGCCCTCCGGGTCCTCGTCCGTACGGGTTCGCTTTTTGACAAGCTCAAGGTAGTTATCGGTGAACGCACTCCAGAAGAACGATTCGGTCTCTTCCAGCGCACGTGAGTACTCAAACTCCTCGAACGCCGCGGTGGCGCGCTCGACCAGCTTCTTCAACTCGGCAATAAACGCAAGATCGAGCTCGTTCGTGATCTCGCCCTCGGGACCTTCTTGCGACAACACAAACTTGCCGGCGTTGTAGATTTTCGTGACGAGTCGTTTGCCCACCCGGAATACCTGCTCATCAAATGCAGTGTCCGCGCCCAGACGTGCACTCCCCGCCCAGTAGCGGATCGCGTCTGCGCCGTACTCCTCTAGCATCCCGGTCGGCGTCACCACGTTACCGCGGCTCTTGCTCATCTTCTTGCGGTCCGGATCCAGGATCCAGCCGCTGAGCACGACGTTGTGCCACGGAACCTCGTCGTGGTGGAGCATCGACTTGGCGATCGTGTAGAACGCCCATGTCCGGATGATGTCGTGCGCCTGTGGGCGGACATCCATCGGGAACAGATTGTCCATCTTGTCCCCATCCTGGCCCCAGCGAGCGCCGATCTGTGGGGAGAGTGAGCTTGTGAACCATGTGTCGAAAACATCAGGCTCTCCGGCGAATCCACCCGGCTGCCCGCGTTGCGACTCTTCAAAGCCAGGCGCCACCGAGGACATCGGGTCCATTGGCAGCATTTCTCGCGTTGCCAGGATCGGATCCGAGTAGACCGGATTCGCCTGATCATCCAGTCGGTACCAGACCGGGAACTGGACTCCAAAATACCGTTGCCGGCTGATCGCCCAGTCCAGCCCGAGGTTTGCGGTCCAGTCTTCGTAGCGCTTGCCCATGTAGGCGGGGTGCCACTTGATCTGCCGGCCCTTCTCGATGAGCTGGTCCTTCTTGTCCATCAGGCGAACAAACCATTGGCGGCTGGTCAGGTATTCGAGAGGACTATCACCCTTCTCAAAGAAACGCACGGCGTGTTTGATCCGGCGCGGTTCGCCCTGGAGCGGTGCATCACCGCCTGCGATGGCCGCGTTGGCAGAGTCTTGGAGTTGCTCAACGACGATTCGTCGGGCCTGGTTGACGCGCTTGCCGATGATCTCGGCGTAGTTGGCGTTGGCGAGTTCAGGGTCGTTGCTCTCCCAGCCGTCGTCTCCGTAGTGGCGATCGACGATGAGTCCGTTGCGGCCCAGCACCTGTCGCAGCTGCAGCGACTGCTCACGCCACCACTGCACGTCTGTCTGGTCTCCGAAGGAACAGACCATCAACACGCCGGTGCCCTTTTCGGGGTCGGCCAGCTCGGTCGCGAAGATCGGCACCGGCACGCGGTAAACCGGGGAAATCGCCATCTTGCCGAATAGCGACTTGTAGCGCTCATCATCCGGGTGCGCGGCGATTCCTACGCACGCCGCCAGTAGCTCCGGCCGGGTGGTGGCGATTACAAAGCTGCCGCCGTCTTCTGTCCCGAACTCAATATCGTGGAACGCTCCGTCGCGCTCACGGTCTTCGACCTCCGCCTGCGCTACCGCGGTAGCGAAATCGACATCCCACATCGTGGGAGCATCGACCTGGTAGATGTAGCCCTTCTCGTAAAGGTCCAGGAAGCTGAGCTGGGCGATGCCACGTGATCGGTCGTCGATCGTGGCGTACTCCTCGTTCCAGTCGACCGAAAGCCCGAGCATCTTCCACAGGTCTTTGAAGGCCACCTCGTCTTCCGCCGTGACGATGTGACACAGCTCGATGAAGTTTCTGCGGGAGATCACCGTCGGGCGCGGGAGGTCCCGGGGCTTCGTTTTCGGGTCCACGCGTTCGACCTTGAGGTCCCCGTCGTACGCCATGAACGGGTCGGATCGGACGTTGAACACGTTCTGGACACGTCGTTCCGTGGGAAGGCCGTTGTCGTCCCAGCCCATCGGGTAAAAGATGTTCCGGCCCTTCATCCGCTGATAACGAACGATCAGATCCTGGTGTGTGTACGAGAACACGTGGCCCACGTGCAGAGAACCGCTGGCGGTGGGCGGCGGTGTATCGACAACGAAGGTCTCTTCCCGCGGACGCGACGGGTCAAAACTGTGGATTCCCCACTCGTCCCATAGCGCACGCCAGCGCGGCTCCGCCTCTTCCGGCTCGAAGCGCCGGGGCAGTGCCGATACGTCGACCGGCTTCACCCATTTTCGTTCCGTCGTTGCCATTATTTGTCCTGTATCTGATCTTGATACCACCATAAAACGGCGGGAAATAAAAAACCCCGTCCCTCAAAGGACGGGGCGTTTCGCCTCGCGGTACCACCTTCGTTGCCTTGACCTGATTGCAAATCAAGACCACTCGATGCTGTTAACGGTAGCTGCCGTTCACCCCTTACTCGTTGTTCGAGTTCAGGCTGACCGCTCCGGGATGACTTCTCGTCTGGCATGTGGCGCCGGGATCACAGCATCCCCGGCTCTCTCTTGCCTGCCACTGCGGTACTACTTCCCATCTCTGCGTTACATTTGACGCTAGCACGAGGCGACGCAGGAGGTCAATCTGCCGAATCCGTAGCCGAGATGTTTTCGCACCTTGCTATTACGTACGAACCGGGCGGCGGGTCATTCGTCTTGCGTAGCGTGGAGGCGACTCATACGTGTGGAGGTCGCCGAGATCTATGAATGGCCTGGTGGCAGTCTCGTCTCTGTTTTTTCGTGCCTGGGCTAGTCGCATGCGTTCCAAAATCTCCAGCCCCTTGCGCGTGTCGCTGGCGATACGAGCCGGATCTGCCTTCTTGAACCGCCGCTGGAACAACCAGTACGTAAAATGGTCTACGTTGCTCAGATTGCCAGTTGCACGTTCCGGGCCACGCGACTGTCGACGCACCTTCCGACCGGTCTCTCCCCCGAACTCGGTTATCAACTCGGCACGTGTTGCGCCGTAAAGGATTTCATAGGCCACGTCGGCTCCGACATCATCCGGCGCAAAGCCGCGGGCATATCGTCGTTTTCGGACCTCTTCTTCCACGGCCAGCAAAATCGCCTGTTCAACCGTGACCCCGTAGAAGTAGTTGAGGAATCCCGCGCCCTTTGCGAATCCAATTAGCCGACGAAACTCTTCTTCCTTCAATCCGGCAGGAAGCGCCCAGTCAAGTAACAGCTGCTCCCGATCTTCCTCAGGGATCGGGATGTCGCGGGCCTTGAGAATTCGTTCCGCAAGAGACCGCCAGTCGAAAGCTTCACCCGCAAGTAGATATACAAAATTCCGGCCATCGATCTGCTCGGACGCCAGAGGCCACAGCGCCATCGTCTCGATGAGCGACAGGCGCCAGTCCCTGCCGGGGTCGCCCACTGCCATCCGGAACCTCTCGAGGAGTTCCTCTGGATCCGTGGCCGCTGCCTCGGCCGTGATCACTTCACCGGACTCGATCGGCTGAAGTTCCTCCGGCTCTAGTGGTTCGCCTGGACCCGGTATCGGCGTCATCCGGTTACAGCCTGCTCGGTGATGAAAGATGCGCGTTCCGGTTTCGGCGTGTCAAGGAAACGTTCGAACTCCGCTACCGGGAGCGTGTTAAGCACTTCTCGTCTCTCGGCCCAGCCACGCCGTGCGTTACCTACACCGTACCGCAACTGATCCAGATCGCCCGGATTATGTGCGTCGGTGTTAATCAGGAATCGCACCCCCAGTTCCCGGGCTTGCCGGATGTGTGAATCTTTCAGGTCCATTCGCTTGGGTGAAGCATTTATCTCCATCAGCGTCCCGTTGGAGGCGGCGGCACGGAAGATGGCGGCAAAATCGGCCTCCACCGGTGGCCTGTTGAGCACAAATCGTGTCGTCAGGTGGCCGATGGCGGTCACGTGTGGATTTTCGATGGCCTTGATGATTCTTGCCGTCATGACATCGGATTCCTGTGACATTCCGGAGTGCACAGATGCGATAACGATATCCAGCTCCGCCAGCACTTCATCGGTGTAATCCAGCGTGCCGTCGGCGCGAATGTCCACCTCCGTGCCCTTGAAGACCCGGATACCGCCTGCGGCCCGTTCAACCTCGAGGACCTGTTCGTTATGTGCAGCGAGGCGCTCTACCGATAAACCGTTGGCGATCCCTCGCCCTGACGAGTGGTCCGTCATCGCGACGTATTCAAGACCACGTAAAGCCGCCTCACGCACCATTTCCTCCATCGGCACACGGCCATCGGACCAGTCACTGTGCACGTGGAGATCGCCACAAATCTGTGATAGTTCCACTAGGTCTGGGAGATTCCCCGATTCTGCGGCGACAATCTCGCCAAGGTCCTCACGTATCTCGGGCGGGATGTATGGCAGGTTCAGCGCTCTGTATACACCGGCCTCGGTGTCGTACGGAGTCAGTTCGTCGCTCTCTTTGTCCGTGAGTCCGTATTCGTTGAGGGATAATCCAATCTTTTGGGCCCGGGCCCGGAGGCTGATTCCGTGTTGCTTGCTGCCCGAAAAGTACAGCAGCAACGCACCAAAGTGCCGTTCGTCAGACACGCGAAGGTCTATCTGGACGCCACCGGTGACGATAACGCTGGCTTTCGTGCCGCCCTGCCCTAGGATGTCCACGACCATGGGCAGCGCGGCGAAAGCGGCAGTCACAGACTCTGGATCATCGGCCACACCGAGTATGTCGATATCTCCGGCTGTATCTCGCCAGCGTCGGACGCTTCCGGCGACGGTGAGTCTGCGCACTTCGGCCGCGGTTTCATATAGCGCGGAGATGACCTGCTCGGCTATCGGAAGGGCCTTTCCTATGGGCATCCGATCGGCCTGGCTGAACCGCGCTTCGAGGTGATTCAGGATGCTCTGGGCCTTCTTAACTCCCACACGCGGGAGCGTCGCAAAGGAGCCGTCTCTTATGGCCGCCTCAAGGTCTTCTATCGACTCGACGCCGAGGTCCTCTGAGGCACGTAACGCCGTCTTTGGGCCAACTTCGGGCACCGTCATGATGTCGAGCAACCCGGGTGCGAATTCGCCGCGCAGTTTCTCGAAATACTCCATCTTCCCAGTGGTGACGAGTTCGTGGGTCTTCGACGCGATGGCGTCGCCAATCCCTGGGATCTCCTGGAGTTGACCTGCGTCTTGGGCAAGGAGTGCCACCTGACCTGGAAGATGCTCAAACACCTCGGCGGCCCGAGTGTATGCGCGGATTTTGAACACGGACTCACCCTTGAGCTTAAGCAGGGTGGCTATATCAGCGAAGACGCGCGCAACGTCCTGGTTATCCAGAGATCGACCCGTTGAGGTTCCTGAGATCTGTTGTTCAAATTCCGGCATAACCGAACATTTTATCGGAATTCCTGTTCGTTTCAGGCGCTTGGCTCAGGTGGCCCTTCCGTGACATCGTTTGTACTTTTTACCGCTGCCGCACGGGCAAGCTTCATTGCGACCGATCTTTCGTTTGAACGCGGCGTCATCTCCGTGCCCCGTATTTACAGCGGACATGACACTGCGTTTGCCCAAAACTGCGGAGGCTGATCGACTAGTGCGACCGTTGGCCTCGGACCCTGCGTTAGAGTTGGGGCCACTGAGGGTCAGCTTGCCCTGTGCGACTGGTTGCACTGCGGGCGTCTCCTGTACGACGGCATTGAAGAAGGTGTGCGTGACCTGACGATCTATTCCAACGTTCAGCTCCTGGAACATCTCATACGAGCGATGGCGGTACTGGACCAGTGGATCGCGCTGACCGACCGCCTGCAGACCGATGCCTTGTCGCATGTTATCCATCTCGGTCAGGTGCTCGACCCACTGGGAGTCGATGGCGCGCAGGATGACTGCCTGCGCAAGCTTTTCGGCCACATCTTCACCGAGGGTCTCTATGCGCTGTTCCCAGAGCGTTTCGACGTGGTTGACCAGTATGTTGTCAATGTCTTCGGTGTCGAAATCTAAGAAATCATCCGGCTCGGCTAACTCCGGTGGGAGTTCAAATAAACCACTGAGTTCGCTGGCCACCTTGTCCACGTCCCAGTCAGCCGAATCGCCGGCGAGTCCAGTCGAAACAATCGCCTGGACCTCGTTGGCGACGCGGATAAGGATCGCTTCCTTCAGGCCTTCGGCTTCCAGCGCATTCTTCCGCATGTGATAGATCTCGTTGCGCTGAGAGTTGACCACGTCGTCGTAGTCCACGAGGTTCTTCCTGACCTCGAAGTGATAACCCTCTACCTTGCTCTGAGCCCCGCTCATAGCCTTCGTGATCATGCGATTTTCGATCGGCACATCATCGTCAAGCCCGACAAGGCTCATGATCCCCTTGATACGGTCTCCGCCGAAACGCTTCACCATGTCGTCTTCGGTGGAGGTGAAGAATCGGGTTTCACCCGGGTCACCCTGCCGTCCGG
Source organism: Dehalococcoidia bacterium (assembly GCA_029936485.1). GTDB lineage: Bacteria > Chloroflexota > Dehalococcoidia > Lucifugimonadales > Lucifugimonadaceae. The sequence continues at coordinate 26,224 of JAPYSM010000001.1, forward strand.
CACGACCACGGAGTTGGTTGTCAATTCGCCGTGACTCATGGCGGGATGTGCCGATGACATAGAGGCCACCGAGTTCGATCACACGGTCGTGGTCCTGCTGCCACTCATCGTCTGAGATGTTTAGTTGATCCTGGTTCCCGCCAAGAATGATGTCTGTGCCACGTCCCGCCATGTTGGTGGACACCGTGACGGCTCCCGGACGGCCCGCTTGGGCGATGATCGTCGCTTCCCGGGCATGGTTCTTGGCGTTTAGGACTTCTACTCCCACCCCATGTCTCGTGAGCATATCCGTGAGAACTTCAGAACGTTCGACGCTCGTTGTGCCAACAAGGATGGGTCGTCCGCTCTCGGATTCCGCTGCGATCTCTTCGACGACCGCCCGCATCTTGCCGATCTCGGTTTTGTACACGAAATCGGACTGGTCGTCGCGTCGAGATGGCATGTTCGTCGGGATAGCTACGACATCCAGTTTGTAGATCTTGCTCAGCTCTTCCGCTTCAGTCGCCGCCGTACCGGTCATTCCGGCCAGCTTCTCGTACATGCGGAAGTAGTTCTGGAGCGTGATAGTGGCGTAGGTGATGCTCTCCCGCTGAACTCGGACGCCTTCCTTCGCTTCGATCGCCTGGTGAAGCCCGTCTGAATACCGACGCCCGATCATCAGCCGTCCGGTATTCTCGTCGACGATCAAGACTTCGCCATCTCGGACGACGTACTGTTTGTCCCGCAGGTACACGAACTCGGCACGAATAGCGTTTTCTACAAAGTGCGTAAGTTCGTAGTTGGCAGGGTCATATAGGTTATCCACGTTAAGTTGGCGCTCAACGAGTTCGATCCCCTCTTCGCTCAGGCTGATCGCCTGGGATCGATCGTCGATGGTGAAATGTTCATCCTGCGATAGCCGTCTTGCGAGCTGGGCAAAACGCTGGTACTCCTGCGACGAGTCGCGTGCTGGACCGCTGATGATCAGAGGCGTGCGTGCCTCGTCGATCAGGATGTTGTCCACCTCGTCAACAATGGCGAATTTCAACGGACGCTGAACAAGCGATTCCACCTTGTCGACCATGTTGTCCCGAAGATAGTCGAAACCGAACTCGTTATTGGTGCCGTAAACAACATCTGCACCGTAAGCGTCCTGTTTGGTCGCGGATATGAATGGATCATTCTCTTCCGCACGACCGTCACGATCGGGTTCGAATCGCCACGAGAACTGGTTCTGGAGACAACCTACAGTAAGGCCGAGGAAGTGATGAACCTGACCCATCCATCCGGCGTCACGTTTTGCCAGGTAATCGTTCACCGTGATGACGTGTACCGGGCCGCTCAACGCGTTCAGATACGACGGGAGGGTTGCGACGAGGGTTTTGCCTTCCCCCGTGCGCATCTCGGCCACTTTGCCCTCATAGAGGACGATTCCACCGATTATCTGCACGTCAAAGTGGCGCATCGAGAGAACCCTTTTTGCGGCCTCCCGGACGACGGCGAACGCCTCTGGAAGAAAGTCGTCCGTGCTTTCGCCGTCCCGTAGACGAGCGCGGAACTCGTCTGTCATACCCCTTAGCTCATCGTCTGTGAGCTCGGACATTTGGGCCTCTAGTTCGTTGACCTCAAGGAGACGGCTGTCGAACTCCTTCAGCGCCTTGTGATTAGAGTCACCAAGGAAGGATGTAATTTTCTTTAGAAAGGGCATGTAATCCCCGGCGTCAGATTTCGTGTCAGGCGCGGGTTTTCGGTTCTAGTAGGTGAACATCTCGCCGACCGAGTGGCCATTATGGATCCTGTATATAGCTTCACCCAGAAGGTCGCACGATTGAAGAACTGTCAACTTCGGGTGGGACTTCTCTTCATCGGTCGGAACCGTATCGGTCACGACCAGTTCTTCCAGATCTGAGACATCGCAAATTCTGTCGATTGCGCCGTTGGAAAAAACTCCGTGGCTTGCGGTGGCGTACAACTCTGTCGCTCCAGCTTTTTTGAGAGCCCCGAAAGCTGATACGAGTGATCCTCCGGTGTCGATTTCGTCATCAAACGTCAGGACAGGCCGTCCTTTCACATCCCCGATCAGGGAAAGAACTTCCGTGCTGTCGTCGTTCCCAATACGTCGTTTCTCTACGATAGCAAGCGGAGCGTTGAGGCGCTGTGCGACATTCCTCGCCGCCTTAGAGATACCGACATCCGTCGCAGCGACCACGAGGTCCGGGATTTTCTTTTTGAGGAAATAGTCCACAAGAAGCGGGACGACGGTCAATTCATCTACAGGAATGTTGAAAAAGCCCTGGATCTGGCCGGCGTGCAGGTCCACCGTGACGACGCGGTCCGCGCCCGCCGTCGTCAGCAGATCCGCCACGAGACGCGCCGTGATGGGCACACGCGGTTGATCTTTTTTGTCCGTGCGTCCGTAGCCGTAATACGGGATTACCACCGTAATGCGTCCGGCGGACGCCCGTTTGGCGGCGTCGATGGTGATCAACAACTCCATGATGTTGTCGTTGACCGGTGCAGACGTTGGCTGGACGAAGAATATGTCGCGTGACCGGACGTTTTCCAAGATCCGGACAAATGTATTTTCGTTATTGAACTTTTTGACTTCCATCTGCCCCAGCGGAATGTGGAGGTATTCACAGATGGCTGACGAAAGTTTCGGGTGCGCTCCGACCGAAAATACGGCCAAATCGCCGATCTGATAGGAAGAGTTCAAGTTACGATCTGTCCCGATGCGGCGCTGTATGCGAGATCAGTCGGACACGATGTCATGACGCACTTTCGATACCCTCACAATGATGCACGGGGCATCACACAGGTTTCGGTCAGGGATACTTCAATATTCCCCCCCGACCGTGCAGGAGCGAGCGAAGACTAACGCCATATGTTCGTGCCGCCGTCGCTTAACGGCTCGCTGGATTGTAGCACTGGGAAGTGAAGAATCTTCACTTCTGGGCAAACGGTGGCGCCGAGTATCCCCACGCCAGCTCCACGTCGCCTCTACATTTGGGGTATGCCTTGAATAACAACATGGCATCGCTCCTGTGGCGGGTGCTCGCACCGCCAGATAAGTGCGTTAAGTGAAAATTGTCGGTCCGAGGCTAGGCGTTTGGTACACCGTCAACACAAATATCGGCATACGTGCAGACACTCATTCTGGGGGCGAAATCATCGTAATTCGCGTTGTTCGACGCCTTCCTAATCGAGGGAGAGGGCTTCCAGATCCGCCGCCTTTCCTCCCAGCACATATCGGCTAGTATCGTCTATCCGTATCGTGATCGGACGTCGGATCAATCGCGGTTCTTTCATCATCAGATTTATCAGGTCTGACTTAGTAAGATCGTCCTTGTTTTCCCGGTACTGCTTCGCACTTGGGCTGCGCCATGAAAACAACTCATCAATCGTTACGATAGAACCCAGTTCTTGAAGTTCTTCCCGGGAAAGTGGGTCTCTGAAGAAATCGCGTTGATCTAACTCAACACCTGCTTGCGAGAGCACCGCCCCCGCTTTTTTACAGGTGCTTCACCGTGTCCAGTGATAGAACCGCACTTTTACTGCCATAGAACTGTCCTTAATCTGCTGGAATGTGCACCGGGAGACCAAGCCAATGGTCTTGCCTCAGATTTGAGGAGCATCGCATAGTGTTACGTCCGATGATTGTGATGTCCGCAACACCTCTCCTCTCCGGCGAAATCAGATGTTCCCCGCGACCCGCACTCGACGAATACTTACGTTGCCCGAATAGTTTCGCCAATATGAGCGTATCCGCGTTCGGCCTGTCAACAGTCTAGATCCCGGTCAACAGAGTCCTACTCTAGTTTCGCGTCCTGGCTATCGCAGAAGTCGATCAGAAATAGGGGATGCTCGGGGCCATCGATGTCTATCCCGCCGGCTAGATATCGAACCGATTTGGCCGCAAACGTGTCTTGTACGGGTCATCGTTCGTGATAGCCGTCGTCGCCGAGCTGTTCGTTGTGGTGAACACGATCGTGCTCCTAGTGATTCTTGCCCATATTTTCAGGATCAGGGATGCGGTGAACAGACAATGGGAAAACATTGGGTATGACTCCCTGATAATCGGTATCCACGCGATGTCCTATCCATCTATCCGCTTTGACAGGCTAGGAACGGTCTCTATCGGGCGAGCGCGGTCTTGAGTTGAAACAGGCGCAGACGGACCAGTCGTACGTATAATTCCTCTCACCGACCGACAGACGAGCCGGTTCAACACTGATCCGAACAGTCCAGGCGACTTCCTGAGAAAACCCAGAGTAGATGACCCAATCTAGGGACAATGTAATTTGAAGGTATTTCTGGCAGCTCCACGGGGCTTCTGTGCTGGAGTCGTACGCGCCGTAGACATAGTGGAGATCGCACTCCAACGCTACGGAAAACCCGTCTACGTAAAGCACGAAATTGTCCACAACCCGCATGTTGTCGCCGATCTTGAAGCCCAGGGCGCAATCACAGTCGAAACGGTCGAGCAAATCCCTGAAGGTTCGATCGTCGTTTTCTCGGCACATGGCTCCCCGCCATCTGATTTCGAGGCCGCCGAGAAGCGCTCTCTACGTGTAATTGACGCCACATGCCCGCTCGTTACCCGCGTCCATAACGAGGCAAAAAAATATTTGGCCAATGGTAAAAAGATCATCCTAGTTGGACATCGTGGGCACCAGGAGGTCAAAGGAACGACCGGCCACGGTGAGATGGCCCTGATGGACGATCAGGAGGACCCACAGCCGCCAGACTGGGACAACGACACGGATGTCGCCGTCTTGACGCAGACGACCCTGTCTGTGGACGATACAGCTGCGATGGTTAACCGGATCAGTTCCAAGTTTAGTAACGTGACGATTCGAAACGACATCTGCTACGCCACGACTAACCGCCAGTCCGCGGTCAAGGAACTGGCGACGATGGTCGAGGTGGTCCTCGTTGTAGGCTCCCAGACGAGCTCAAACTGCCGAAGACTCCGGGAAGTCGCAGAACGCGTCGGTGTTCCCGCATATCTCATCAACGGGCCAGATGAACTGGATATGGCCTGGTTTGAAGGGGTCTCGAAGGTCGGTGTTAGCAGCGGCGCATCAACGCCTGAGCCGCTCGTGCAGGCTGTCTGCGACACCCTTGATCCGGACGAGGTAAATCACCTTGGTCTTGCAAGCGAGGACATCGAGTTCACATTGCCGGCAGAAATGCGCGACGCCGCGCCGCCCAGACAATCAAGCTCGTGGGCCACAAGCAGCGCAGATGACAAATAAGCAGTTCGCCCCGGGAGTTACGTTTGAAGGTCACTGACGTTGAGTGTTTGGTGCTGGACGGCGATTATCCGTTCGTAATCGTTAGTACCGATGAGGGAATCACAGGATACGGGGAGTGTTTCCGTCGTTCACCCGAGGTGTCACGTGCGGCGATCGATACGGTGTTCCGTCCTCTGGTGATCGGCAAAGATCCCTTTCAGACGGAGGCTATCTTTGACTTGATGCTGAAAGCGGGCTCGGTAAGTGGTCCTCCCGGCGCCCTTCTTACGGCGGCTTCCGGCATCGACATTGCGCTGTGGGACATAAAGGGCAAGGCGCTTGATGTGCCGATTTATGAACTGCTCGGTGGCATGAGGCCCGGGCGCGAGAAGATCCGGGTGTACGCAAGTTCACTCCGCCGTGATCTATCTCCGGTCGACGAGGCGAAACGGGCGGCCGGGTTCCAAGAGCGCGGGTTCACCGGGTACAAGATGCACTCCGCAGTGCCCGGAGCTATTGACCACCCGGCGGATCAAACCGTGAAATCCGTGCGGGAGATGCGTGCGGCGACCGGGGAGCAGTTCGACATCCTTGTCGATGTGAACAGCGCTTATTCGGTGCACCACGCGATAGAGATTGGTAAGCAGCTTGAAGACTACGGCGTGTTCCATTTCGAGGAGCCGGTAGTGCTGCACGACCTCGCTGGCATGGCGAAGGTGGCGGATGCGTTGACCATCCCCATTGCATCAGGCGAGAACGCCTACAACCGTTGGATGATTCGCGATTTGATCGTGAACGGAAGGCCCGACATCGTGCAGCCGGACGTGGTCAAAATCGGCGGTATCTCGGAACTGATCAAAGTTGGGAATGTGGCGAACGCTTTTGGCGTTCCTATGACGGTCCACAACACCCAGCCGATCATCTCTACTGCGGCGCACCTTCACTGGATCGCGACCCGGAACGATGTCCCGTACGCCCAGGAGTACAACATCGAACCTGTGTCGATCCGTGACGACCGGCCGATCCTCAAGACGCCGTTGGATGTGGTGAACGGCCACATCACTGTTCCCACGGGCCCGGGCCTTGGGTTGGAGTTCGATGAGGATGAAATTCGCCGTTGGGCGGATAAATCCGGCCGAAATTCTCTCTAACTAAGCCGTTACTGGTCTCGGAGCGGCGGATCCCGGTCTTCCCACTCACTGCCCGCTGCATCCTTGGGTTCATACCCCAGAATTTCCCGAGCTCTATCTATGGAAAAAATCTTCCACCTGTTGTCCGATGTAACGTACGTGACCGCGTAGTGCAACGAATCCGGGGCGTCGATCGCCCTCGCTACGGCCTGCGCCGTGTCCTGGTGACTCAGCCAGAGCGACAGTGCAAACGGCGAGAAACTCGGGTCGTCGTCCGATATCACCCAGCCTATGCGAAGGTGAATCGAACTCAGACCGTGATAATCGTCGTAGTAACTGCCAAGTGCTTCACCAAACGCCTTTGAGACGCCGTAATACCCGTCGGGCCGGATGCGATCATCCTCATTGACCAATCGGTATCCTGGTTCAAGCTCATCAAATCGGCCTTCTGCGATCAACTTCCAAGGATCGTCTAGATAAAAACCACCTTGGGAGTGGTTGGAGCTGGCGAACACCACCCGTTTTACGCCGGCGCGCTTAGCCGCCTCAAAGACGTTGAAGGTGGCAACAATGTTGTTATTGAGCGTGGACGACCAATCACTGTAGGCCCGACGATCGGCGGCGAGGTGGACGACGGTGTGCTGACCCTCGAACGCCGGGATGATGGCGTCCATGTCCGAAAGATCGCCGATGAAGGACGGAATCCCTACCGCCTCTTTAAGGTCAAGCGAATATAAGCTGTATCGATCCGAAAGACGATCACGTAGGACTTCACCTATGAGTCCGGCGCCGCCGGTAATCAGGACCTTTTTCAGTTCAACCATGTCGTCTCCATCAATAGATCGCTCAGACGGTCGAATACCCGGACACTGCGGCATCACAACGTGCGCCGCAATACAAAGATGGGCGCACAAATGTATCACCGGGTCGCTTCGATGAGGGGGATCGTTCTCTTCGCTCTACTGACCATCGCTGCGTGTTCAGGTGGAGGGATTGATGGCTTTGTGAACAACCCGGGGTGTGAATCCATTGCCAAACGCCTGACAGAAGAGCCGCTCAGGGAAGCAAGAATCGGCCTTGTAAGTGGCGACACAACGAGGATGGTCGACGTCGAGGTCGCCGATGAACCCAGTTCTCAATGGCGCGGACTGATGTGCCGGACGGTTGTGCCATACGGTAGCGGGATGTTGTTCGAGTTCAACGAACTCGCTTCGGGACCGTTCTGGATGTTCAACACCTACGTTCCTTTGGACATCATCTATTTCAATAGATCCGGAGGCGTCGCCGGTACGGCAGTAATGCTCCCCTGCCCCAACGAGAGTGGTCTAACCGAGAGCGCCTGGCGTGTTCATTGTCTCGAAGAGGCTGCCGAGTACAATCCGGGCAAACCCTATACCAACGTCGTTGAACTACCCGGGGGGTGGTTGTTATCAGAGGGATTAGCTATCAATTCGTTGCCCGAGGACCTGCGGTTGCAAAAGTTCGTCGCAGTTACTCGCTAAGCCGCTCCTTCAACCACGATTCTATATACGAATGATCGACATGTCCCCGACCGGTATTCAAATACAATTCCCCCGATCCACCAAGCCTCGAAATAAGCGGCGACGCGATATCTCTGTCCCATTGCGGGCACGCCACCAACATTTCTCCGCTGTATTCCGACACGAAACTGAGCGGATCGAAGAAAAGGAGCGTTTCAGAGACCTTTCCTGATTTAGCAGGATGAGATCGGGCGAAGTCGTTCAGCTCCTCAAGCGGATAGTAGTCCGGCCATGAGTTTCTGCCGTTGGCGCCACGCAGGATCAGTGGGGCGGACATTAGTACCGCCTTCACTGCGTCCGATCGCATCGAAGCCGCTATCAGACCGGATTCACTTCCGGCGATCCCGAGATTACCGGGGTCTACTTCCGGACGACCGGTGAGCCATTCGAGACCCGTAAGCACGTCGGCGACGATATCCCTGTACCGGTAAGTGGAACTATCCTCTATTCCGTCTGTAAGTAATCCAGGATATTCCGCCGCGTACTCTTCATCGGCCAGCCGTTGACCTCGGTGTACAAGGGTCAGAACGGCGTATCGCTGCCTTCGCTCATACGGCGATATATGCACGACGCTGGCGTAGCCTGGCGCTTCCAGTAATCCGGGGAATGGACCGTCACCAGCCGGGACCGAGAAGTAACCGAAAATGCGTCCATCGCCGATGGACGGGAGGCTCACTGTGTACGTCGTTGAACCTTCTGTGGAACGCATCGGCAACGGCTCAAGGGTCACATCATCAAAAGAGAGTTCCCTGACTTGACTGTCCAGTTCGCTCCAGAACTTTGAAAAGTTTTCGTCCACCACGGCGGCCGATTCAGGGACGATTTTGGGCACATCATTTGTGATAGCTACGGGTTTCAACTGTAGTGACAGGAAGTCCTCAACAACTTCTTGGTGCCCGGCAGTTACGCCTGCGTCGTGGCCACATTTGTCGTACGGATATAACTTCTTGTCCGAGCTACCGATTTGTCCGAATACGGCGAACCCGGTCTCAGGCGGACACACGTCGTCCTGCAATCCGATATTCACGACAATAGGAGCCCGGATCGCGGACGCAAAGTGATGAATGTCGTAATAGTTCAGAACCTCCCGGACCACTGAATCATGTTCCGGGTTGATCCTCAGGTACTCGTTAATCTCCTGGTACGGGTACGAATGGGTCAGTGAAGCGGCATCCATGAACGAGCAGAGGTAGGGCGCACCCACTGCAGCCGCCGCAACCGAATTCACTCGCAAAGCAGATATCAGCAGCGTCAGCGCCCCGCCCTGGCTGGAGCCAGTTACGCCAACCCGGCGTTGGTCCACCTCCGGGAGCGCCGCAAGAATGTCAAAGGCGCGCAGCGCGTCCATGTAGAATCCGCGATATGCGTAGCCGTTTCGGTCTGTGATGTTGTGTGTCAGGAGGCCCGGGTAGCCAGGATCAAAATCTGAATTTGATCGCAACTTGCCACGTGGCGCTGCACTGAACACCGCGTATCCACGGCGAGCCCAATCTTTGGGTACTTTTGGTTCGCTGACGTAACCGGGAACGATCAGTAGGCCAGGCATCTGTGCATGCCGGCCCGCCGGGCGTGCGTACCAGCCGGCGATGCGCATTCCGCCGTAACTGTCGTATCGGACATCAAACACATCAACAGCTTCATCGGACCGCAATTCGTCTTTCTTGAACGTCGCATTGGGTGGCACAGTGGCCAGGTCTGCAAGGGTGTCAAACCAGAAACTGTCAAAGTCCGCAGGACGTTTCGCAGTGCTGGTGAACGCGCTTGGATCGCGTCGGGGCATCTCGTCTCCTCACTTCGTCAACGAGTCACAAAAGTCATGGATCGGATCGGCCATGAGGCCGTTATTATGGGTGGTCACGTGGCGTAGGTCGTTATGCCTCATGCCGGGGACCTGAATTATCGCAGTCCTGCAAGTATGCCGGGCTATGGTGGCACATCCCCCTCCGGATTTCGTTCACCACATATTGCGCACAACTATCCCGAGTTGTCGGGGAAGTCCCGGGAGTCCTGCTTGCCTGAACGCTTTGTACTGCTCATTGTGCTTGATGGCCTCGGGTACAACCGGGATCGTCTCGACACCCTTAAGGAAGATGCTTGGAAGTCCCTTCCACCAAGCGTTTCTTCCCTGTTGCTCACGCAGGCGGAATCCGTGCTCGAACGCAACCCAGGTTCGGTTAACAGGGATCCAGAAGAGCTGGCCAGGGATGCACTTCTCCCGGTGGGGGTTGAGAATCTACCGAAAAACGCTGGCTTCGATGAAGCCACCGCCCAACTGAAGTCGCTTGAGTCTCTGACCGCGGCGTCCGCCGGGACAAACGTTGTGAAGAGAGTCGCCGAGATCGTCCGGACGCAGGCCGTTCAGATGCGCTATGTTCCTATCGCCGCAAGAGCGGAACACTTTGCCGAGATTAGAAACTCAAACCTGACTATTCCGACAAGTGCTTCAGGTCGGTGGGCTGGCTTTGAGGACGTTTTCCCGCCCGTGCAGGGCAATTCCGACACGGGACACCAGCAAATTACCAACCTGAGGGTGGCGCCCCAGCTTTCCCTGGAGATAACAGAATCTATCAACAACGGTAGTTTCTTCAAAAATCCGGAACTTGCGCGCATCGTGTCTCGCGCCGTTTCCGACCGACGATCTCTGAATTTCACGTACCTGCTGTCCGGGGTTGGGGGCTCCGATGGCCGGGTGCATTCGGCCTGGAATCACCTCGAGGCGTTCCTGCGCCTGATATTTGAAATCCACAACGCCGATCCCCGATTAGTGCATATGCAGGCAATTTTGGATGGTCGGGATTCGCCCGATACCTCCTCGATGACATCCACGACGGATGCGAACAGTGGATCGAGTGGTGGATATATCGAACGCCTCGAAGAGTTGCTGGAAGGTTACGGCGCAAAGCGGTCCCTTGCGTGGGTTATCGGTCGGAATCAGGCGATGGATCGTGACTACCGCGAGCCAAACATTCGTGCGGACTATCTGTCCCTAACCGGGGACGACACCGATACCGTGAAGGGGTTCGGAGACCTCAAACGAACGCTAACACGGCTGCACAAGGACGGTGTGATGGACGGCGATGTTCCCGCTATGGCGGTGCTTCACGGAGACGCTCAAGCCGCACGCATTGGCCCCCTAGATTCGTTCGTTGATCTGAACTTTCGGGCCGACCGTCAGCGTGCAAAGATCGCCTCTCTCGCTGGCGCTCGCAGCTTTCTCGCGAGGGAATCAACCTCACGTGGTCGCAACTGGACATTCGGATGGATGCGCTCAGACCTAAACCTAGATATCTGTGGACTGGCGGATTACCACCCTGAGTTAGGCACTCGGTACGGGGTAAAGGCAGCGTTTCCGAACCGCCCCCACAGGGACAACCTGCTTTCTCTGTTCCCGTCGTTCGCCCCCGACGAACAGTATCTGCTGGTTGGTGAATCGGTCAAAGAATTGCACATGGGCTACTTCATTCGCGGGCGCCGAGAGGATCCGGTTACCTCTAACTGCGAGGTCCGACATATCATTCCGTCACTTGGGGAGCAGGAAGGCGTTGTCAACGACGCGGATGTCTACAAAGTGCCGCCGATGCGCACCGTTGAAATCACCAACACGCTTGTTAAAGCGATGTCGGCACGACGCTACCCCTTGATCTGCGCCAACCTTGCCAGCACGGATATGCTTGGGCACTTACTGCCGCGTCATTTCGAAGCGGCGGTGGCATCATACGAGGCAGTCGACATAGCGCTTGCTCGCATCGTAACGGTGGCCAGAGATTTCGGCTATCACGTCGTAATCACATCGGACCATGGCAATATTGAGGACGACACTTCAAGTCACTCCGTCAACGACGTGCTAACCACCGTCATCGCCCCTCGTGGCCGGCTCACTGCGGCCAGGCGTGAGGTGTATCAGGCAAGGTTGTTCGATGTCTCGTGGACCGTCGGGAGGCTTCTCGGCGTCGAGGAGGAACTAAAACGGCACATGGCAGGTGCCGGCGATTCCAATGTCGGCGGGCCTGATGTGGGACGACCGATCATAGAACCCATCTGAACAACCATGGCCGCATCAACGCCACCCACCCCCGGTATGCGTGAAAACCCACACGTACTAACCGCGTACCACTCACTTGACCCCATGCTGAGGCTTACGTAACGCAGTGATTGCGTACCCTAAACACACTGGAAGCTAAAGAGCGGCTGATCAAACGAAAACGAAAGTTGGTCGCCAGCCTTTCTAACTAATCGAGTCAACAGAGCACGCCCCCGAAATATCGGGGGCGTGCTCACGTGGACACCTTAGCTAGAGTGGAGGTTGAAACAGCCGGTCGTTCACCTACTGGGCGGTCATACCACCATCGATTATCAGTTCGCTCCCCGTCACAAAACTTGATTCTTCAGAAGCCAGGTACAGGATCCCGTAGGCTATATCTGACGGCACGCCCATCCGGCCTAACGGCGTTTTACGGATACGTTCATGACGCACACCCGGCTGCGCGTGCATTCCTTGAGTCATCGGCGTGTCTACAAATCCAGGATGAACCGAATTGACGCGTATTTGCTCGTCCGCGTACTGAATTGCGGCGGCTTTAGAAAACGTCCTGACGGCGCCCTTAGAGGCGTGATACGCCGTGCCTCCCCTGCTGCCAACATTACCGTACACCGAGGAGATGTTTATGACGGACCCGCCGCCAACTTTTCTCATTTCTGGTATAGCGTGCTTGGTTCCAAGAAATACGCCTTTGGCGTTGACGGCCATCACGGCGTCCCAGCCTTCCACGCTCTGATTCTCGGTCGACGGCCGTCCCGGGACTGATATTCCGGCGCTGTTCACCACGATGTCCAACCTGCCATACCTATCGATCGTTTCGGCCACAACGCTTTGCCACTGGGCCTCGTCCGTGACGTCCAGCCTCAGGTAGGCGGCCTCTTCACCACCATTCTTGATGTCGGATTCCAGGGCACCGCCGAGCTCGTCGTTAACATCAGCGATCACCACACGTGCGCCCTCTCTGGTGAACAGCCGCGATGTCGCCTCGCCGATACCCGAAGCACCACCACTTACGATCGCAACTTTGCCTTCGAGTCTCATCTATGCCTCCATTGACGGTGGAATTCCAGGCCAGCCCGGTTTGGTCAGGGCCGGAATGTACCACGCCGTTTCTCGGCGGAGCCAGAATGACACCGGGTCCTACTCGTAACGACGCCGTTTCCGTGCCAACATACACGCAGGCGAATTTACTATCGCGGTCATGATCGAAAAGCAGGCGAATCAAGGGTGTCGAGCGCAACCGCTCCGGGCAGTCATTTGAGTGAACTTGAATGAACCGGCTGAGAACGAAGGCACGTTCAACCAGTTACGGGTGGTGGATCGCAATAGCCGGGTCGCTCAATATGGCGTTGACATCCGGCCCCACATTCCATGCGCAGAGCGTCATCTTCGCCGCCGTGGAATCACAGACCGGGTGGAGCCGGACACTTGTATCCGGTGTCGGGACGTTCGGTCGATTCGGTGGCGCTATGCTGGGGCCGATCGAAGGCTTCATGGTGGACCGAATCGGCGCGGCCTGGATGATGCTTGTAGGTCTGGTTATCGGCGGTTTCGGGTTCATTTTACTTTCTCAAATGGGCGAGAGCGCCCTGATTTACTACATCGCGTACTTCATTCTTTCACTTGGCTTCTCCGGGGGAGGCTTCGTACCCGCTACAGCGGCTGTAGCCAAGTGGCTCCCCACACGTCGAGCTACCGGTATCGCCATCGTTCTCGCGGGGAGCAGCATCGGTGGATTCATGGTCCCCGCCATCTCCTGGGGGATAAAGAACCACGGATTCGAATCAACCATGATGGCTATCGGAATTGCCGGGATCACGATGGCGCCGGTATTTTTCTGGGCTTTCTCACGTCGGGGCGTACGGCCTGGCGATCAGGATATGGACGATCCGGCGAAATCCGGGGTGATCGTCGATGACGGTTCGTTCACCCTTCGGGAGGCCTTACACACACGTACCTTCTGGGTTCTGTCTGGGACCCACGCGCTTGCCAACCTATCGGTGGGCGCCGTCTCGGCACATTTGGTCCTGCATCTGACTGACATCGGGATTCCTGATTTGAAAGCCGCCGGCGTGATCCCGATATTCGTCGGAATCGCCTTCTTCGCACAACTTGGCGGAGGTTTCATAGGCGACAAGTTGGATAAGCGATTCATGCTGTCCATCAGCCTGGTGATCCAGTCGATCTCTGTAATCGTCCTCGCTTACGCGAGCAGCTATGGCGGCGCCGTTGTATTCGCCCTCCTTTGGGGCGTCGGGTTCGGTAGCCGAGGTCCGATACTCCATGCCCTCAGGGGTGACTATTTTGGTTCTCGGTACTTTGGTTCCATCCTGGGGATCGCGAGCTTTCCGATGATCCTAGGCATGACGGCGACGCCGGTTCTTGTTGGACTAGCCTTCGACTTGCAGGGCACCTATAAGTGGGCCTTCCTCACCACAGCGACAACCGGTTTCATGGCTTCGATACTTGTTCTATTTGCCCAAAGCCCTGTACGGCCTACACGTCACGGCGGATGGATAGACGATACGACCCCGCTGGTATGATGCCGCCGCCTTCGTTTCAGGACGGTGGACTTCCAGTCATCTTCGTAATCCAAAGGAATCACTGAGCAATGCCCGATAGCGACATCTGTTTCACGCCAGCGACCGAGCAGGCGCGCATGGTGCGGGGCGGTGAAATCTCTGCCGTTGAGCTGATGCAGGCGCATCTCGATCAGATCGAGCGCGTTAATCCGACTGTTAATGCAGTGGTGACGCTAGTAGCCGACGAGGCACTTGCCGGTGCTGCCGAGGCAGATCAAAGTCGGGCGCGTGGCGACGAGTTCGGACCGCTACACGGATTACCGACCGGAATCAAGGACCTTATCGCAACCAGAGGTATCCGGACGACGATGGGGTCCCCGATTTTCGCAGACAACGTCCCTGATGCCGACGCCGGCATCGTGAGCCGAATGAAATCGGCCGGGGCGATCGTGATTGGCAAAACCAACACCCCCGAGTTCGGCGCAGGCTCCCAGACCTTCAATCAGGTTTTCGGGGCGACACTCAATCCGTACGACACGTCCCGCACTTGCGGGGGCAGCAGTGGAGGTTCTGGCGTCGGGCTGGCTTGCGGCATGTTCTCTACTACCGTCGGGACCGATCTCGGCGGCTCGTTACGAAATCCAGCAGCCTGGTCAAACGTGGTCGGTTTACGACCCTCCCCGGGACGTGTGCCCGCCGCGGGCGCTCTGCCGTGGACGTCAATGAGCACCGCCGGCCCGATGGGTCGCACAGTCGCCGACGTGGCGTTGCAACTCTCCGTGCAGGCCGGTCCTGACCCGCTAGTCCCTTCCTCGTTGCACGAAGATCCGGATCGGTTCGCTGACGCGCTGGGACGAGATTTTGCAGGGACCCGAATCGCATGGAGCCGGGATCTTGGCGGCCGTCCTATTGAGCCGGTCCAGACAGACGTTCTGGACGCCCAACGGCATGTTTTCGAGGACATCGGCTGCATCGTTGAAGACGCTGAACCGGACCTCCGTGGGTCAGATTCGGTGTTCCAGGTTTTGCGTGCGTACTCGTTCGCACACGGTCAGGAACGTCACCTGATAGAGCACAGGGATTTGCTCAAGGACACAGTCATCTGGAACGCCGAAGAGGGTCTCGCTTTGAGTGCGTTAGACGTGGCGAAGGCGGAGGAGGAACGGACCAGGCTATTCGGTCTGATGATCGCATTCTTCGATGAGTACGATTTCCTGGCGCTACCGGTGACGAGCCTGCCGCCGTTCTCGGTGGATATCCCTTACCCGACGGTAGTGAACGGTGTGGAGATGGAGACGTATATCGACTGGATGTGGCCATGCATGGATATCACCGTCGTCGCCTGTCCCGCAATTTCAGTACCGGCCGGGTTCACGCCTGACGGCCTTCCCGTAGGTCTCCAGCTTGTATCCGCGCCACGGACAGACTTCGAACTTCTACAACTGGCGCACGCGTTCGAGGGAGCCACAGGGTTCTGGAAGCAGCGACCGGGAGTGGTGGGTTAGGAAGCTCCAACTCCCTCATTAAAAGCGGGCTGTTTGATCCCCTCCACCACCAGGAGCGGGCTAGCGTGAAGGGGAAGTCCTGTACAAGCTCGAACGGCCTACCGCCGTCGCAGCTCTGCGCGCAATCGCGCCCCAACGATCTCCGACTCACCCGCCTGCATATTGAAGGCGTTGATCTCTAGTTCGTTGTGATCCGGGTCGAACCGGATGCCGATGCGGGGATCTCCGTCCATCATGG
>JAPYSM010000114.1 GCA_029936485.1 Dehalococcoidia bacterium
CGACTCGGATTCATCATCGTCCGCAGACTCATCGTCGTCCGACGCCTCATCGGCAGACTCTTCGCCGGAGGCCTCGTCGGTAGTTTCGGCAGTTGCCTCATCGGATTCTGGACTAGCGGCTACTGCATCCCCTGATTCGGCCGAAATCGCTCCCGCTGCGTCGTCCGGCGTCTCTTCGGATGGCTCGGGTTCTGGAGCGGGCGGCGCTTCCTGGCGTGCAGCGACCGGGCCGGTCATCTTCAAGTGGTTGTCGGCGTACGGAAGCATTGCTAGGTGCCGTGCCCTGAGGAGCGCGCGTCGGAGTACGCGCTGGTGCTTCATGCAGGTGCCGGATTTGCGGGAGGACTCGATCTTAGCTGAGTCAGCGAGGTACCGCCTGAGGAGCTCAAGATTCTTGTAGTCAACGCGGTGCATCTTGTCCACACAGAACATGCATACACGTCGGCGACCAAATCGTCGGCCACCGCCACCTGGTCGGCCACCACCGCCACCTGGTCGGCCACCACCGCCACCACCGCCGCGGCCAAATCGTCCACCACCAGCACCACCACCACGAGAACCACCTTGCGGTGGACCGTCTAGTTGGTCTGTGTTTGGCCGGGGCGCGGATGAAGAGTATTCAGTGGTCATGTCTAAGTTGTTCCTTTGATAAGCCGCTGGACTCCTTAACGGAGTTTGCGGCGCAAGCTTCGGTCAAAGTGATCGGAGAGTTTCTTGCCCTGGTCACCTACCAGGGCAACTCCTCTACGTCACTTGGCGACTCCGACCCGGCAGGATCCGAAGGCGCTTCTTGCCGTGGAGCGTTGGCGGCCTCGCCGCCCTGTTCCTCGTTCCACTGTGCCGTGCCGCCCCGGTCTAGGAACAACACGGTCTGGGCGTTGATCTCGTTGGAGAATCGCATCTGTCCGTCGTTACCCTGGTAACTACGGCTCTTCAGGCGGCCCTCTACGTAGACCTTCATGCCCTTGGTCACATACTGGTTTACTGTGTCTGCAAGGCGTTCCCAGGCGGTGACGGTGAACCACTCCGTCTCTTCTTGCTGGTTACCGTCACGCGTTGAAAAGCGGCGGCTTACCGCGAGTCGAAAATCGGTGACCGCTGCTCCGGATGGCGTGTAACGCATCTCCGGGTCGGTCCCGACGTTGCCGATCATGGTGACCTTGTTCAGACTCATGTTTAGGTCCCCGAAGCCTCTGTTTCCACGGCCTCTTCAGCTTCTTCCGGTTCAGCGATCGCCTCTACGGGTTTCTCTTCCTCAACTGATTCATCAGCATCAGAAGACTCAGGGGCTGGTGGTTCAACGGCTTCCGAAGCTGTCGGCGGAGTCGCAGGAACTACCGGCGCGACCGGAAGCAGGTCTGACTCCTCAATCCGGAGTTGGAGATGCCTGATAATGGCCTGATCGGCAAGGGTCTCTTTTTCAAAGATTACAGACTCATCCGGTTCCATACTGAACTGGACGACGTTGTAAATCCCCTCGGCGTGATGGTTTATCGGGTAGGCAAGTGACCGTCGGCCCCATGCCGCAGACCTTAATCGCTCACCGCCGTGGTTCTCGATTCGTTCGTCGATAGCCTCAATGGACTGATCGATTCCTTCATCATCGGCATCGGCGCCGAGAATCCACATCAATTCGTAGTAGCGCAACGTAATTTGTGACCTCTGAAATGCATTCGTTCTGAACTGAGCAAGTGTATCACGCTACAGTCGAACCCCAACCCCCTTTTGGCCGGCCGATGAGACAGTTAGCGCGTCGCTTGAGGACTAGCTGATGCCGGGGACCGGGAATTTGGAGGCGAAATCCAGCACGCGCCGACGTATAGAAGCAGCGCCTCCATCGTTTCCTGCCGCGTCCATCGCCTCCAGAATGAAGCCCGCGACGGCGTTCATATCTCCGGCGTCCATGCCTCGGCTCGTCAACGCCGGGGTTCCGAGACGTACACCGCTGGTCACGCGTGGTGGGAGCGGATCGAACGGGATGGCGTTCTTGTTTGCGATGATCCCTGCGGCCCGGAGTGCGTCTTCCGCCTCCTGCCCGGTGATGTTCCTCGTTGAAACATCGACCAGCATCATGTGGGTATCCGTTCCCCCGGAAACTATGCGCAATCCCCCTTTGGACAGCGCCGCTGCGAGCGCCTGCGCGTTGGCAACAACCGCCGCCGCGTAGGACCTGAATTCCGGCGTTGCCGCCTCACCGAACGCTACGGCCTTGGCGGCGATTGCGTGCACCATGGGCCCGCCCTGCATGTTCGGAAACACGGCGGAGTTGATCTTTCGAGCCAGGGATCGACGCGAGAGGATCATCGCTCCGCGTGGCCCCCTGAGCGTTTTGTGAGTCGTGCTCGTAATGATGTCCGCGTAAGGCGCTGGCGAGGGGTGAGCGCCGCCTGCGATCAGGCCCGCGATGTGCGCCATATCAACCATCAGCAGGGCGTCGACCTCGTCCGCAATCTCACGGAATCTGGCGAAGTCGATGGTCCTCGGGTACGCCGTCGCCCCGGTGACGATGAGGGCTGGCTTGAACTCCCGCGCGGTCGCCAACACCGCGTCGTGGTCAATCGTCTCCTCCTCGTGGAGAACGCCGTAGGACGCGAAGTTGTACAACTTGCCTGAGAAGTTGACCGGCGACCCGTGGGTCAGATGTCCTCCCTGGTCCAGCTGCATCCCCAAGATTCGGTCGCCCGTAGTCAACGTTGCGAAGTAGGCGGCCATGTTGGCTTGTGAACCGCTGTGGGGCTGCACATTGGCCGCCTCCACGTCAAACAGCTCCTTGACCCGATCTATAGCGAGCGTCTCGACGATGTCTGCATTTTCACATCCGGCATAGTAGCGGCGTCCCGGGTAGCCCTCGGCGTATTTATTGGTGAGGACGGACCCCGTCGCCTCCAGTACGGCGGCGCTGGCGTAGTTCTCGGATGCGATCAGGTTGATCTCATCCGTCTGGCGTCGGACGTCATTGGCGATCGCTGCGGCGACTTCCGGATCTTGTGTGGCAAGTAATTCGGGCATGGAAGTGAGTTGTCCCGTCGACCGATCCTCATTTTCGAGGTGTATGGACGACTAACTATCGGATATTGGATATCAGGCTGATAAGTCTACGGGCCGCTTCCCGGCCGCCGCTATGATTTACCCGTAAATATGCATGCGTGCCGCGTCAGCCGAGGGCGCGGCACATTTTCGTCCGCAAGACTTTCGACTTGCCAGTAAGGAATTTCAATACAGATGAGCCCACGGACATCACGATCGTCCGAATTTTTTCAACCCGGAGCAGCCGAACCTTTTAGCGTGATCGACGATATTCCGGAACGGGCAATGGTGGTTTGCGCCCATCCAGACGACGCCGAGATAGGCACCGGCGCCACGGTGGCTAAATGGATCGGAGGTGGATGTGAAGTGGTGTACGTGGTGTGCACGGACGGAAGTGGAGGTTCGAACGATGACGATATGACGAGCGACCGCATTGTCCCTGTCCGAAAAGAAGAACAGTCGGAAGCAGCTCGGGTACTGGGAGTCAAAGACGTCATCATGCTCGCCCATCCGGACGGCGGGCTTGAGGATGATCGCGTCTTCCGCGGCGAGATTGTGCAGGCGATTCGCATGTATAAGCCGGACACCGTGTTTTGTCACGACCCGCATCGGTTCAACGGCTTTCAACACCGCGACCACCGGATGGTGGGAACGGTGACCGGCGACGCCATCTACCCATATGCTCGTGACCACCTGCACTACCCTGAACAGCTCGAAGATGGGCTAGAGCCGCACAAGGTCCGTCGCTTGTTGTACTGGGGCGCCGATCATCCGGATGTGGTGGTCCAGGTGACCAGCGCGCACGTGGAGACGCAGATCGAGGCACTATCGAAGCACGCCTCACAGGTGGGCGGCCTAACCGGCGCTGATCTACCTAGCGGTTCGGGAGACAGGCCACGATTTGGAGAAAGGCTGAGGGAGCGTTCTCGTAGCGCCGCCAAGGCTAACGGTTTTGAACACGGGGAGACTTTCAGGCAGTTGATCGCCCGGGCTTAAGGATCCTGCTGGACACCTATCTGGGGAAGTTGTTTGGGCATCACGCGCGTCGTCGTCATTTCTGTGGTCTGGGGATGCGTAATTACGATGCACGGTGTTGACGGAGCTATGACCGCACTTCACAATCTGACTCGTGGCCGGCGTTGATATCACGGTGCTGCTATCGGGTCGGAGCCCGGGCCCAAAGTGGGCCGCGTAGATCGGAGTGATCATTGGGCTGGGTGGATATCCATACTCATCTTCTACCGGGGATCGATGACGGTCCCAGGCAGATGTCCGCGGCGCTCGATATCGCGCGCCGCGCCGTCGTCGATGGCACAGAGATCATGGTGGCGACGCCGCATCAGCGCGACATCATGCTCGGCTCTTCCGTACAGCACGTTCGGAACCTGGTCAGCGAGCTGAACGGCCGTTTGAGGGCGGAAGAAGAACCCCATCGCCCCGTCGTCCGCATCGTGATCGGCATGGAGAACCACATCGAGCCCGGTTTGCCGGACTGGGTGGAAGATGGACGTGCGCTGCCGATATCGGACACGCGGTTCATCCTTTCGGAGCCGCCGTTTTCTTCCTATCCGGATTATGTCGACGATGTACTGAGCCGACTCCAGGACCTTCGACTGGTTCCGATCATCGCCCACCCGGAACGCAACGCTGTACTTCAGCGTGACGCCAAAAAGGTTCGGCGAATGGTTGAGGACGGGATGCTTATCCAACTGACCGCCGGAAGCCTCTTGGGCGACTTCGGCCAGCCCGCTCAACGGCTTGCTGAACAGTTGGTTCGCGACGGAACAGCGCACTTTATTGCGTCAGATACCCATCGCCCGGTTGATGTCAGGACGCCCGAGCTATCGCCAGCTTACGACCGGGTTGTTGAGCTGACTGACGAGCAGAGAGCGTTTGAGTTGTTCGACGAAAACCCGAGGATGATACTCGCAGGCCGTGAACCGAACCATGATCTCGGTCGTTCCTTTGAACGGGGCGCTTTTGACTCGGGCCGGAAATGGTGGCGCGTCTGGTCCCGAGGTGCGTAGAGGTGGCGCCCGCGCCGCCCATGGGCGTACTGCCATACGCTCCTACAACGGAGACCGCGTGACCATGCAAAAACCGCGCCCTGAGATTCTCAAAGGGCCGGAATAGCGGTCAGGTTAATAAAACGCGATAGCAGGCGGCCCCGGACCCGGATGGCACCTAACCTCCGGCGGGCGTCATCTCCTCAAGCCAGTGCATGTACTTCGGGTTGTTTCCGACGACGATGTCGAAGTACATGTCCTGAAGTTTCTGCGCTATCGGACCCATTTCGCCGGTTCCGATCTTGCGATTGTCCAGCTCGCCGACAGCCGTCAAGTGTGCCGCCGTGCCGGTGAGGAACACCTCGTCCGCCAGGTACAGTTCACTTCGGTGCATTCGTCGTTCAACGACTTTAATCCCGAACTCTTCCTGAGCGAGCTCGATGACGCATGCCCGGGTGATCCCGAGAAGGCAGTTGTCGGTCTCGCTGGGCGTGTGCAGCACACCGTCCCGGACCATGAACAGGTTTTCGCCCGTTCCCTCGGAGACGGTCCCGTCATGATTCAGGACGATGGCCTCATCAAACCCCGCCATCACCGCCTCGGTCTTGGCAAGGATTCCGGTCGTGTACAGCCCGGACAACTTCACGCCGGTCGGCATCATCGTGTCGTCCGGCCGTCGCCAGGACGATGTCTGGCACCTGATCGCGCCGTCGTTCTCGATATATGCGCCAAAAGGCTGAACCATCAGGGTGAAGTCTGACTCCACCTCGTGCAGTTTGAGGTTGGCGACGAGCTGTGCGCTCTTGAATGCGAGCGGCCGGATGTAGACGTCCTCCCGGTAGCCGTTACGCTCGACGAGGTCTCTGGTGATCCGAATCAGGTCGTCGACGGAGTACGGAAGGTCGATCTTGAGGATGCTCGAACCGCGAAGGAGTCGTTCGTAGTGCTCGCGCAACCGGAACACGTACATCTTGCCGTGCTTTTCACTCCAGTTGCCCCGAACGCCCTCGAACACCGCCGTGCCGTAATGCAGCGCGTGGGTCATGATCCCTACCTTCGCCTCGGACAGGGGGAGTTGCTTCCCGCCGAGGAATGCGTAAGGCTCGGGCGACATGAATACTGGGCTCCTTCTTGAAAGTTGAGTCAAATCCCTGAACGAAACACGGGAAAAGTGATGCGGCCATCGACGGTTGTCAACGGTCGAACTAGAAAGGGACAGCGGCCATTATAGGAAGCGTAGGAAGCAGCAGCAATTTTACGTCACATACAGAGGATAGACGCGCCGTAGACGATCCTCTGAAATCGCTGCTCAATCGTTCAGCCACCGAGGCGTTGGGCCGGGGGTTGCCGTTCTGGGAGCGTGGACTCGACGCGGTGGTGCTCACTCATTCTGATACCGATCACGTTGGCGGGCTGATCGATGTGCTGGACCGTCACGAAATCGGTGTGGTGGTGGACACCACGGCGTCCGCCGATTCAGCCGTATTCGGGGAGTGCAGGGATCGGCTGCTTGCTCCCAGCGCTCCGATGGTGATTGCCCGGCAAGGAATGGTGATCGACCTGGGTTCGGACGTGGCGCTTGAGGTGATCTGGGCAGGAACGCCGGAGCTTTGAGGCACCAACGCCGCCTCCACGGTCCTGATGCTCCGGCACGGCGATGTACGGATGTTGCTGACCGGGGACATCCCGAGATCGGTTGAGACCCGATTAGTGGGCGTCGATGTGTCGTTGGCGGCTGATCTTTTGAAAGCGGCCCATCACGGAAGCGATACGTCTTCGTCCGAGGCATTTCTGGAGGCTGTTGGACCGTCCGTGATCGTCGTGCCGGTAGGGGAACGGAACCCGTTCAACCATCCGGACGACGACGTGCTGGCCCGGTACGAAGACGTAGTTCCAGACGCTCCAGTGTTCGTGACGAAGGAGCGAGGGGACGTCACGCTGGAAAGTGACGGCGAGCGGTTGTGGGTGACGACCGAGCGGTGATCGAGAGAGTCTCGACCACGCGATCTAATCGTGCGGTCAAACGATCTGTCTATCCAAATATTGCCTCCAAACCGGGGACGGGTGTATTGTCACTGCTCGCTCTTGCAAGTTGTTGCATTTGCTG
>JAPYSM010000115.1 GCA_029936485.1 Dehalococcoidia bacterium
CGGAAAACGTGTCCGTGCTGCGTCCGCTGATTCAGTAGACACGGAGTTATGGGCAACGAATATGCGTTCATCAGGCACACCGGCGCGTCGGTAGTCTTCGGCCGCTTTCGAGCTGTACGCAATCACAGCATCGAAGGTCCGGTATAAACGCGACCTGAGACGGGACACCATGGATAGCTTGTCACCGTTCCGGGGTGGGTTCAACGTTCCAAGGCCCCACCCAATTACGGGTCGACGGCGCGCACGCATGTGTCGTATTGCTAGATAGTTCGTAAGGATACGTGGGTCAGCTGCGACGATTAGCGCATCGGGGTCATATTCGTTGAGCCATCGCCGCATGCCGCGTTGCCAGCAAAAATAGGTCCTGCCCCGTGAAATGTGGACGTTACTGGCGTGTCTGTAATTAGCGACATCCAGCTCTTCAGCGATGACGATATTTTCTTCAGGCCGAGGCTCACCCGCGAAGATACCCAGATCTCCAGAGCATCGCTCAGCAAGAAGATCGAAAAACGGCTTTCGGTATCGCGGTAACACCCGCTGCTGTATACCGATTTTGCCGGGAACTTTTTCCTTCATATACAACAACGCCCTCAGGTGGGCAGATCCGGCCTATCCCGGCAGGTTACTAGTTCCCGGACACACGTATGCCCTATTTACTGCAGCATAAGAATCGGGATCAACTCGTCGATAATGCCATACCCGCCGTTATGCGAACTCGCCCGGTGATAGCGCCGTCGGGGACGCAAATTGCACCCCATCATCGTTGCCCGTCGCCTCAGACGACTCGCCGTAAGTGACCAGACGTTGCAGCTTGGCGACCGGAATTCGGGACACGACTTTGGCAATCCCATTCAGATCTTCACCCTGTACCGCAATTTGATCATTAATCATCTCAACCTGTTCCACGCTCTGGGAGAACCGGATACGAAATGGCTCTCTAAGGCGAACAGGCTGTGAAGTAAAGTCGTCCGACAGCAGTTGGCGAAAATCGTACGAGAACTCTCCCTCTATTTCGGTTCCCAATTCAAACATGTTGCGCTTGCGATCGGCGCTAAACCGACGGAGATCGTCCAGGTACTCGCTGTTCTCTTCAAACGAATCGGGAGCCGCCTTCTTGATCACTTCCCTGGCGACTTCGAACGCGACTTCGTGAATGTCGTCGACTAGATCAAGTAACGCGATGGCTCGATGCCGGAACAAAACGTTATTCCCAAGTTCGCCAGCGACATACCTGGCTATAGTCTCCGGACCCGCCTTTGTGAATCTCTCAAGCTCCGCGGGATCCTCCCATAATTCGGACGCTGTGGCCTCATCAAACGACCGGAATAGCTCTGTCAAAGCGGGGTTCAAGGACATACGTCGTTCGTGCAGAATGGCGAGTAATGACGATGGACTGATCCCAAGGGTACCGAGGAATCCATACAACTCAAAGAGGATACGGTCCTGATAGAACAAACCCATCGTCAAGGCCAACGAACGGCATTCCAGATAATCCTCGTGCGGAAGAGTGTTTGTGTAAACGCAAACCTCTTCAAACTCTACCGACAGGATCTCCCGGTCTTTGAAGTTATAGACGCCGAAACAACGCGGGACCACCCGGTACTGGGTGCCTATCTCCCAGCGATTCCTTTCCTCATCCGTCGCTAGAACAGTCCCTTCAAGAAGCATCAGGGTGTACAGGGGGATGAATTTCAAGCCTGCGTCGGCCAACTGGAAGACCGTGTCAAAATGCTTGGTTTTGGTATCCCCGGGTAACCCGAGAATGACTTCCGAATAGCTGTTCGCGTTCAGGCGGTTCGCCAGCTTGGTGACTTCGATCAGCTTTTCAGCAGATATGTTCTGGCGTTTGATATTCTTCAAGACGTCAGGATCCAGTGTCTGAACAGAAGCAGCCAGCCTCAGACTGCCCTCAAGAATTTCAGCGCAGTCCAGCACCCGCTCTTTTTGATTTTTGCCGGTGGAAACCTGAAGGTGGTACGGGTAGTCGTATTCCTTTTTTACCTTCGCAATAGCACGAGAAGCATCTAGATCCTGCTTGTACATGCCGAAGTTGAGATCGGCCAGCGTAAGGACCTTCCCCTGGTACCGTTGGGCTACGTATTCAAGTTCCTGTTCGAATCGATCGATCGATTTCCTGTACACCTTTGTGCGGTCGGAAATTCCGTCGACGCAGAACGTGCAGGTGAACGGGCAACCTCGATTTGTTTCCAGCAGAGGAGTGAGCGGAACTTCTTTAAGAAATTCGTCTAGGTAGCCCTCAAGGTATGGTGAAGGAACCTTGTCCAAGTCAGATACGCGTGGACTCACATCGTCTGACTTTACGAACTGACCGTCGATGATGGCGTGACATCCGCTACCCGCTGCCTGTAATGCCTTCGGGATGTCCTGGGACTCGTACCACTCATCAACGAAATTGGTGAACGGCTCCTCACCCTCACCAATGATGTAACTATCCACATTGGGGTGCGCCGTTAGCCATTCTTCTCGGTTGTGATCCTCCAGGGGATAGTTCGGCCCTCCGAACAGGATCACGGTCTCCGGGTAGTCGCGCTTGATTTCCGTCGCGATCGAGTATGAAAGATCCAGGTTCCACATGTAGTTCGAGAACCCGATGATCGCGGGCTGCCGTTCTATGAACGCGTCGATAAAGCGCTGTGGGTGCTTAAACAACTCCACGTTCAATGTATCGCCATGCCGTGAGTACTCGTGAATCCACGCCTTGATGCACGCGACCGGGTAAGGAGTCAGTTCGGCCGCGTAACCTTGCGAGGTATGTGTCAGATCGCATAGGAATACAAGTCGGTCGTTCACCGAATTCCCTCCGTACTGGTCAACCTGATTAATTGACACTGACAGGTCTCTACTACAACGAAGATCTCTCTGAGTTTAATCATCCACACCCGAAAATATCTGAAACCTACGCCAGTAACTGATCCAGCGCTGAACCTAATGTCTCTGCCCGCTGGAACTGCTTTTCCTCAGGTGTTGGATCGTCGATGTGCTCACGAGGCACAAGAAGCACTGAAGACACGCCGAGGGCGATGGCCGGTAGGAGGTCGGTAGGTTTGTCCCCTACCGCAATGCAGAGCGCCGGATCAAGGTCGAGATCAGATATCGCCTGTCGGTACATTGCGTCACCCGGTTTACGACATTCACACTCGACGTTGTAGGGCTTGATCGTACCTTTAATGTTATGCGGGCAGTAATAGAACCGATCGACACGGGCCCCATACGAAGCCAACTGTCGGGACATCTCGGCATGGAACCGTTCCACATCTGCTTCCGTGTGATAGCCGTACGCAACTCCACCTTGATTGGTTATGACGGCGACTTTATACCCACGCTGGTTGAGTGACAAAATAGCCTCAGCGGCACCCGGCTTGAACTCGAGTTCGTCTGGCTTGGCGACGTATCCCTCGTCCACGTTAATCGTGCCGTCACGATCAATTAATGCCCCGCGGTTCATATCGAAGCGAGCTCTTTCTCGACCCACTCGCAAATAATGTGTATCGCGGAGATGTGGGCTTCCTGACACCGCGGCGTATCGTCCGTATCAATAGTCAGGCACAGGTCGGCAGTATCTCTCACGGCCCCGCCACCACCACCCGAAAAACCGATCGTCGTCAGGCCGTTCCGACGCGCCACAACCAGACCCGCTACAACGTTGGCTGAGTTTCCGCTCGTAGTGATGCCTATCGCCACATCACCCGGCACTCCCAGAGCTTCAACTTGCCGCGCGAAAACCGAGTCGTATCCGAAATCGTTCGCTATGGCTGTCATATTCGACGAGTTGGTAGAAAGGGCGACGGCCGGAAACGCCTTACGCTCCAAGTACAGGCGTCCGACAAGCTCGCCTGCGAAGTGCTGAGCGTCTGCGGCGCTGCCACCGTTACCAAAGATCACAATTTTCCCGCCGGCTCGAAACGTCTCAGCTATGGTCATAGCGATTTCGGCCACGGTACTTCGGTCCGCCATCAATGATTCGATCGCGTACAAATGTTCCCTGAGGCGGCATTCTATCAGGGCCTCCACCTCTGATTTAGCGTCTTGTCGGTTGTCTGACATGTGACCTCTGTGAGAAACGTACCCGGTTAACCCCGTTCACGAGGTCGATCCCTTTGAAGTTTATCCGACGTGGTTCGGTAGACGCAGACGTAGAACGCTTCGCAATAGGCCGATACCGTGGATGCCAAGAGTGCCGATACCCAGCACCATCGCCCAGAAAAACGGGCTCTTTCGATACTGCGATACCGACGACAGGCCACGAGTCGTTTTCAAGTATGCACGGAAAGACTCTTTTCGAGCCGCGTGTAACGGGCTATAAGTAGATCGAACACGACGCTTCGTTACCCGTTTACGCACCCCGTGAGCCCAGTCCGAACTGGCCGTCAGATCGTCCAGTATTTTGAATACGCCCCCTGCCATATAATCACGAGAATACGACCACTCCACAACCGGATTGTCGCGAACGCTGGCGATCGACTCGGCAAAATACAGGGCGCCTGCCTCCCGCCCGGCGAGTCCTGCTAGGTAGATCTGCGGGTAAAGACTGTTGGAATGGCGTCTCGCTCCCTCTGCATCTAGAAGATCTCTGCGTAAGACCAACCCGCTGAGCATCGTCGCCCTTGCAAACATGTGCTCGACCGCCAATCCACCAGGTTCGATGATGTAGTCCTCACCGCGGGCGTTCCTGAAACTCAGGCGCCCGGTCTGAGACGTCTCCCCGTCTAAGAAATGCGACACCGGTCCAGAGATCACCCCTGGCCGATTATCTGAGCTGGCGCCCTTGATTACGCGACCAAGCATCCCCGTCTCGATCAGGTCATCATCTCCAAGCAAGAACACATAGTCCCCGGAACACCGTTCACAGGCACGCACGATATTCTCAGAAGGCCCGAGGTTTGACTCGTTACTGCGATATGAGACGGACAGATCTGAGAATGATTCTGCGACTTCCTTAGTCTCATCTCCGGACGCGTTGTCCTGGACAATCACCTCAACGGCTGCACCCGCGTCGTTTACCTCCCTGGTGATACCTTCGAGGGCTTCTGCCAGATATCGCGGTCTTCGGTACGTCGGGATGGCGATGCTAATCATGTGAGCTAGTGAGACTTGAAGAACTCAGCGAAACGCTCGAGCATGAAATCGATATGCACCTCGGCAAGTCCCGGGTACACGCCGACGAAGAATGTGTCTCTCGCCACCCGGTCGGTATTCACCAGATCTCCGTGAACACGTGCGTTGATGCCAGCGTAACCAGGCTGCAGCGTGATATTGCCGGCAAACACAAACCTCGTTTCTATGTTGGCTTTTTCGAGTGACTGGGCAAGCTCGTTTCGGGACAGACCGTCCCGGACCGTTATCGGAAACCCGAACCATGAAGGCTCAGCCCGATCATCGGCTACAGGCAATATTATTCGATCTTCGTACTGTCCCAGCCCTTCATACAAGCGTGAGAAATTACTGTTTCTTCGGGCGACAAAATCATCTATACGATCCATCTGCGCCACACCTATTGCCGCCTGCATATCGGTCGGTTTGAAGTTATAGCCAAGGTTGGAGTAGGTGTATTTGTGGTCGTATCCCTGGGGCAGCCCGCCCAACTGCCAGCCGTACCTCTGGCCGCAGGTGTTGGACTCGCCTGACGCACACCAACAATCACGGCCCCAGTCCCTTACCGATTGAACTATACGCGCCAGTTGCGGATCGTTAACTATGACACCACCCCCCTCCCCGAGAGTGATGTGATGTGCGGGATAAAAGCTCAGTGTTGCAAGGTCCCCGAAGGTACCGACCAATTGACCGTTGAATCGCCCCCCAAGGGCGTCACAGCTGTCCTCCACCAGGAACAGGTCGTGACGTTTCGCTACGTCCGTAATCACATCCATATCACACGGATTACCAAGCGTGTGGGGCACAAATAAGGCGCGGGTCTTGTCCGATATCGCCGCCTCGATTTGGTCGGGGTCAATGTTGTACGTGCCCAGATTGCAGTCCACAAATACGGGGACCATTCCACCGTGTACGAGTGGAGCAAGGGTCGTAGGGAACGTGACAGCAGGGGTAATGACCTCATCCCCGGCTACCAGCGGCCTATCAAGCTGGTGAGACATCAGAGCCAGAATCGCTGTCAGGTTCGCGGAAGAGCCAGAGTTGACGAGCGTGAATGATGCCGAACCAAAATATCGGCGCATCCGGCTTTCAAAAAGGTCTCCGTACGGTCCCAGCGTGAGCCAGAAATCTAGTGAGGAGTCGGTGAGATTCCGCATCTCCTCTTCCCCGAACACTCTGCCGGCGTACTGAACACGTGACTCGAAAGGAACGAACTTTTCGGGACCGTGCACCAACCGGTAGTAGTCGGACACACGGTCCAGGATTTCACCCTTCAGCTTCGACGCCTCTTCTGAAACGGAAGTCACGGTCTGCGGCGTGTGGGTCGCACTTCGCCAGTTGCGCCTAAACGTCTTCAGCGAATCGCTGAGGCTGGGAGCCTCCGTTCCAAGAACCCTCTCGAGCTTGTCGGTTTTCAGGCCGGCGTTTAACGGCCTGTTCGCTGGTTGGGACAGATCCGATGTTGGAGATGGGTGTATCAGTTCCGGGTTCACGGCCATTGCACGAGCAAGAGCTTTTCCAAATGTGGAACGCGCGACTAGGTCTTTACCCACCACGTTGATCACGCCGGTCTCTGATTGCTGGACCAGTCGCACGCTTGCTTCGGCCAGATAAGAGGCCAGGGTTGGGTTGCCAATCTGATCGTCCGGGACCTGCAAAGTTCTCCCGGCCTGGAGACTATCCCACACCTGCATAGCGAAATTCGGCGATGTCCTGTCCCAGGCGAACACGGCCGTGGTTCGAATAATCAGGGCATCTGAACAGATGGAGCGGACTACGTTCTCAGCCTCCACCTTCGTCTTCCCATACACATTTATCGGGGACGGTTCGTCATCTTCTGTATAGGGACCACTTTCACCGTCAAACACGTAGTCTGATGAGTAATAGACGACGCGCGCTCCGCATTTGCGTGAGTTCTCGGCGATAGCCCGCGTGGACTCAACGTTCAAAAGATGGGCTTCGTCGGGGTGAGTCTCGCAGTAGTCGGCACCGCCCTGAGGTGACACTGCGATAAATAC
>JAPYSM010000116.1 GCA_029936485.1 Dehalococcoidia bacterium
CAGCATCGTCACGCCGATCAGCATGGTCCATGCGCTCACGTTCAACGCCGAGTACCGGGCGAACGCCGGTTGCGATGCGACCCCGTATATGCCCACGCAAGCCGCCGCAAACAGCAGCAACAATGCGCCGCCTATCGCCGCCAGGGTGCTCGCTGTTTCGCCGCCGCTCTCGGCCGGGGACAGGGCGCTCTCGCCAAACACCAATCCGATGCCGACAACCGATATGGCGACCCCAAGATATTGACGGTTTATCAGCGATTCGTGCCCGGTGATCCGGCCCAGTGCCACGCTCCAGATAGGCGAAGTGGCCATCAGCAGTGCGCCGCGGGACGCCTCAGTCACCTGAAATCCGAACGCCATCGAAAGCGGGAAGGCCGTGAAGTAGAAGGCGGCAAGGACGAAAAACAACCTCCAGTCCCGCCGCTCCACCCGCATTCCGTACCTGTGGAACAACAGCACGAGCGCCCACAGAACAGCGGCTCCGATGCCGATCCGCACCGCTGCCAGCGTGAACGGCGGGATATCCTGTGCCACGACGCGCGTCGCGGCCACGGCGCCCCCGAAAAGGCTGAATGCGCCGATCGCAGTGACATTCGGCCATACGCTCTGGGACCAGCGTGAATCGTGAGTGCTCAGTTCCGCACCACGATCTGGCCGTCCTTCATCACCAGCTTTACGTCACGCACATTCTCGATGTCCTCGAGCGGGTTCGAGCCTATCGCTAGCAGATCGGCCGCTTTGCCGATCTCGACGGTTCCACGCCGGTCACTCGCCTCGCATACCTCGGCCGATGTTTTGGTGGCGGCAACGATCGCCTGCCACTCCGTCATGCCGCGCCTCACAAGCTGGGCCAGCTCCAGCAGTCCACCGTCCGGTAGGGCGAGGTCTGATCCGTTGGCGATCGGTACCCCCGCATCGAGCGCCTTCTTGAACCCGGCTGCGTGCGCCTCGGCTGCAACAACCGCACGGGCGGCGTAGTCGGGCGGGGCAGGGTGGGCCTCCGACCACGCATGTTCAACCTCAGATTCTGCGTACGCCGGTCCCCGATTCAGGTGGCTCAAACCCAGTGTCGGAACGAAGTACGTTCCCGCCTCCGCCATCATCGTAACCGCCTCATCGTCCAGCACATAGCCGTGCTCCAGTGTCCATGCGCCGTGCGCGATCGCCGTCTTGATGCCGTGGTTTCCACCGGCGTGCGCTACCACCTTGAAGCCGCGCTGGTGGCATATCTCGAATGCCGCATCGATTTCGTCCGGCGTCGGGAAAGTATTCTGCATGCCGTCCCACGGCGGGCCCATAATCCCGCCAGTCAGGTTTAGTTTGATGAAGTCGACACCGTTCTTGATGTTCTCCCGAATGGCGCGCCGGAACTCCGTCGGGCCGTCGACCTCCTTCGCAGTTCCGGAACGTAAAAAGTGGCCCGCGGTGGTGGTGATGAACCAGCCGCAGGTGAAGAGCGATGGGCCGATGAACAGACCGGAATCGAACGCCCGCTTCCAGGCCACATCCACATACTCGCGCTCGCCGACCACCCGCATCCCAGTAATGCCGAGTGCGAGAGCGTTCATGCAGTCACGTCCGGCGCGCGTCGTGCGCTCGGCGATGCTCTCGTCCCGCCAGCCCGGATCCGGGATGCCGCGCCCGATGTGCGTGTGAACGTCCCACAGCCCTGGCAACAACCAGCTGCCTCGCAGGTCAATCTCTTGGGCGTTGCCGCTTGAGACCGGCGATCCGGGCGGCAGAAGATCGACTATGTCTGTGCCCTCGACCACTACCGTCAACTCCCGAGGCTCCTGGGACGTCGCGTCGATGACGTGGCTGTTCTTGATGATTACACGGCTGGAATCAGCCATTCGTTGGACCTCGTTCTTGCTTGCTGTCTTTTATGTGCCGGACGACATGAGCAGGATGGCGGCGAGTATAGTCCGCTGGGGATCGTTGATCGTTGAAAAAACCACCCCCTTACCCCCCCCCTCCTACTTTAGGAGGGGCACTTTGAAGCCCTCTCCCTGGTAAGGGGAGAGGGTCTAGGTGTGGGTCGCGCTTGGCATCCACGTTTTTCATATCAGGAACACATTCCGCCAAACAGAGACCAATCGGTCAAGGCACATGCACATTACAACCCAACGGCGAGTCCTCCGTGAGTTCACGATGGACGACTGGCCCGATGTCCTGGCATACCAGCCCGACCTGCGCTACCTCCGTTTCGACTTGTGGACCGGATGCATGGTGGAGGAAGTGCGGGACTTCGAACGGAGGGCTGACTACGAGATAACGAGTACTTCAAGAGCCGCTGGTGGGATACATTGCTGTACGGGTTGCTTCGAGAAGAATGGGGCGGACCCGATAAGCAAGATTGATCTCGCCCGAAATGGGCAGTCAGACCGGAGATAGAAATTTGCCGAGAATAGCGATCGTTGGCGCGGGCAGCGTCGTCTTCACCCGTCGACTTCTGCAGGACGTCGTGTCCACACCCTCGCTGGCCGATTCAGATGTCGTCTTGATGGACATCGACTCAGAGCGGCTGGATATCATCACCCCGTTTGCGGAGAGGCTTGGTCGCGACACCGGCGTGGGTATGACAATCACGGCGACGCAGGACCGCGCCGAAGCGCTGGACGGAGCGGACTACGTTCTCACCACGATCCGTGTCGGCGACGATCTGGAGATCGACCAGGGTGTACCGCTCAAATACGGGGTCGACCAGTCGGTCGCAGACACCATCGGCCCGGGCGGCGTGTTCAAGGCGCTGCGCACTATCCCTGTGTTGCTGGACGTGGCGCGCGACATAGAGCGGTACTGCCCGGACGCGTGGCTGCTCCAGTATACGAACCCGATGGCGATGGCCTGCTGGGCTATCGATGAGGCGGCCGATATCAAGGTCGTCGGCCTGTGTCACAGCGTCCAGCGGACGACACAGGTGTTGGCCGACTACATCGGGGCTCCCCGGGAAGAGGTGACGGCGTGGGTGGCCGGCATCAACCACATGGCTTGGTTCCTGCGATTTGAACGCAATGGCGAGGACGCATACGAAGCGCTCTGGGATGCTCTCGACGATTCCGAGACATACGCGCAGGACCCGGTGCGGTTCGAGGTGATGCGCCAGTTCGGAACCTTTGTCACGGAATCGACCCGCCACATGTCCGAGTATGTGCCTTACTTCCGGCAGTACCCGGATGTGATGTCGGACATGAATTTGAATGCGATTGAGGTGGACCTGGCTCGACTAGAGAAGCGGAACGAGGCCTACTTTGCCACCATGCGTTCCGAGGTCTCAGGCGATGAGCCGCTGACCGCGGAGGCGTCCGACGAGTACGCCTGCCGGATCATGGCGGCGATGGAAACGGGCGTCACGACGGTGATCAACGGCAACGTTCCGAACGACGGCTTGTTATCGAACCTGCCTGCGGAGGCCTGCGTGGAGGTGCCGTGCCTGGTGGACCGTCTCGGTCTTCACCCGATGTCTGTCGGCGCGCTTCCGGCGCAGTTAGCGGCGCTGAATCGAACCAACATTAACGTCCAGGAGCTGGCGGTCCAGGCCGTTCTGGAAAAGGACCGCGAGGCGGCAGTACATGCGGTGATGCTGGACCCCTTGACCGCGGCATCGCTACCGATGGATCGCATCCGAGAGATGTTTGACGAGATGTGGACGGCGCACGGGGATCAGTTGGCGGAGTACGAGTAGAGGGGAGGCTTGTACCGCCCCCTCACGGTGGCCCCCTCTCGCGTCGGGGAGAGGGAGAAAATATGTTCGTCGCTGCGGACTGTCATCCTGAACTCGATTCAGGATCCGACACTACGTCATCAACAGTCTCGATCAACCGATCGGTTCGTGGTTATTGTCCCTGGAACCTGAATTAATCTCGTATTTGTTGACCAACGGGCCCTGAATCGAGTTCAGAATGACATCAATAAGATCCGCTTCCCGGCCTTGACCGCGTAAACTTGCTTCCTCCCACCGTAAATAAACCAAGGAGCTCAATTGACCCAATCAATGCTCGCCATGCAAGCCATCGACAAAGGGGATGTACGCATTACCGAGGTCCCTGTTCCAACGTCGACGGACGGACAGGTGCTCGTGAAGATGGAGCTGGCGTCGATCTGCGGCAGCGACCTGCATATCGTCGATTACGGGTGGCTAGTGGAGGAGTACCCGCTGCGGCCGGGCTACCCGGGGCATGAGGGCATCGGGACCGTCGTAGAGGCCAACGGCACTGATCTACAGACCGGCGACCGTGTGCTGGTGACGCCGGCGATCTGGGACTCTCTTTGCTTTGCCGAGTACCAGGTGGTTGGCACCAACTTTCTGACGGCACTTCCCGAAGCCTCAGATCAGCAACCGGACCACCTTTTGATGGCCCAACAACTCGGGACGGTGATCTTCGCCGCCAAGCGATTGTCGAACCTGCTCGGGCAGACATGTGTCGTGATGGGACAGGGGTCTGCCGGACTGTTCTGGAACTTTGTCTTGAAGCACCTCGGCGCGAATCGTGTGATCGCAATCGACCCGATCGCACACCGACTTGAGGTCGGAGCAGGTTTCGGATCCGATGATCGTATTGGCGAGACATTTGACGCAGCCACACGCGCTGTCCTTGATCTGACAGGCGAGGGTGCGGACGTGGTTGTCGAGGCGATTGGCACGAAAGAGACGCACGGCCAGGCGATGGACTTGGTTCGCCCGGACGGTCAGGTCGTCTGGTTTGGCGTGCCGCAGTCCGCCGCATCGATACCGTTCGATTTCGACACCTTCTTCCGCAAGAGAATCGCCGCTTACAGCCCGTTAGGGGCACAGGACGAACTGGAGCTATCCAGCTTCCGACAGGCGCTGAAATGGATAAACGAAGGATCGATAGATATGACCGAAGTCGTGACACATTCGTTTCCGCTGTCTCGCATAGATGAAGCCTTCAACGCCGCTAGGAAACGGGAAGACGGGGCCGTAAAAATAGTCGTTACGATGGGGTGATGGTTCTAATACCCTCCTGATGCAGGCCAATCGTTTCCAGGAGGTCTGGAGGAGGGGTGTCGTATCAGATTCACAATGTGAGAAGGATGGCGGGATGCGCTATGTACGAGTGCGCAGAAGCCCACTAACCTTTGGCTAGACAGGCCTGCCGCCTATCCGGAACCCGCCAATAAAGGCCTTGGACACTCAGATCAACTCGTTGGTAGGTCAGAACACACCCGGAATTACGGGTATTCATGTGTTAACTAAATCCTGAATTCCCAGATCATGTTCGCTATCATGATCGACCTTACTGGCGCTAGAAAGAACTAAGTGATGAGTAACGGTAGTCCGGGTATTCTCCTCCACGGCGCTGGAGGAGGTTACACCGACGAAATCATCACGTTCGGACTACTTGGCGCTCTGGTTATCGCCCTGACGTTGTTGGCGATGTGTAGGGCTCGGAACAAGAACAAACAACAGCCCCGGACTCATCGTGGTCGACGCCGTTGAGATTTGGGGTCAACCAAGCGATGGCTGTTGCCGTTTCTCGGGATTGTGGCGGCGCAGTTCACGCTGCTGACGCTCCCTGTAGGAGCGTATGGAATACGCCCGGGGAGGGTGCGGATAGGGCGTTGGGGACTGGAATTGCGGAGCAAGCCCCGCCCCTACGAGGTCTCCAGAGGCACATTCTCCATAATGACCCCGGTCCACCCACTAGTTTCAGGACTTGGTCAGAACAAGGTGCAGGCGTGCCTGCCAATAAAGAGGGCCACGCCGTTATGGCGTGGCCCTCTTTATGTTCTCTGATTTTTGGTCGTTTGGTTAGACCGAGTTTCTAAGCCTCGGGTCGAACTTGTCCCTGAACCAGTCGCCGATGAAGTTAAGAGACATCACCAGCAAGAAGATCATGACACCCGGGAAGAACGAAATCCACCAGGCGGAAGCCAGGTAGTCGCGGCCTTCAGCCACCATCGCCCCCCATGTCGGGGTGGGCGGCGGCACGCCAGCTCCGAGGAAGCTGAGAATCGCTTCCGCAAGGATCAGCTGACCCACGCGGAGGGTGGCGATCACGATGACGGTGTTGATCACGTTTGGCACGATGTGCTTCCACATGATCCACACGTCTGAGGCGCCGGTCGCCCGGGCCGCAGCCACGTACTCACGCTCCTTGAGGCTGAGGACCTCCGCACGCACGTTTCGTACAAACGGGGGCCACGCCAAGAGCGCCAGCAGCACAAGCATCACGGTGATACTTTGCCCGAAGACGATCACCGCCACGAGGGCTAACAAGATGAACGGTATCGAGAAATACACGTCCAGCGCTCTCATTAACGCCTCGTCCAAGATCCCGCCGAAGTAACCGGCGGCTACTCCGTACGTGGTGCCGAACACCATGCCGACGGTAACGGCGATCGTAAGGATGACGAGGGAGATCTGAGCTCCCTTCATGATCCTGGTCAGGATGTCGCGGCCGAACTGATCGGCGCCGAGCCAGAAGTGCCCCCTAGCCGGAATTGGATTGCCGTTTTTCTCGGCCCTCGCCACTGCCCGCTCGTAGGATTTGAGGTCTGCGTCCGAGTTGATCGCCGCGTTTCGGTCCGAGAGCGACGGGAGTTCCGGGTTGAACCCGGTGACACCGCCGTAAAACGGGGTGTCAGCCAAGAGCGCCATGACCACGAGGATCAACAGCATGATGATCGGAAGGACCGGCCAGTCACCGAGGAAACCCCAGATCCGTTGTGCACGGTTCTTTTGCTGTGCCCGTCCGACGACCGCAAACGCAGTTGCGTCGCCTGTAGATACTTCTGTTGCCATTAAGAGTTGATCCCCTCTAACCGATCCGGATTCGTGGGTCCACGACTGCGTAGGTGAGGTCCGTGATCAGGTTGATGATCACGTACATCAATGCAAACACGAGAACCACGCCGGTCATTACCGGGAAGTCGTTTTCGTTGGTTGAAGTAACGGCCAGCCTGCCAAGTCCCGGCCAGGTGAACACGGTCTCCACAACAACCGTCCCGGTGATGAAACCAACCAGGATCAATGCAGACAGAGTAAGCGGCGGGATGAGTGCGTTCTTAAAGGCGTGTTTCCAGATAACCATCTGGG
>JAPYSM010000117.1 GCA_029936485.1 Dehalococcoidia bacterium
CGTCCGTCACCAGACAGCAGTCCGGCAGGTGGAACGGCCATGAGATCCAGCGAGAGTCGTGATACTCGTCGAAAGTCATCGGCGTGTCATAGAAGAAGGCCTTCTCATTCATGTTGGCCCACTTGCGGGTGGAGACGGCAATGTTTGCCATCGCCTCACGCGTCCGGTCTTCGCCGTACTGGTGCATGTAACGGTTTGCGGCCAGCGAGTAGGCGACCGGCGGGCCGATGATGCCGTACGGGGTCTCGTACTGGGCACTAGGCAGTCCGGGATTGCCGCCCGCACGGGCGCGGTCAGATCGACCGGTCTGCCCATGGGTGATTAGCGCCACTTCGCAGTAGCCGGCCTGTATGGCAGCGATTGCGTGGGCGATGTGGATTACGAATGAAGAGCCGCCAACGGATGTGGAGTCCGTGAAATGAGGCGTGATGCCCATGTACTCGGCGACGTCATATGTCGAGTAGCCGGCGGTGAAAACACCGTCGACCTCGCTCTTGTCGATTCCGGCGTCCGCGAGGGCGTTTCGTCCGGCTTCGGCATGCAACTCCAGCGGGCCCTTGTCCGGGGTCCGGCCAATCTTGTCCGACTCGGCGACGCCGACAATGGCGGCCGTTCCGGAGAGATTCTTTAGCTTGTCCATTACGGGCATGGGGCTGTTCCCTTTCTTCGCGGGTTGGATTTACGGATTGGCCCGGTCTAGATCACCGGGCGTATTCCTCGGTAGTGGTCGATGGTCGGCCGTGAAGTGGCCGGAGACATCAATCGGGTTCTTACTG
This sequence comes from Dehalococcoidia bacterium, assembly GCA_029936485.1. Classification (GTDB taxonomy): domain Bacteria; phylum Chloroflexota; class Dehalococcoidia; order Lucifugimonadales; family Lucifugimonadaceae. Next base: position 777 of record JAPYSM010000117.1, read on the forward strand.
CAGAGGTGAGTATGGGGTCGGCTTGAGTAGCTGATTCCGGACGTTCTTCACAATTAGTCCGTCCTCTTCAGATGCTGCTCGAACCCTCGCCCATTCAGGGTCGTTCTGGAACGATGTCCATGCGCGTTCACGCTGACCCCAGTTTTCGAAAGCGATCATGTAGATAAGCTCTACGCTGGACGGTCCAACTTCGTTGGTCCAGTAGCCAATGTTCTTGATGCCGTGTCGTTCAAAGATCTCGGTTGTGTGATCGTTGAACCGCTTGTGGAGCGCGGGCAACCGCCCGCCGAAGCACTCATAAATTCGCAGTTCGTAGAGCAATCAGACCTCCTCGGTCACACGGGGATCGCAGGTTTCGGACATCCGCCCGGATTCTCACCTCACGCTCAAACCAAGTCAAGAACCGAAATCGATAGAAAACCTGCAGCTCACACCGCAATGTTCATCCAAATAAACGGCCCGTTGGACCCTATTGATCCATCACACTCCCGTCTGCGTGCAATCGGGTGATCACCTCTCGAGGCGTCATTGGTATGTTTTCGCGGGCGCCCGGTTTCAGATTGATGCCAATTCCCGGGCGATCCGAGATCATCAGATACCCGGTGCCGTCGTGTTCGGCCGGGTTGTCGACCATGTCGATCTTCGGGAACACGTCCTCGCCGGTCGGGTACTCTTGAAGGGCAAAGTTTGGGATACAGGCCGCTATCTGCAGACAGGCGGCGGTTGATACCGGCGATAACGGGTTGTGGGGCACGACGCCTACGTGGTGCGCTTCTGCCAGCGCTGCAATCTTCTTGGCGCCACTGATTCCGCCCACCATGCAAACATCGGGCCGCACGTACTGGACGGCGCTCCTGTTCAGCAGCATCTGGAACTCCCACAGTGTGGTGAATCGCTCTCCGGTCGCTATCGGGATGTTGATCTTGTCCGCCACGTACGCCATCTCGTCGAAATTGTCCGGCGTCACAGGGTCTTCGTAGAAGTAGGGATGGAACTCCTCGATGCCGAGCCCCAACTGAACTGCCTCGGCGGGTGTCAGGCGCCTGTGGATCTCGATACAAAGGTCTACGTCGTTGCCTACGGCCTCCCTGTATTTGCGGACCGTATCGATGGCGTCGCCGATCTTGTTCGCGTGGGTCTTGAAGTAGGGCACGTCTCGGTCCTCGTCCAGGAACGGCGTGAGGTGGCCTACTGCGGTGAAGCCTTGAGCCTTGGCGTCAACGATTCCCGCAACGAGGGTTTCCGTCGTGTCGCCGAACACGTGGTAGTAGACGCGTGCCTTCTCTCGGACCTTGCCGCCCATGAGGGCGTAGGTGGGAACGTTGAAGTGCTTGCCTGCGATGTCCCAGAGGGCGATGTCGACAGCAGAGAGCGCACCCATGATCGCTGCACCACGGAAATGGGAGAAGCGGTACATGTACTGCCAGTGGTGTTCAATTAAAAGCGGGTCTTTGCCGATCAAGTAGCGACCGAACTTCTCAATGGCCGCCCCGGAAGCCTCCAGAAATCCCCAGGAGCCAGATTCCCCGAGCCCGATACTCCCCTCATCGGTTTCGATCTCTACGAGCAGAAATTTGTCCAGAAATATCGGTTCGACCCGTGTGATCTTCATGGAACATCGTCTCCCCGGATTTATGTTGACGGAATTTCTTCTTCGGACATGGCGCGACCGCGGACTGTCGGCACCGGGCGATCTTACTGCGCGGACGGCCTGATTCGGCATCGAAGTTTAAAATTTCCACGTGTGATCGACTGAGATCGTCGGCTGAACCTGGCCCACAGATTCCCTGCACCGCCGCACGGCCGTAGAAGGAACGGTGCTCTCGTCACCCGCACCTCTCCGAATGACCTTCACGGTCGCTCACCAGGACGACGAGACATTCGGGATGGGATCGACCATCTCACACTATGCGGCGTCTGGCGTGGAAGTTCACGTTGATTGTGCCACGCAGGGCGAGTTCGGCGAGATTGCCCCTGAGAGCGAGGCCATTCCGGAGACGCTGGTGATGCAGAGCTGTCGGCTGCTTCGGAAGTGCTCGGCGTTCCTCGATTGCCTGGACGCTGATCGGTCTCCCGACGTTAGGTGTAGATCTGGCCGTAGAGGCGACAGAGGTTGTGTCCGCCGCTTACCGGTAGGCCGCTTGGAGAACTGGTGCAGCCGGGTTAAGCCGCGAACCTACACGCGTTGTCGCCTCACGGTCATCACCACGAGCCCTGCCAGTACAGCGATCACGGCTGCCGCGAGGTAGGCGTCGTGAAACGCGCCGACGAATGCGTCTGTGGCCAGCACTCCTGCGTCGATGGCATCGTCCTCGCGCCACGTAAAGATCACCATCCCGAACGAAATCGATAGCGGGGTGCCAAGTGTTTGCGCCACGGCCAGAACGGCTGATCCAGCACCGGCGTGCTCAGGTTGGGTTTTACGCATCGCCAGCGAGTAGACAGCCGCCTGATGCAACCCGAATCCCACACCGGCAAGCCCGACGCGCATTGCGATGCCGGGTAGCGATGATTCGGCGTTCAGCCCGGAGATCCATACAAGACCGAGGGCCGTGATTCCGGCCCCTGAGGCGGTAACGACACGATCTCCGATCCGGTCCGCCAGCCAACCCCCTGCTATTGAACCGATCGTGGATGCGCCCGCAACGACCGCTAGCATCGAACCGACTACCATGACGTCCCTGCCGAGCACGTCCGTGATGAAGAACGGGAACAGGAACCATGTGAGGAAGCTGGCCATGAACAAAAGCAAGTTGGAAATCCCACCTACGGCAAACCCCTGCGTGGTCCACAGCGCTCTCGGAAGCATCGGGCGTTTGACGCGTTTCTGCAGGAATTTGAACCCTGCGAACAGCAGCGCCGTCAGCACCGCCAGCGCGATCACAAGCCCGGACATCAGGCCGTCCAGTCGCGCGAAAGATATCGCCGAAACGAATGCGAACAGCGCCCCGTACAGTACGATCGCGCCAGACCAGTCGAATCTTCGGTCTCCACTCGCGGGATCACGTGAGAGCACAAACAGGCCAGCCGCCAGAACGGCCACGCCGATGGGCACGCGGGCGTAGAAAATAGCCTCCCATCCGATCGTCTCGGACAGATAACCACCCCCGAGTGTCGCTGTGAGTTGACCGGCGCTCACGGCCGCCAGTGTTACACCAAGTGCCGTGCCACGCCGCTTCGGACCGAACGCCCGTACGACGAGCGCCGGTCCGGTGGTGAATAATATCGCCGCCCCGACTCCCTGCAGGATGCGGAGCGCGACCACGGCGCCAAGTGAATCCTGTAATGCGATGAGACCCACGGCGGCCGTGTACGCGACGACGCCCCAGAGGAACACGCGCCGCAGACCGAAAGCATCGCCCAGTCCTCCGGCCGCCGGGCCCAGGCCGCTTCGGCTGGCGTGGTAAAAGATGATGATTCCCTGCACGGAGATTAGTGATACCCCGAGTGAATCTCGCATCGCGGGCAGGGACACGTTGATCGAGAAATCCAGAGCGACGAGGAACAGCCCGGCCGCCGCTACGAAGACCGTGATCATGCGGTCGCGTGAATCGAGCAGTGGGGACCCGGAATCAGGCGGCACGGTTACTGGCTATGGTGCAGGGTGCTGATCCCAGCACTAGAAACTTCGAGCCGTTCAAAGCTGGACGCCTTCGTCGTCGTGTTCATCGTCGCCATTCTCGTGACTAGGTTTTCTCGGGAAGAAGGCGAGGATCACCATCGCCAGGAGCGCTCCTCCAACAGCCAGCACGTAAAGCCCGGATCCGGCGGCCATTCCCAGTGCTGCTGCTACCCAGATACCAGTGGCGGTTGTGAGGCCCCGCACGCTGGTCCCGGAGCGGATTATCGTGCCCGCGCCGATGAATCCGATACCGGTCGCAACCTGGGCCGCGATCCGTGCAGGGTCACGTACGAATTCGCCCTCGATGGTGCTGAAGGCGAATATCGAGATCACGGTGAAGATGCCGGATCCCATAGATACCAGCGCGAGCGTGCGAATACCGGCCGGGGCCGACGAGCGTCGCCGTTCGTACCCGATCATGCCGCCCACGAGCGCAGCAAGCGATATGCGAACCAACATCTCGACCTCTTCAAGGGCCGTAAATGGGAATATTTCGAAATCGCCGAGCATTTTTTGCGTGGCCTCGCCATCGTGGACGGGGTTCGGGTCCCCGATTTTGGATATCAGGCGCTAGATGTTACACGCCGAGTCCTCGAATTTCGTGTACCGAACTTAACCGGGGCGCACGTCACGGGAGAACAGGTGCACCCATGACGGGTAGAAACCGCAGGCGATGGCTGTCCGCATAGACCACGTATTGACCGACGTAGTTCCGTAGTAGGGCACAGCTCCATGATCGAACGTGGCGCGCGTTATCGCATAAGTGAGGGCACGCCCCAACCCGCGCCCACGATGCTCTTCCGTTATGGCGATGTGTATCTGGTACAGCCCTTCACCGTCCGAGGTAACTCCCGCGGAACCGATCGGGCCGTCTGAACCGATCGCCACGACCCGGAACTGGTGTGTGGTGTGCTCTCCGGGTCTCCGGCTGATTGCCTGTCGACTCATAACGGAGTGCCGATCGTCTTCATCGTCCCGAAGCTCGATTGTGTAGCCCGCCGGTGCTGCGTATTCCTTGAGATCTTCCTCTGCGCACACCCATCGGGGGAACGGACCAAACGTTTTCTGGCCGTGCTCCGCCATGCGGTTAGAGACCTCGGCAATGCGCACTGGCTCCATCATCTCGTCACGATTAACGCCTTCGTATAACGGACGGACCCACGATATCAACTCTGGCGACGCCGTTACTACACCGCCGACGCCCATCGATACGAGGCTGAAATAAGGCCGGGGAATATCAAACCAGCGGCCACCAGTCACCCACTGCGTCTCCGGATCTACCGGTTCGGCTTCGACGACGTGAACTTGTCCGTCCAGCAGTTCATCGCGTTCACAAAACTGCTCAGCGGCCAGCATGTCCAAGATTACGGACTGCACTCGGGCGCGGTCTATCGGGGAAGGTGTCATCTGTTCATCGTGGTGCACTGGCTCAGATATCTACTGGACCACCTCAACTAATTCCACTTCAAAAATCAACGTTGCGCCACCGGGAATAACGAATCCGGAGATATTGAATCCGGCATCGCCGTACGCAAGATCGGAAGGAATACGAATCCGGCGTTTGCCGCCTTCAAGCATGTCCGCCATTCCGATCTGCCAGCCCTGAATCAGGTTGTTGAGCTTGAACGTCACGGGAGCGCCCCTTGTATGGCTGGTATCAAAAACACAGCCATCGTCAAAGAACCCGGTGTAATGGACGCTGATGTTGCTGTCCATCTCCAGCGCTGATCCATTACCCACTTGGTGATCAAAAACAGCAACACCGGAAGGAAGCGTCTCGTACGCGATAGCGTCATCGTCGTCAAATGTCGGCGCGCTGGCAGGGTAGGGATCTATGCAGTTCACAGGCGCCGGAGTCGGCGTGAGGACAAGCACGTCTCCGAGGTTTCGATCGGAACTGGGATTACTGCCACCGCATGCCACCGCAATAATCGCGACGGCTGCGGTACTCATCACTAAAAACCAGTGGTTTTGCAAATTCAACGCTCCGCGCCTACTCGTTGACGTAGATCTTCGTAACCGGCGCCAATCCAAGGCAATGGATTGGTCAGGAAAAACCGCGCGCCCAACTCCATGTACCTGGCCACGTTCTCGTGATTGCCTACCGTCCCGGCAGTCCGGCCAGCGGCGACGATCTTGCGAACGGCGTCTTCAAGAGCACGCGTCACCTCAGGATGGAATGGATCGCCAAGGTGGCCCATCGACTGGGACATGTCGCCCGGGCCGACGAGGAATACATCTATGTGGTCCACCTTCAGGATTTCATCCAGATTGTCCAATGCAATCACATCTTCGATGAACACGATAATCATCGTTTCGTCGTTGGCCTTTTTGAAGAAATCCGGATCGCCAAGCCCCTGGCGACTTCCGTACATACCGCGTTTGCCGAGCGGCGAGAACTTGGCCGCCCGTACCACGGTTTCGGCGTCCTCACGGGTGTCTACGTGTGGAACGGCAACTCCCTGCGCCCCAAGGTCCAGAGCCTGATAAATGAGGCCTTCTTCGACCCTGTTGACCCTGACGATCGAGGTCGTATTCGCAAGGTCTGCGGCGCGCGTCATATCCGCAATGTTCGGCGGGCTGACCAGGTTGTGCTCGCCCTCAAGCCATACAGCGTGCG
>JAPYSM010000118.1 GCA_029936485.1 Dehalococcoidia bacterium
CCCCGGTATCACCTGGAGCGGCTGTGGAATAAATCGTGATCTGAGTGGATCAGGGCCCGGCAATTTAGAAAGGATCCGGTTCATCTACAAACAGGCGTCGAAGATCGTCCAGCCGAAGTGGTTTGCACAGGATCACGTCGCCACCAAACTCGCGTGCGTTTGCCTGGAGTACGGGATCAACCATTCCCCTCAGGAGGGACACACGATAGGACCCGGAATCGGCGCCCATGTCTTGTAACTGCCGCAGAGCTTCAAAACCGTCCATGACCGACATCATCAGGTCTACTAGGACAAAGTCGTAACGCTCCTCGGGGATCATTGCGAGGCCGATTGCGCCGCCGCCTCCCCCGGTATGAACCTCAAATACGTCGGAGGTTTCGATACTTGCTGCGGACTCCCTCAAATCGATACAACACAAGAGACGAAAAAGGTCACAGGAGACAACTGAATGTTTGAACGGAGTCCGTTCCAGCGAGGGCCGGAAGGTGGCGGTTTGTCCAAGATGCTGAGCGCCAATCCGGCCATGTGGACCGTGCTTGCGATCAATGTGGCGTATTTCCTGTTACTCGAACTGGCTGGTGGTTCCGAAAACGTTGAGGTGTTGATCAAGTACGGCGCTAAATACGGCCCCGATATCGCGGACGGCGATTACTGGCGTCTGGTTACGCCGGTGTTCATGCATATCGGGGCGTTCCATCTTCTGGCTAACAGCATCTCCCTGTTGATATTCGGGGGTATCGTCGAGCGTTCCTATGGTTGGCGTGCGTTCCTAGCGCTTTATCTCGCTGCCGGCGTTGCCGGAAACGTTGCCAGTTATGCGGCGGGACCGACCGTGGGCGCGGGCGCCAGCGGGGCGATATTCGGAATGCTGGGCGCGTTTGCGGTCTACCTGTACCTGAACCGCTCTCTGTTGGGGTCGTCCGCACCCGGATCACTCGGCGGTCTCGCGCTCATCATCATCGTCAACGTGTCGCTGGGTCTCACAACTACCGGGGTCGATAACTGGGCACACCTGGGTGGGCTGATAGCCGGAACGGCGATCGCACTCAGGCTCTCACCGCGTGCCACTACCGAAATCACGTACGGCCTGAATCGTCGTCTTGTGCGCACTCAAGCTGTGGTTCGACAGGCCAGTATGGCGACTATAGGTACGGCGACGGTCACCGCATTTGCCGTGCTGATACTGATCACCGTGCTGATTTCACTCGGAGACTCGGATGGCAACAGAGATCTCACGGAAAACTTGACGGGACGTGCAATAACGGCACTTCTGGAAGAACGTTTTGACGAGGCCAGTTCGCTCGCACGACGGGCGTTGCTCGCTGATCCCGAGAACGACTCGCTGGCCATTCTTTACCTGATCAAGGGACTCGGTGAGTCGCAGCAGGGCAACACGGATGATGCTATTCAGGACCTCACACGGGCCCTGGCTTACGGGTTCACCAATCCCGAGAGTCGAGCTCTCGCACAGAACGAACTGTCACGCCTCACCGGCCGTTGACCTGATTGACTGATGGCGTTGCCCGGCATAACATCGCCTTATGCATCTGATAGTTGATACTTACTATCAATAACTTTTGAATCCCCGAAAAGCTCAACTGCTTCACAATGATCAGTACCCGAACATCACAACCGGACGTTATCGCCGCCCTGGAAGACGCCGGTCTCCGAATTACAGGCCAGCGGCGGCAGGTTGTCGCGGCCATAGAGCGCAGGGACGGCGGGTTCTCGGCAGAAGATATTGCGGGCGAACTCGAAGGCGTCGGCCGCGCCACTGTTTACAGGACACTGAAACTACTGGTTAAAGCAGACGTGCTCTGCAAACTGGCGCTGCCTGATGGCACGCCGATGTACAGCCCGTCACGGCTTGAACACCACCACCATTCTGTCTGCACCTCGTGCGGGGCCGTCGAAGAGTTTCGTGACACCACCGTGGAACGCTTCCTCAGATCCCTCACCCGGGAGATCGAAGGCGAGATCGTCGGGCATCGGATGGAGGTATTCATCCGATGCCTAAGTTGCCTGGGTTCGTCTTCTTCCTGATGCCCCGTATATATTCAACCGTCTCAATAACCCACGACCTGTATTGATACTAAATCTCATCAGTCGAGCTTACTTAGCCATTTCGTTAGCAGCGATTGGACTGGCCATGATCGCAACATCCTGCGGGGAAAACGGCGCTTCCACTGACGGCGATTTCGCCGGTTCAGAGACGGTACGCGTGGTCGTGTCTATGTACCCGCTTGAGTATTTCACTGGTCAGATTGGCGGCGATCGGGTGCAAGTGGATGAGGTCGTTCCCTCCGGTGGCGACGCGCACGATTTTGAGCCTACCCCCGGCGATCTTCGCAAGATCGCTGGCGCCGATGTGATCGTGTATAACGGTCTCGGTTTTGAGTCGTGGATCGATGCGTTACTTGATTCCGGGGACGCTCCCGATATCGCGGTGCAGGCAAGCTCAAGTTCCGTCGCCCGGCATTTTGACGCCAACGGGGTCGCTACAGATTCCGATGACGATACCGATCCGCACATGTGGCTCGATCCGGTTCTCGCCGTCACACAGGCGCGTGCTATTACAGAGGGACTCGTGAAGGCCGATCCAGATGGCAGGGTGGTATACCTGGCGAACTCTGATTCGCTTGTCGATCGGCTTACTGGGCTGGACGGCCTGTTCATGGAAGGCCTTGGGAGTTGCTCCCGCGACACATTCATCACATCCCACGATAGCTTCAACTACATGGCCGCCCGATATGGCGTTAACGCAGTCGGGATAAACGGGATCAACCCGGAGTCAGAGCCAAGCCCGCGGGCGCTCGCTGACTTAAGCAACGCTATTTCTGACAGCGGTATCGGGTATGTCCTTGTGAGTCCTATCGACTCTGACCGTTTGAGCGACACCGTGGCCCGGGAAACGGATGTCGAATCACTTCCCCTCCATACTCTGCAAAACCTCACCAGCAACCAGAAAGAGTCTGGCGAGACCTACTTCTCCCTTATGGAACAGAACCTGGCGAGTCTCGTGACCGCCCTGGAATGTGAGCAGTGATCATCGAACCGAACGAAAACATGGGCGCCACCGATTCCATGGAATCGGTGGCGCTGAGGCCTGAAGAGTCATATGGGCCAGAGCTCGCGACCGATCGCCCGGTGGTGTGTGAGTTTACGAACACTTGGTACTCGTATGGAGGCGAAGAGCCTGCCGTGGAGGACGTGTCGTTCCAGGTCCGTAAAGGCGACTTCGCCGCCATTCTCGGCCCAAACGGAAGTGGGAAAACCACGTTGCTCCGTCTCGCCCTCGGCCTGCTGAAACCAACTCGGGGGTCGGTCGAGCTATTTGGGGAGTCCTCCGCCCGGTTCAGAGACTGGTCCCGGGTCGGTTACGTCCCGCAACGTGTGGAAGGGATGGGAACCCGTTTTCCCGCGACGGTAGAGGAGATCGTTGAACAGGGGTTGTACCGGGGATTCAACCCGCTCGCTATCTTCCGCAGGCACGGCCGTAAAGAGATTCTTGAAGCGCTGGACGTCGCCGGTATATCGCACCTGCGACGGAGACCGATCGAATCGTTGTCGGTCGGACAGCGTCAACGGGCATTGATTGCGCGCGCCATCGTCGGGCAGCCTGACCTTCTTTTTCTTGACGAGCCGGTCTCCGGAGTGGACGCGGTAGGGCGTGATCGGTTTCATGAACTCATTTCATCGCTCAATCGTGAACATGGAATGACCGTGTTTTTGATCTCGCACGACATAGGTGCGGTCATGCAGGGAGCGACCGTGTGCGCCTGTATCAACCGGACGGTCGTGTTCCACGGGCCACCTCACCACATAACCGGCGAGCATTTATCAGAGTTGTACGGCTTTCCCGTAGATGTCCTCCTACACGACGCCCTTCATGAGCACAGATAAGGACAGTTGATCCTTGCCTGAGATTTTTCAGTTCGACTTCATGACCCGGGCCCTTATCGGGGGGTCGATGGTCGCGATCCTCGCGCCTGCGTTCGGTCTATTTATCGTCCTACGTCGACTTTCCCTCATCGCTGACACCTTGTCCCACGTTGCGTTGATGGGCGTCGCCATCGGTTTCGTGACCAGCATCTACCCGACATTTGTCGCGTTAATAGCAACCACATCATCCGCTGCCGGGATAGAGCAACTCCGGTCACGCGGCCGGTTGCCCGGTGATGCGGCCCTTGCAATCTTCCTTTATTCATCGCTGGCTATCGCCGTAATTGTGATCAGTAAATCTTCCGGCTTCAACGCCGACCTTTTTGGTTACCTGTTCGGCACCGTTCTTTCTATAAACGACCGCGATCTCTGGCTCATCGGAATCCTACTGTTGCTCGTCATCGTGTTCGTTGCATCGTTCTACGCAGAGCTAACGCAGAGCGCGTTCGACCAGGATCTGGCACACGTGAGCGGCGTCCGGGTGACGGCAACGAACCTGGCCCTGGCCATCCTGACCGGAGCGACAGTGACCGCATCCATGCGGGTTGTTGGCGTACTCATGGTGGGAGCGTTGATCGTGATACCCGTATTGGCGGCGCTGAGGTTAGCGCGGGGCTTCCGGACGGCTCTATTGCTGGCGATCGGGTTCGGGTTGCTCAGCGTATGGGTTGGACTTGCTGTCGCGTTTTACGCTGATCTAGCAGCGGGCGGTTCGATCGTATTGACCACGGTCGCCATGCTCGCCCTCGCCGAGGTTGTAGGTAAGGCCAAGGACTACTTTTCGGCACGCCGAGTAGCTTCCGACACGGGCTGGTCAGCCTCCACATCATCCGCCCAACCTGAAATAGACGCCGATCAAAGGTAATCCCTCCAGCACGGTGATTGGATCAATCTCAACTACTCTCGTAGATTCCGAATTCGTCATAGGCACGCATTCCGGCAGCAGCCGAGAAACGTATCTAACGAGGCCGTTGGCCGTCCGTCCAGTTCAGGTGTTGGAACTGGTGAGTGAGTGTTACGACAACGAGGTCGTGGCAAACAGACCTGAAGTTAGCCTGCGCACGGTGGAGCAACACTTCAACCGGGCATACGGATCCATAAAACTGTTGCTCTTCTGAAATAAGCGCACGTGTATATGTTGCCAAAGTATTCTTAGAGTTCCTCGGGTAGTGAACACCTGAAGATCCATTTTGCCTTCGCAGAGCCGTATTTTAAGACAGTGTGTGGCGGTTATTTCGCGTCACGGTCCTGCCCACCAGGCCATGTATAAGGCGTCCAGGCTGGTACGTCCTAAATTCATATTGGGTCCCACATGGAACCAGTGTCTACCGTACACTGCCGGTAACAATTTCACGATGGGAGCCCGGATATATATGACCGACCAGAACATCGCGCTAATGGCACACCTGATGCGCAGGGCTGGATTCGGCGCGTCAAGAGAAGAGCTTGAGCGCCGGGTCGAACTCGGCTATGAAGCTACCGTCGACGAGCTTCTGAACCCCGGGGCTCAGGATGCCGTGGATATCTACGAGTTCCTGCGTTACTACCCACTGTGGTGGAAACCGGGAACGATGGGCGGGCTGGGTCACGCCCCGTGGGTCTGGCGAATGATCAATACAAAAGCCCCGCTCCAAGAGAAACTCTGCCTTTTCTACCATCAGCTTTTCGCGACCGGCGTCGCCAAAGTCGATCACTACGATGAGATCGAAGACATGATCGAGTCGTTCCGTGAGATGGGTCTTGGTAAATACAAGGACCTCCTCATGGCGGTGGCGCAGAGTCCCGCGATGATCTACTGGCTGGACAATCACGAGAACCATGCGGATTCGGTGAACGAGAACTGGGGTCGGGAGCTCTTGGAACTGTTCACGATGGGCGTCGGAAATTACACCGAGACCGATGTCCGGGAGTGCTCACGGGCATTCACAGGTTGGACGCTAAAACACAAGCTCCCACGGTTCCATATGGGGCGATGGGACTGGGATTACGAGTTCCGGGCGGACGACCACGATTACGGCGAAAAGACCTTCCTCGGTCACACGGGCAATTTCGATGGCGAAGAGATCATCGACATCATCTTGTCCAAGCCGGCCACGGCGGCCTTTATTGCCCGTCACCTCTATAGTTTCTTCGTAGCCGATGAGCAACAGGTTCCCGCGTGGTCGGTCACTCCGCCAAACAATCCTGAAGCCGTCCAGTTCATCGCCGATGCCCTCATCGAAAGCGACTATCACATCGGAACGGTGCTCAAGAAAATATTCAACTCGGACTTCTTCAAAGACTCCACGTTCAAACGGGTAAAGAATCCCGCCGAGGTAGTTATAGGAACACTTCGGTTGGTGGAGGACGCAGAACGCCCGGTGCCGGAGACGATGAGTTGGGCCAGCCAGATCGGTTTTATGGGGCAGGAGCTTCTAAATCCGCCAAGCGTCGAAGGCTGGCACTCCGGAATAGAATGGATCAACAGTGGCACGCTGATGAAGCGCACCAACTTCACGGCAGAGATGATCAGTGATCTGTCCCGGCCCGGCGTAGTGAAGATCATCGACCGTATCAAGTCATCTGGCAGCGATCCTGAGGCCGTGGTCGATGCCTGTCTAGATGTGATGGGTCCGCTTGCGATCCCCAATGAATCAAGGGGTGAATTGCTGGACCACGCCCGGAAACTTGGCGAATTTGACTGGGAAGACGATCGCCCCGGGCGAGGCGGAGCTGCGAAGGTGACCGAGATCCTTCAACTCGTTGTCTCACTCAGGGAGTATCAGTTCGCCTAA
>JAPYSM010000119.1 GCA_029936485.1 Dehalococcoidia bacterium
CCACTACACTGGACAAGCTGGTGATGCCGCACAGCCCCCAGGCTGGCATCAACAGCATGGCTTCGTTACACGTGTTCTCGACGGTCCAGAACGGCACCCGCCCGCACGAGTTCTCCACCGAGTTCTCGGGTCCGTTGGACGACGTCGCAAACCTGTTCGGCGACGGCGTCATCCCAAAGGACGGCCACATGATCTTGAGCGATAAGCCCGGCCTAGGCATCGAGCTGAACGAAAAAGCGGTCGCCGATCTGGCCCTGAAATGAGGGCAGTGTGCCGATCAGAGGCAACGTCCAGCACGAACGCTTCGAGTGCTCTTGTATTTAGAGGTTCTGGGGATTGATCAGGTGGCGAATCTCAGAGGAGGGAAGCGATGAAACTGAAGTCCACACCACTACTCTTGCTATCCGTAGTATTCATACTGCTGGTAGCTTGCGGTGGGGGGAGTCAGGTTGTTGCCCCGACCCCTGAGGCCGAAGTGGTGTCGAATGCAATGGTGGAGGCTACCGCGCAGGCGATACCTGCGATCACACCTGCATCAGAGACCGTTGGGCCAACTCCTACGACAACGGTCTCTGATACCGGTAAATCATCACAGACCGTTAGCCCAACTCCTACGACAACGGTCTCTGATACCAGTAAATCATCACAGACCGTTAGCCCAACTCCTACGACAACGGTCTCTGATACCGGTAAATCTCCCATGTCGGCTATGGATTCTTCAGGAGCTAATTGGAATTATCTTTCTGCTGCAGAGAACTACCGCCGCAATTCCCCACCTGACGCAGAAGTAATAACCATTGACTATGACAATTCGAAAGGGTACGCCCATGTAACCGGAGGCGCCGGAGCAGTTCCAACAGACGCGGCAGTATTGGTCGCAAACATGGAACTGGGCGAGGTTGTATTGGTACGGGCTGACTCTACAGGTGCATTTGAGGCCAGTGTGCCCGCCAGACCCGGCACCCATGTACTAGTAAAACAGGACACAACAGGTCAGCAAATTAATTTGAGCAATGGAGCCGAGGGTCAACTAATAAACGAGGGGCCCAAGTCTCCGGGAGTCATCCTGAGTATTCCAGTGCCTGAAACAAACGATGGGTATGGTTTTGCAGGCGGTGGGAGGGTTTCGAACCAAGACACAGCGTGGGTGGTGGAGGGCAACCTTTCGAGAATTGCATTCCAAGACGGGGACCGAGCAACTATTGACGGGCAGCTGTCGATCCTAACGGGCATTGAGAAAGTTGACGATCAGATACTTGGCGACATTGGTTATGGTTTCACTGGCCAAATAATTGGTGATGGAAATGGTCTTCCGATGGGGCCTGGAGGAACTTTCGCCTCCAATATATTGACTCCCACTGGGTTACCTATTCTTACCGATATGAATAACGTGGGTTTTTTCAATAACGATTGCGATGGTTCTTCGCTGAATTGGAGGCAAGAAAACGGTAAATCCATATCGGATTTTTCCTGCGACATAAACATAGACACCTATGGAGGCACTCCTGAGGGAACTTACATATTGTGGCTTACGGTACATTTTCCGGGAAATTTTCCAAATGTAGATGAAGCTGGAAAGTTATTGAACCTCGGGACGAGTGGGGGTGGCGCTCAGAATATGGTTGCTCTCTCGACAGTGACCGTCGGTTCTCCGAAACCGGTGAGATTGGCGACTACCTTATTTGCTGACCTTCTACAGGAGGGTACGCGTGGCGGGGTGTGGCCCCGAGAGAATGAATCTCAATTTGGCATCGGTCCGTTAACTATCACGAACCATGACCCAGTGATCCCTCGTTTAGACCCGTATGGCGATTCTCTGTCGCACCGTTTGGATCCTTATGCCCCACTACTCGGAATGGTTGATCGAATAACTCCCTCGGTACCTTTTATCGAATTCGATTTCTCTAACAGTGAATTGCAAATCACCGTCGAAAGACCTGACGGCAAGATCGATTTCCTAGGCCCGGCACCACTTGGTGCCTATGGAGTAAGAACACCGATTTTACCTGGCAATAACCAGATTGCCGGTGGGGGTGGGCATATCGTCGAAATACCTCAATTACTGGGTTTGGGGAACGAATTCGCGTACGAATTCCCGCTAGACGGGGACTACGTAGTTGCATTGTCAGGTCATGTACCTGACATAAACGGGTATATGTTTGAAATCACTGGCACATATGATCTAACTGTCGGGAACAGCCTGGACGTTGAAACATTCCTGCTGCCTGGAACTCCTTTCGAAGTTGGTGACAGCTTGCCTGTAGGGCTACAGCTGTACCCTGGAGTACCTGCCGAAATCAACCTCACCATCACCCACGCCGGGGCAGATAGTGTTGTCGATAAACGAGAATATTCAGGTACCGCCAACTCAAACGGCTATTGGGACGGGGAGGGGCAATTCTACGTATTCGACACAGCGGGAGAATACAAGGTGGATGTGGAAGCTCGATACACCGGTGAGGATGGCGCTTTATGGGTTGGGCGCATGACTTATGGCAGTGCGGTGGCCACACAAGACGGGCCCATCATCGCCCACGGACGCCGGGGCAAAGATGGCCTTGATTATATTCCTCCGCCATGGGGATTCGGGGCCGATTTTGACGGCGATGGTCATCTGCAATTCCCATTCTTTACTGGTGACATTCTTTGGGGGATCCAAGGAAATGAACCAAATCGAGAAGAAAGGGGACCGGGAGATTCGGTCATAACCACACTGAGTTTCCAGGCTGTGGACATGGAACATCCCCTGGTTGCAAGGGCTATCAAACAAGTGCCGCCAAACAGTGTGGGTGGAGATATATCTTCCGTCGTAAAGGCTGGTCAGATTCCACTAGCAACTTTTGTCGAGTTGAACCCAGATGGCAGCGACAAAAGTTTATCTCTGGGTTTTCGACCTGAAGACTTCAGTTTGCTGGCCTACACATACACCTCGGCACAAAGACCCGGAGTCAGAGTGAGAGAGCTTGTCCAAGGAACTGATGTTGGAATCGCTTACTGGCGGTTCAATGATGCCTACCACATGCAATCTGGGAACAGTCCTTATGAAGGCGATCTGCCAGGCGACTTCAAGTATCTCTATGGCGCCACGGTGATACGGGATATCGAGCTCAAAGAGGGTGTATTTGCCATATATGGGTCGGGCTGGGTTTTAGCGAAGGACGATGACCCGATGGGGTCACGGTTTATGCCGCCGTTCCAGGGCAATGCCGGTGGTCCTAACGGAGGACCCCTGTTCAACGTGCACGGACGTGATGTTGACATGTTCTTTCTTCCAATGGGCGTAAGACCGGGCTCAGTCCATGAGGTTGGGGACATTTTCAGGATGGCAGGCCCGATCATGCCCACCCTGCCGAGCAAAGTGGAGTACATCGTCAACTCACCCGATGGATCAACGAGCACATTTGGAGGGCGCGCCAATGCGGTAGGTTATTTTTACGACCCAGCGGACGATTTCATATTGGACCAGCCAGGCGTGTGGACGGTTGAATTGA
The DNA here is from genome assembly GCA_029936485.1 of Dehalococcoidia bacterium. Taxonomy (GTDB): domain Bacteria; phylum Chloroflexota; class Dehalococcoidia; order Lucifugimonadales; family Lucifugimonadaceae. The sequence goes on from JAPYSM010000119.1 coordinate 3,492, forward strand.
TGGTCACTCACGATGGTATGACCAGCGCCGGACCAGTACAGGCACCTTACCCAAGTGGCGGACCGCTCACTCCCGACGGCCATACATTCACCTTTGTTGTAACCGACAGTGACACACATAAGCTGGGGATTGTCACCGACTTGGCCAGTCTCCAGCCCACTAATTGGTATGGAGCCATTCAACAGGCCCGTTTTGAGGCACTGCTACCGGAAGGGTGGACCGGAGAAACCGCGCACCTGACCGTGACCATGCCCGGCATTGTGTTGGTCGAGAGCGATGTCCAGATTGAAGACCGTGCAATACGCTGGTCGCTCAATGGCGAGCAAATGAATCAGTTAGCCAACAACTTTGACGTAGGGTTGGCTGACACGATCACTGTTACGTATTATGCGGATGAAAAGTCAGGACGCCGGGCCGCGGGCACGCTTGTCACCCATGGTGCGCGAGTTCCTCTCGCCCCTGCAGCCACACTTGTGCCCGCCAGCAGCAAGTGGCCCACAGGCCAAGCCAGTTGCCTACCGAACGAGATCGAGCTTTTCTCCAGCGATTTTGAGAGCGGAACAGCGGGATGGGATTTCGGGGACTGGGGTTGGGATGTCGTAGATTCTGATGGCTCAAAAGCACTTCGCGCCGCCGGTAATAATCACGCCCACGCAGGCAGCAACTGGGACGAGGTAGTCTGGCGCATGCGGGTGAATCTCTCTACTGGGAGAACGCACCTAAACTTTCACGCCAAGAATGATCTTCGATACCTTATATCTTTTGCGGAAAATTGGACCCAGTTGATCCGAGGAGATTCCATCATCCAGGCAAACGCAAATCGTATGCTTGACGAGTGGTATGTGGTGGAAATCAGCCTGCTGGATAATATTTTCCGCGTTGCGGTGGATGGCGTGACTGAAATCGAGATTCAAGATCCCAATCCGCTCCCACCTGGTGGAATCTGGCTCGAAGTTGTGGAGACAAGTGTGGTGCTTTTCGATGATGTGTATGTGTGTGAGCCGGCTGGTTAACAGTTTATGGAAAACTCGACTCGAAGGAGCAAACCATTGGATGCAATCACGTAGCAATTATCGTTGCTTGACAAGGTGAAAAATCGACCCTACCAAACTTTCAAAGACGGCTCGAATTGCACTAGCACTGCCCGCACTACTCCTGCTCGTGGGCTGCGCCGCGCAGACTCCAACCGACGCGCACAGCCAGGCCACGTCGGGAGCTACCGCGGTGGAGGCTTCTACGCCTGTCCGCGAACCAGCAGCCCTCGCGATAATCTCACCGGAGGCAGCAGCCTCGGCGGTACGTCCCTCTTCCGCCATGCTCCTCAGCCGTCCGATCGCCGCCGCCGCTGTGGCTGTATCTCCGGACGGCAGGCTTGTAGTAGCAGTCAACCCGGACAGCGATTCGATCACGCTCGTCGACGCTTTCACCTTAGCGGTTGTAGCTGAGATCCCCGTCGGCGACAATCCCCGCACCCTATCCCTGACACCCGACTCAAAAAAGGCGCTGGTTGCCAATCACGGTTCGGCAACCCTATCCACGGTCGACCTTGGCCAGGCTGTGGAGTTCACGCAATACCCTGTCGGCTTCATGCCCTACGGAGTGGTCACGGATGGGATTCACGCTTTTGTCACTGAATTTGGGCTCGGGACCGTAAGCATAATTGACTTGAAGACTGGGGAGTTTTCGACTCGTATACCGGTTGATGCCTTTCCATCAGGCCTAGCGTTAAGTCGAGATGGGCAAAGCCTGTTGGTGACCCATTTCTTCACTGGACGCATCACCGTTATTGACCTACTGACATCCACCGTGCGTGGAACGGCATCGACCGGGGCAGATACTAACCTGTCTCAGTTTATCGCCATCGCCCCTGACGGGACGAAAGCTTACCTCCCACAGACGCGCTCAAACATCACGAACACCGCCCTGCTTTTCGACACCACGGTCTTTCCAGTCGTCAACGTACTAGACCTGGCTAAGTTGCAGTTGTTGGTTCGAGAGCGCATCACTCTCGATACGGCAGATGAGCCGGTGAATATGCCATTCGCAGTGGCACTCTCCCCTGACGGAAAGACCCTCTACCTTGCAAATGCAGGTAGCGATGACGTCTCTGTGATCGACCTCAGCACCAACAGGAAATTGGCGCACCTCGTAGTAGGCGCAAACCCACGCGGTATTGCCATCACTCCCGATGGGTCACGTATCTTCGTCAATAACGTTCTTGATGGAACGCTCTCTGTTATTGACGCCGAAACGCTCACTGTCACCGATACCGTCCCGGTGACGGAGATCCCCATGACGCCGCCGGTGCTGCTTGGCAAGAAGCTGTTCAATTCAGCTGCGGAACCTGCCTTGACAACGGATAACTGGATCTCGTGTGCGACATGTCACTTCGATGGCACGATGGATGCTCGCACCTGGCTTGGTTTCCCGGACGGCCCAAGAAACACCCCCTCGCTGTTCGGGGTAGCCCAGACGCTGCCCATCCACTGGTCAGGAGACTTGAATGAACTCCAGGACGTGGAGATCACTATCAGGGAGATCCAGTTTGGTAATGGATTGATTGCAGGAAAGGCTCACGACTCTCTAGGTCCGCCACACGCTGGGATATCCGAGGAATTGGACGCTCTTGCGACCTATCTCGCATCGATTGAGATCCCACTCTCGCCTTATGGAGGTGACAGAGAGACCATAGGCCGTGGGAGGTCGGTATTTGCGACGCTGGGCTGCCATACGTGTCACACGCCACCACTCTACACGGACCTACAGCTACACGACGTGGGAACGGGCGATCCAACCAATGAGAAGAACTCCCATGACCGTGGTACAAACTTCGACACCCCGTCGTTACGAGGCATATGGTTGACCGCGCCCTATTTCCACGACGGGAGCGCAGCCACGCTCCATCAAGTGCTCCGGGCGGGGACCACGCACAACGTTTCCGACAACATCGACGATTCAGAGCTAAAGGCTCTAATCGACTTCATGCGGACTCTATCGGATGACAGTGGCGGTCCGCCCTAACACCTCGACCTACCTCACAACAGCCTTATGCACGGAAAGCCAGGAGATTCTTCGAATCGGGCTCAGAATGACAACACGAGCGTGTCTCGCAGTCACCCCGAGGGAGCCCCCTCTGTTGTTGCGGAAGGCCGGAGTCCGTCCTCACAGGCCGCGACACTCGCTGGCTACTCGCCGCGCACTGCGTACTCGCAG
>JAPYSM010000120.1 GCA_029936485.1 Dehalococcoidia bacterium
CACAGGACATCGTCTTCACCGGCGCAGAGCTTCGAGGCCCCGTCCCGGCATATTCAGGGGTGATGGGGATCGACGCTTCTCTCAAGTCCTCTTACCCAAGACCACTCGTGATGGACCCCGATGTGGTCCAGAAGGTGGAACGTAGGTGGGGCGAGTACTTCAGTTGAAACACGACATTCAGGAGAATGAGAGCAGGTTCAGTTGACGTTACAGACACTGGAAACGAACGTCATCCAGTTCATAGACCCGGCACTCGCGCCGGTCTGGGAGAAGATCGAGGCGGAGGAGCGGCTGAATAAAAAACGCATCGCCCATGCGGCGCAGGCCGATTCGCCGGTCGGACTTGTACGTGAACGGATGGTCCGGTTGATTAAGACGGCCGGCCGAGTGCCCGTGGAACGTGACGCCCTTTTCAACGAGTTAAAGGTGTACGCCTGATGGCCCCAAAACTTCGAGTCGGCCTCATGCCGTACTTGAACTCGGCGGTTTTCTACAAACGCATGCCGGACGACATTGCTGATCTGGTGGAGTATGTACCCCGTGAGATGGCGCTCGCTGTAGAACGGGGTGATCTCGACGCCGGTCCGCTGCCGGTGGCCGAGTGGTTCCGTATGGACGGAGCGCTGACGCCGGTCGGGGACTTTTGCGTGGCGACCAAACAGATGTCGGTCAGCATCCTCTTGTTCAGCTCCCGGATGCCCGGCGAGATGGAGGGGACAAGGATCGCCATAACAGAGCAAACGGCGACCACGGTTCAGCTCATGCGCGTCCTGTTTAAAGAGCACTGGGGAGTCGAGCCGGACTCTCTCGTGACACGGGACGAACCGCACGACGCCATCCTTCTGATCGGCGACGAGGCGCTGTGCAACCGCAGTGGGATAGACGACTTCCCGTTTGTGCACGATCTTGGCGAGGTGTGGAACGAAATGACGGGACTTCCTTTTGTTTACGCCCACTGGCTGGCACGTTTAGATACCGCCCCCGAGGCTCTCGCCGGCCTTGAAGGCGCCATAGGCGAGAGCCTTGATAGCGCATTGGCCGATGTAGAGGCGCTCACCTCGGAGGGCTGGCCGGCGGCAAACATGCGGCCTGAAGAGGCGGTCTCATATCTGGAACAGTTCACTTACCGCATGGGTGAACAGGAACGTGAGGCCCTGGAACTTTTTCGAACCTATTACGATCGCCTGTCCTTATGGCGACCTGCTCTTACGACGACGAACTCAAACAGAAATTGAGGACGAAGTGCTATCGACAATCCGCCGGAAGGTGAACACTGGTGAGCGAATTGATCAGGAAGAGGCTCTCTTCTTTCTGAACGACGCCGATCTGCTTGACCTCGCGCCGATGGCGCAGCAGCGGTGCTATAGGCACAACCCTGAGCGCCGGGTTATCTTCGTCGTGGACACCAATCTGAACTATACGAACGTCGGCGACGCCTACTGCACGTTGTGTGCGTTCTATCGGGCGGACCCGGATCCCAAGGATGCTTACACGTACACCGTGGCGCAGATGATGGACTAGGTCGGGGCCGCTATTTCATTAATCTGCCGTTTATAAGTGTCGAGCCCGGGATTGTTGCAGCCCGGGGAGCAAAAGTTCACGTATTGATGTTCGTAGTCGCCCTCTGCGCCCTCCTATACGACCCAGTTGGCGGGGGGATAGCGAGAATAAAACCCCGTACTAAGGCATAGAAGTACACGACGCCGGGATTCGCAAGGTACCCAAGGCGCACAAAGGGATAAGTAAGGCAAACGTTTGAAAAACCATCTGCTAATTGTTGCAACTGCAGGACTTGTATTAATCCTGGTCGCCTGTGATGGTGGAGGAAAATCCGAGCCCCCGGCGACCCCGACGTTTGATTCCGCCCAACAAGACGACACCCGCGTACCACCGTCCACCGACCCAGAGATAGTGCTACCGACGATTGTTTCGGCAATGAACGCAGCCGGTAGTTGGCGGGTGGAGGCGCAACTGATGGTTGAGGATGTGACCGACGATGGCGAGCAATCGCTGGTCACCAACATCTCCGCCGCCAGATCCGGACCTGGGGAAAATATCGTAGTCACGCAAAGCGCGGCCACCACCGGTTCGATATCCGGATCTACCAGTGCCGAAAATCGGATCGTGGACGGAACTAGATATCGCCGGGATCCGAATAGCGGGGAGTGGACGGTCAGCGATGCGGGTGATGCCGCTCCCGGGCTAACGATCGATGCGGACGTGGTAGGCCAGATTGAGGTATCGACGGCGACTGTCACGATCACGGAACTGGACGGAGAACGGGTATTTCACGTGACGGGGACGATTCCCGATGTGGATGCCGCCGAGGTAGTAGAGGTGTTTGTCGGGGTCGATGACAACCTCGTTCGGAAAATTCTGCTGACTGGGCGCGCTCCTGGGTCCAACTTCGGAGGACTTCTGGCGATTTCGGAGCGGTTATTGCCACAGACCGTTGAGGCCCATTATCTGGAGTACGGTCGGCCGATTTTGGTTCACATCCCGCCCGATATTGCTAAAGACGGACTCGCCGAGACCCAAACCTACCTGAGTACGATCAACCCGTTTTCGATGGATATCCCGGGTGATATGAGTCAGTCGACCCGAACGGAACTAATTGGGGACAGGTTCAATGGAGCAGGTGGGGAGGTACTTTTCATCATCGAGGAGTATCTGGATGATGAGACGGTATACGTTGGAGAGCTCGCCGGAAAAACTCCCGATGTTGAGACGTACGCGAGGCGATTCGAGATCGATCTGAAGAAGTCTGCTGCTTACGATGTGGTGTCAAATGAGGCGTTCACCACGGATTCTGGGCTGGCGGCAAGGATTCTTCGATTCTCCGAATCAGATGGCGCCGTGCAGTGGTCTCACCTGTCTTATTTTCATGGCGATGATCTGGGTTTTGGCGCAACTTACGGCGCTTTTTCGGCGCGTTATGAGGAGATCGAGGAATCGATCCTTGAGGCGTTCCGAACCTTTGTCATACTCGAATAGTGGTGATGGCAGACTCAGCTTTTAGACCTGTGATCCTCGGCATTGTCGGACGGAATGAAGCCGAGCGCCTCCCAGCCTGAAGCGGTGTCGTAAATCTTCCAGGTGTTCGCAGATGCGCCGTATACGATTTCGTACTTGATTCCGGGCGCTTCTACACAGGCCGAGAAAAATCCGGCAAGATCGGCATGACTGAACCACGCCACGTAGCCACGCGGGTCGTCACCGATGGCGTCGCTGTCGGCGATAGTGCCCAACCGCACGCACACGACCTCCATGCCCTCGCAATCGGCGTAGTAGCGCCCGAGCGACTCCCCGAGCGCCTTTGTAGCCGCGTAACGGCCGTCCGGGCGCACCGGCATGTCTGCGGTGACCAGGGGCACGGTTGCCGGGTCAAGGCCGTCGTATTGCCCGGCGACGATCGATGCCCACGGTTCGTCGGTTTCGTAGTTCCCAACGACGTGCATCGAACTGGCGAAAATGAAACGCCGCACACCGGCGGCATGTGCGGCGTCGTACACATTTGCGGTGGCGACTACGTTCGTCGGTAGTAACAGGTCCCAACCGATGTCCGGAGTATGCCGGCGTTCCGCGGCTAGGTGGATGACCGCATCGACACCCTCGAATAGAGGGGATATGGCATCTATATCCGTGAGATCGGCGACCACTGTGCCGTCTCGTTCCAACGGCCGGATGTCTATGCCCGTAACTTCGTGCTGTTTACTCAGCGCATCGGCGATGACGCTGCCTATCGTTCCGCCGATTCCGGTGATCAGGATCTTCAACTTGACGTACTCCGAACCGTTGCCTTCAACAGATCAGGCATTGACCTGCGCCGGGAACGGGACGAGTCTAGGCCCACTGGGGCATTAATTTCCAAGAAAGTCGACACAATAACGGCTTGAGGACACGTAACCTCCCCACGGAAACCCACGTTAAGGACACACATGCCCAAGGCCACGATCACGCTCGACCCGGACCGTACCGCCGGGAAGATCGACAGGCGTATCTTCAACGGGTTTTTGGAGCATCTTGGCCGTGCTGTGTACGAGGGCATTTACGATCCCGGGAATCCTCTGTCTGATGGACATGGGTTCAGACGTGACGTGTTGGAAGTCATGCGACCTATGCGCATGCCGTATGTTCGCTACCCGGGCGGCAATTTTGTAAGCAATTACGATTGGAAAGACGGAATCGGGCCAGCCGATCAGCGCCCCGTACGTGCCGATTTTGCATGGCAAACTTCCGAGCCGAACACGTTCGGTACCGACGAGTTTATGGACTGGTGTGAGGCCGCCGGAACTGCCCCGATGATGGCGGTCAATTTAGGGACCGGCACGGCGAAATCGGCGGCGGAGCTTGTCGAGTACTGTAACCATTCGTCCGGCACCTACTGGTCAGACCTGCGCCGCTCAAACGGACATGCCGATCCGCATGACGTGAAAATCTGGTGTCTTGGAAACGAGATGGACGGACCGTGGCAGGCTGGACACGTGCCGGCAGCGGAGTACGCGTTACGTGCTGAGCAGGCAGGAAAGCTGATGAAAGGTGTCGATCCAACCATCGAAACCATCATCGCCGGATCGTCTGGAAACCACATGCCGGAGTACATGGAGTGGGACCGTACTGCGCTCGAGTATACCTGGGATCATGTCGACTACATCTCAGCACACCGATACTCCCGAAATGATCAGGATGACACGCCCTGGTTCCTCGCCGAGGGCGTCGAGATAGATCGCATTATCCAGGACTACCGATCGTTGCTCGGCTACGTTCGGGCGGTCAAAAAATCGTCCAAACAGGTGTACCTGTCGTTCGATGAATGGAACGTTTGGTACAAGGTGCGTGGCACCCAACATCAAAAGGGAAACTGGGTCGAGGCTCCGCACCTTATTGAAGAGGTATACAACCTTGAGGACGCCCTAGTCGTGGCGCAGTACCTGAACTCATTCATACGCAATACGGATGTCGTGAAGATCGCGTGCTTGGCGCAAATCGTGAACGTAATCGCACCGGTCCTGACCAATAAAGATGGGGTTTTGATTCAGTCGATCTATCACCCGTTCGTACGCTACTCAGAGCTTGCGTCCGGCGACTCCCTGACGCCAGTGGTGACCGGACCGATGTACCTGGCGGGAGATCGCGGAGAGGTGGCGGCGCTGGATGTCTCCACTTCTTACGACGGGTCTAATGGGCAGGTGACCGTGTTTGCAGTCAATCGTGACTCGGAAAACTCGATCACAACGACGCTTAACGTCATTGGCCGCACGGTCTTCGCGGCAGGAGACGGATGGCTGCTCACTGGCGACGACCCAAACGCGCACAACGACTGGGATGCGCCCGAGAGGTTGACGCCTGCAACCTGCGATGTGTCCGTCGAGGATGGCGTCGCACGTGTGGTGATGCCGCCAATGTCTATCGTCACCGTGACGCTGGAAACCCGGTAACCAGCCTGGAGCGGTCCCTGAAGTGATCGGGCGGGCGTCGCAGATGTGGTTGTACGCGGTTAATATCGCCCGGCGGCGGGGCGCATACCGTGATATACCATCGCCGAGGCCAACACGGCGCTGATCGCGCCATTTGATCGCACAATCGGCAGCCCTACCACGAGAGGTGAGCGTTGATCACGAAGTTCGGCACCCTGTACGCCGGTCACGTCGACTTGGGAGACACGGGGATTAGTGGGACGCCCGTGAACGATCGGACGCTCACGAACGAGCGGCTCGTATCGGTCTTCGACAAAGCCACCGCCATCGCAGAGTTGATGGATCGCACCGGCTACGACACCTTCTGGCTCGCCGAGCACCACTTTCAGCGTGAGGGCTACGAGTGCATCCCGAATATCCTGATGCTCGCCGTCCACCTGGCGCTGAAGACGAAAAATATCAAAATCGGATGCGGGTTCAACATCACTCCGATGTGGCATCCGCTCCGGCTGGCCGAGGACTACGCCACGGCGGACGTTCTGACCGAAGGCCGGGTGGTGTTTGGCATCGGACGCGGATATCACACCCGTGAGGTTGAGACATTCGGGATGCCGCTTATCGATCAGGACGCTAACCGCGAACTGTTCGAGGAACAGGTCGACATCATCTTCAAGGCGTTCAACGAGTCTTCGTTCTCGCATAAGGGACCGAACTACACCATCCCGGCAGAAGTCGAGTACAGGGGCTACGATCTTGAAGAGATCACGCTTGTCCCCAGACCACTCACGCTGCCGGTTGAGTGCTACCAGCCGATCGTAAGCGGATCGGAACGAGCACTGGACTTCATGGTGAAGCACGGGATCAAAGGCTTGATAGGCGGAGGAGCGGCGGCCGGTGGCGCTTCGAGCCCGGCTGTAGAAGGCTGGCGAGCCGCACTGGCGCGCGGGGGCCGGGAGGCGGAGCCTGGCACAGATTTGATAATCGGGGTCTCGTTCCATATCGCCGATACCGAGAAAGAAGCGATAGAGCAGGCCCGGCCCTACTTCCAGGAAAACATGAAAATGTTCGGGCCGCTGCACATGGTGAGGGGACTGGACAATGCCCAGATCGATGCGCTCGGAGACCCGATACGTGCGCCCGGAGCAGGGTTGCCGACATTGGAAGACGCGGTGGAAGCGGGCGGATGGCTTTGCGGCCCGGCGGAAATGGTGACGGAGAAGTTGATGGCGCTCCAGGAGCGATGCCCCGGGCTTGAGGA
>JAPYSM010000121.1 GCA_029936485.1 Dehalococcoidia bacterium
GTTTTTTCGTTCCACCTGTGCAGGGCAGGAGCCGAGAGACGGGCACACCGTCTACAACATTCCTCACAGCGCTGATTGTGCGCCAAAAGTCCTCCTGAGATTTTCCTTGCCTTTCGATCCGGACATTGCGCGTCCTTCCTAAACTTGACCCGACAGATGCTTGATGGCCGCGCCCAGAACGATTTTCGAGGAATGCACTTCAGCTAAGAGATAAGTGGATTGAGACCGGATCATAAGGTTACCAGTCCAGATTGCTCAATTCACCGGAACGTTTGGCCTGGAACATCTATCCAACCGCCAGGCGCGGAGCTGCCCTGAATCCACATAAATGACAATACCGGGACGCTATGAATAATCTGCGGGTAGGTCTTATGGTTTACCCCTCACCCGGAATTTCAGAGCGCTTCTTATGGCAATGTCGGGCCACATAAAAATAGCCGTCCCGGCAGACTCAGAACAGGGCGATATGCGTGTCGCACTCGTTCCTGTGAAGGTCGGCGTACTGGTGAGCAAGATCTAAGACCTGTAGTTCCGGCACGACGACATTTCACCGCCCCCAAAACTGAGGATTTAGGTAGATGCGCCCGAACGGAGTACCATCTTCGATGGCGTGCCAATGGAACGGACTTGAATCTCGCCTTAAACTACACCCCACGAGGCGCTCTTAAAATTGGCGATCCGGGACTCCGATGCGGCTGGTCTCACAGACAAAGTCGAATCCACCAGTAATACCCCTGAGACAACGGTGGCCGAAAACACGGCACGGACGTCCATATTCTCCGCGCTCGCCGCGCCTCAGTACAGGCGTTTCTGGTTTGGTTCGCTTGCCTCCGTTGGCGCCACTCAGCTGCTGATCATCGGCCAGGGCGTGCTGGTATTCGATCTCAGCGGTTCCGAGTTCTTGCTGGGCCTGGCTGGAGCGGTCACAGGCATAGCGACCATCATCGTCACTCTGTTCGGCGGTGTGCTGGCAGATCGCGTCAACAAACGCTTGCTTCTGATGACCACTTCGCTCATGGTCGCCGGCTTGCTGTTCCTCCTCGCCATGCTGGATGTAACTGATGTCGTCAAGGTCTGGCATGTTGTCGCGATTGCGAGCACTATTGGCGTCGTGGTCGGCTTCGATTCACCGGCTCGCCAGTCAATCTTTCCGCTCCTCATCGATCGACGCAATCAGATGATGAGCGCAGTGGCGCTTAATTCGGTGGCGTGGCAGGGCTCGAGGATCATCGTTCCTGCGATAGGCGGGTTCGCGCTGGCGTATTTCGGTACCCACTCGGTTTTCTTTGCCGGAGCCGTGGGGTTCACTCTGATGTTTTTCATCATGACGACCGTCCGTGTTGATGAGGGGGAACAAGGACCGTCCCGCAGCGCACTGGCGGAACTTTGGGATGGCGTTCGATTCGTAGCGGCAAACCGGCTTTTTGCGGTCCTGATCCCGCTCACCTACGCCAACATGTTCTTCTCCGTGTCTTACATGCAGCTGATCCCCGTATTCGCTGGCGCATATGCCGATCAGTCTGACCAGGCGCTCGGATTCCTGTTCGGATTAGCGGGCGTTGGTTCTATCGGCGGCACATTTGCAGTGGGGCGCGTCCGTTCTTATCTGCCGGTCGGGTGGCTGATGATCCTCGGATCTTCGGGCGGTTCAATGGCGATCATCGCCTTCGGGGTCTGGACCTATTTCGGACCGGACCCAACTGGATACGCCAATCCGATAATTTCGCCGATGTTTCTAGTCTCGGCCACACTGATGTTCATCTCAGGCACCTTCAACTCGATATTCTTGATCAGCTCAATGACGGTCTTGCAACTGCGCGTCCCATCAGCGTTAAGAGGGCGCGTGATGGGGATCTACGTGATGACCTTCAGTTTCATCGGCATCGGCGGCCTGCTCGCCGGTGGTGTTGCTCAGCTTGTGAACGCCAGCTTCGCGGTCGCCGCCAGTTCGGCGGTGATGCTCACAATCATTGTGCTTGTCGTAGTATCGCAGCCCGTATTACGTGGTCTGCGGACCGAGTAACGACACGGGTAAGGGCTGAATCCTCAACGCTCGAAAGGGGATTGAATTGGGAATCGACACTTCTGCTCTTCCCGCTCTCGTCTTTATCGAAATAGACTTCAAAGTGTTTGCGATAAATCACGTGTGGCGCAGATCCGATCTCGAGAGCTCAACGCGATGGGTTTGGATCGCCGTGATTGCTCTGATCTCGTTGTTTGGCTGGCTGCCCTATCTCGTGTTTGGGCGGCAGCCTCGGAATGCCTGACATTTCCGAAAATCCGAGCGAATATGCGATCGAGACCCGTGGCCTGACTCGCAGGTTCGGGTCCATGTTCGCCGTTGCCGATCTCGCCGACCGGTTGATGTGGCCGGGTGCGCTGCTACGCCGGTATGCTTACGGTCCAGATTGAGTCCGCCTGAATCTGGCCCTTTCAGGGTCAATCCACGGGCACACGGAATTGCTGAGGTACTGAAACAGGTGAGATCAGACGGGGTACGAAAGCGGCTTGAGGAGCGCGAACGATCCCTTTCGCCATTCGCCGTCCGCTCGTCTGACTCGACAGGGCGTGCCGTTCCTGAAGAAGAGAGCCCTATCCGGACGGCATTCCAGCGCGATCGTGATCGGATTATTCACACGAACTCGTTCCGGCGCATGAAGCACAAGAGCCAGGTTTTTGTGGCGCCGATCGGCGATCACTACGTGACGCGGCTTACTCACACGCTTGAGGTCGCTCAGATCGGCCGTACGATCGCACGCGCCCTGAACCTGAACGAGGACCTTGTCGAGGCCATCGGCATGGGCCATGACCTCGGCCACACACCGTTCGGGCATCTCGGCGAGCGCGTCCTGAACGAACTCATGCCGGGCGGGTTCCATCACAGCCGTCACAGCGTGCGCATTGTTGAGGTGCTGGAAAAGGACGGCCAAGGCCTGAACCTCAGCGGGGAGGTCGTAGAGGGAATTCGGCGGCACTCCAAGTCACAGGGAGCGTTCCTGGACCGGGACGACGTGACGGGCATGACGCTTGAGGCGCAGGTGATCCGGCTCTCGGACGCCGTGGCCTACCTGGCGCACGACATAAACGACGCTATCCGCGCCGGCATAATCGAGATAGAGGACCTGCCAACCGGCGCGATCACCTGTCTAGGACGGCGACACTCCGAGCGCGTGAATGCGCTCGTGACAGACGTGATCGAGGCTTCGTGGTCGGCGACGGGCCAGGGTGCGAACAACGAAGCCGCTGTGATAACGATGTCGTCCGAATTCGGAGAGGTCGTGACGGAAATCCGTAACTGGATGTTCGAAGAGGTGTATCTCCCTATCAGCGCCACACTCCCGGGAAAAGCGGCGCTCGAGATCGTGGACCTGCTGTATCACCACTACCTGGAGCACCCCGAGGAGATCCCGGAAGATTTCCCGCGGGTGGCGGACACGCCCGAGCGGCTCGCGGCCGATATCGTTTGTGGCATGACTGATGGATTCGCGCTCTCACGGGCGGAGTCGATCCGGCCGGGCGCATTCGCCGATGCGTTCGAGGGACGACTTTAAGGGTCTGACGCAGAGAGCAAAGATTCGTCCCTCCAAACTGCCCGGGGAAATTAACGCGTAGTCGTTTTGAGTTAAATCGAGCGTCTCTCCCCGTAATCCCCAACATCAATCCCCACAATCCCCAGATCGACACTCCTATATTGCGATTGTTGAAATATCCACCCGCTCTTTGTGACACACGTGAGTCACTTTGCCCAGCGGCTTCTTATGCTATCGCGAGAACTATGACACTTGTAGACGACGTCAAAGCCCGATCCGATATCGTCCAGGTCGTATCGCAGTACGCGGATCTGGACACCCGATCGCGCACGCCCAAAGCGCCATGCCCATTCCACGCCGAGCGAACGGCATCGTTCGTCGTCTTCCCTGACACCGGAACGTGGCGTTGTTTCGGCGCCTGCTCTACCGGCGGCGATGTGATCTCTTTCGTCATGCGAAAAGAGAATTTGCAGTTTGGTGAGGCGTTGAAAATGCTGGCAGCGCAGGCCGGGATTGAATACAGGGAACCGGATAGACGCAACGACTCCGATCTGCTTTACAAGGCCAACGAGGTCGCCGCCGCGTACTTCAGTGCATTGTTGAATTCGCCCGAAGGTGCCGATGCGAGGGCCTATCTCGAAGGCCGTGGATTCGATGCCGATGCCATAAAACGGCGCGGACTTGGCTTCAGTCCGTCGGGCATCGAGACTCTTGCTGGACATCTCAAGACCCGGGGAATCGGCGCTGGAGCTGCCAAAGCTGCCGGGCTCGTGCGGCAGGGTAAGGACGGTGGTTGGAACGACATGTTCCGGGGCCGGCTTACGATCGAGATCAGGGATCGCCATGGCAACATCGCCGGTTTTGGCGCACGCAGCATGGACGGATCTGAACCCAAATACCTGAACTCCCCGCGTAGTTCTGTCTTCGACAAATCCGGCCTTCTGTACGGCCTGAACTGGGCGGCAGAAGGTATCAGTTCCTCGGGCGCCGTCGTTGTGGTCGAGGGCTATATGGACGCCATCACCGCGCACGAAGCCGGGTTCGACAACACGGTCGCTTCGATGGGCACGGCGATCACGACGGACCAGGTGGGGCTAGTCCGCGGACTCGCGAACGAGGTGATCTTGGCCCTGGACAGTGATGTCGCCGGTCAGACCGCAACCCGCAACAGCCTGGAAACGGTCTGGGGGGCGCTCCAATCACAGCGTCGATCGGCAACGGTGAAGACAAGCACAGCGGCATCTCTTGAAATTCGAGTCGCCACGTTTGAATCCGGCAAAGACCCCGATGAGGTGATCCGTGGTGACAAGAGCGGAAACGCCTGGAGGGAATCGCTCAAGAACGCCAGGCCGCTTCTGGACTACCTTCTGGAAACCGCGGCCGGGACTTACGATCTGTCGACTCCGGATGGAAAGGCCCGTGCCGCCGGAGAGCTACGCCCGCTTATCAACATGGTCCCGAACCAGTACGAGCAAGAGGCGTACATGACCCGGCTTGCCGCACTGCTCGACGTCAGCCTTGAGCAACTTCGGATCAGCGCGCCACGCACCTCGATCTCCCGACGAGCTGCTGGGGCCTTACTCCGAGAGCCGCCTGGTTCGCGCTCGTCAAGCGATGCCGTTGCGTCGGCATTAAATCCGGATAGCGCCAATGCGGGGGAGGATTATCTCCTTGCGGTTGTATTGCAAAATCCTGATATGCGTGAGTACGCCATGAGTGTCAGTGAAGAGCAATTTCGTGATCCGGTGAACCGGGTTGTATTTACGATGCTTGAAAATTCAGCTACGCTGGAAGTTACAGCCCTTTCTGGAGAAGGGGATGTTATGGAGAAGATTGAGCGTCTGCGTGACAAGCAATTGCCGCCTACGGATCAAAAGGAAATGGTTGAAGCCATTTATGATTGTGTCCAGAGGTTGCATCAGCGCCACATCCGCACGATAAAGGCGGAAGAAAACCGGTTATTGCCAAATGACGGCAAAGCCCTACCCGACGACCCCCAACAAGCCGCAGATCTCACTCTGCGTTTGGTAGATACCAACAAGCAACTGCAGCATCTTTTCGCAAGGCGGTCCTGAAACATGCCAAGACGATCGGGTCGAACTTCAGAGACCAACTCGTACGATGAGGAATTGGACAATCAATCCTCGACCGGCGTAATTCAGGTTGCTCGACCATCAGGCCGGGATGACTTTGATGCCGACGATGATGAGCCCAGTGTTGTCCTCGCTCCTCAAGGCGCGGCGTCAGCATCCGAACTCGACCGCTGGGAAGCGTCACGGTCTGCCATTCAGGCGGCCAACGCCAGCGAGGCGTGGGTCCAGCAAGCCGCCGAGACTGAGCTCACCGATGACCCGGTCCGTATGTACCTGCGTGAAATCGGCCGCGTGAACCTGCTCACGGCTGAGGACGAACGCGTACTTGCCCGTGCGATGGAACTTGAAAAGCGCCTGATCGCCATCGAGGACGAAATCGCCGAAGAGACCGGCCGCCAACCGACAGCGCGCATCACGGTGCTTGGCCTGCTCAATCGCCTGTACAGGGTACGTGACGCAGCTATCGCCGTTGCCCGATTTCTGGGTATCCCGGAAGAAGTCCGACTCTCCACGGTCATGCACGACCCGGACATGAGGATTCTTGTGGATGGGCCGATCAACGAGACGCTCGTCAACTATCTTTCAGACACGCTCCAAATTGAGCCCGAAGACGCCCAGAAATTGGTCGTCGAGCTATCGATCGTGACCCGGCTTCTTCCTCCTGAGGTGATCGACGTACTTGACGACGATCCGCCGGTGAATGAGATCGAGAACGAGATCGCAAATGACGAGATAGAAGACAAGCTCGGCATGTACGAACTCCTTTTCCACTCCCATCTCTCACGGGTGCGAGAAGAGAGCACCAAGTCCCAGCGCCACCTGGCCGAGGCGAACCTGCGGCTGGTAGTCAGCGTCGGTAAGAAATACATCGGACGAGGCATGAACCTCTTGGACCTTATCCAAGAAGGCAACATCGGCCTGATCCGCGCGGTCGAGAAGTTTGATTACCGGAAGGGCTATAAGTTCTCGACGTACGCCACCTGGTGGATCCGACAGGCGATCACACGCGCCATAGCAGACCAGGCCCGCACGATCCGCATCCCGGTACAC
>JAPYSM010000122.1 GCA_029936485.1 Dehalococcoidia bacterium
AGCCCGGTGAGATCGTTGAAGTAGGCATCGAGCGTATTGGAAGACAGGCCCCGCTCCACGGCGAGGTAGTTCAAGAAAGAGTCGATCTGTTCACGCACGCAGCTGACCGTAGCACCCCGCCGGGTTCATGCACCCGTTTGGGGGTAATCGCGAAAACGCCAATAGTGGTTCCGGGATCAGGTGACGCGACGTCGACCGGGGCGAGATTGACCCTCTGGGGGGCGATACATAAACTCGATCCGAGATTGCTTTTTGCACATCTTAGATATTGATCGCGAATGACGTCCAAGTGGGACGCACTGTTCTGATTTGATTGATACATACCTGGTGTGTGGTCGGTTAATGAACCTAGCTCCAGATACAGAAAGTACCGATGCTTCCTCTTCTAGAGATTGAGATTCCGTTCAATCCCAACTTGATCGACGCCGGTGGTTTTGTGCTTGCATGGCATGGCTTGCTTAGCTTTGTAGGCGTCGCCACCGCAGTTTGGCTTGTCGCCCGATGGGCGCGGCAGGAACGACTAGATCCGGACATGGTGTACAACACCGCTATCTGGGCAATCCTCGGAGGGATCGTCGGTGCGCGTGTGGTGCATGTAGCCGACAATTGGGGCAGCGTTTACGGCTTTCATGACCCGATACAGCTGGTCGCTGTCTGGAGCGGCGGGATCGGGTTGTGGGGCGCCATCCTTGGCGGCTGGCTCGCCGGGATGATCTACGCCTACATCTCAAAATACCCGGTCGGAAAGCTAATGGACCTGTCGGCGCCGGCACTACTGGTGGCTCAGTCGATCGGTCGTCTCGGCGACATCATGAACGGAGAGCATTGGAGCAAGAACACGGACCTGTTCTTTGGCTGGGTGTTCACGCACGCCAGCAGTCCCGGCGCGAGGCCTCCGAGCCGATTGAGTGAAGAGTTCGACCCGACCTCTGGAAGTCACCCGACAGTGGTGTATGAGATCTTCTGGAACATGTTGGTGCTTGCTTTTCTGTGGCGCATCCGCAAGAAGTTCCGGCCTGACGGGGCGATCTGGATGATCTACCTAGGCCTCTACGCCTTCGGGCGCTTCTGGATTCAGTTTCTTCGTCTGGATGAAGAGAAGTTCTGGAACCTGCAGGAAGCGCACTTGATAGCGCTCGGCGTCATGGCGATATCGATAGGTTTCGTGGTCTTGAAGACTCGACTGCGAAGGTCCGGCGATGAGCCGGACGAGCCGTCGGGGCCCGAACCGGTATCGCGCAACAGGCTTCGCCGGGCCAGACAGCGGAGCTAGAGCTCGTATGCGGAAGGTCGGATGTCAAGCAGGTGCAACTCCTGCTTCGTGCGGCCACGCCATGTATTTGTGCGCAAAGAGTAGATGGCGTCTATGGCACCATCACCAAGGGGCGCTTTCCCCAGTCCGAACCCGATCGCGTCCCAGGTTTCTCGGTCGTCGCTCAGCACAATGCGTAGATGTCTGCCTCCCGCGCCCATCGTCCTTATCTGGACTGGGTTCAGGTTTCGCGTGACGAACACTGGGGCCGGATTTGCTTCCCCGTACGGGCCAAGGACTTTGATGAAGTCCCAGGTCGATGCGCCAAGATCGGAGAAACCGATCTCTGCGTCCGCCCGTAGAGGCGGGCCGGCTCCAGGATCCTTGCCAGCCGCCGCAACGCCTCCCTGTATGGCGTCCATGACTTCGTCAAGGTGTTCGTTGGCGACTGTAAACCCGGCGGCGCGGGCGTGTCCGCCCCATTGATCGAACCTATCTGATACCGCAGATAGCACTGCGTGTATATCGACGCTTTCCGGGCTTCGCGCTGATGCGCGTGCGTGGGTCTCGCCAAGGGCGATGGCGATGGCCGGTCGGCCGTGCTCTCCGCTCAGCCTGCCGGCCAGCGGACCGAGGATGCCAGACTTGAATCGAGCGGATTTG
The DNA here is from genome assembly GCA_029936485.1 of Dehalococcoidia bacterium. Taxonomy (GTDB): domain Bacteria; phylum Chloroflexota; class Dehalococcoidia; order Lucifugimonadales; family Lucifugimonadaceae. Next base: position 1,916 of record JAPYSM010000122.1, read on the forward strand.
ACGATAAGCGCCGGCTGCATCGGCCCGTTTCCTAGTTCCAGCCTGGCTACATCCCATGCTTCCTGGCTGAGGCGACGGCGTTCCGTATTCATATCGTCGACCTGGCGTGCCAGCGTCATGGCTTCACCCGGATCGTTTGCAGTCAGCAAATTGAGGCTTGGGACGGCCGCGCCGAGTCGGCCAGGAGCGTTCAGGCGTGGGATCACGTTGAATGAGAGGGCTTCTGTATCCAGATCGCCTCCGTTTGGATGCGCAAGCTTCAGCAGCGCGGTTAGACCGGCGTGGCTCGTTGATTGCAGTTGGCGAAGTCCCTCGGACACGATGACGCGGTTCTCGCCCTTCAATGGCCCAACATCGGCGACTGTTCCAAGCGCGGCGAGAGCGATGACATGGCCGGGCCAGTTGAGATCGGTCCGGGAGTAGAGGGCCTGTGCGAGTTTGAAGGCGACGCCAGCCCCCGTCAGCCCTTCGCCAACGCCGTCGGATGCCATGTGCGGGTTCACGAGTGCAAGGGGGCGTCTGAGGCCCGGTTCGACGATGTGATGGTCCGTCACAATGACGTCCACGCCGATCGTCTCTGCAAACCGGATCTGGTCCGCATCGTTTGAGCCGGTGTCCACCGTGATGACGAGAGTCACGCCGTCAGCGTTGAGACGGGTGAGGGCGTTGTTGTCCAGGCCGTGGCCTGATCCGTCCCTCCCGGGTATGTGGGCGACCGCTGTTCCGCTGAGGTCGCGGATGGCGTGCAGCAACAGCGCTGTTGCGGAGAGGCCGTCGACGTCAAAGTCCCCGTAGACGGCGATCTTTTCCTGATTGCCAATTGCCCTAAACACACGATCTACGGCGGCTTCCATATCTGGAAGGTCAAATGGATCGCCCAACTGGTTCAAATCAGGCTGAAGGAAGGTAAGGGCCTCTTCTGAGGCGCGCATGCCCCGGTTGTGAAGTAGACGTGCCCCCAGCTGGCCCGACCGAGAGGACGCTGTCATGAGATGCGACAGCGCTTCTGGAGCAGGTTCCGGGGCGATCGTCCAGCGACGACCGTTCAACTGCTTGCTCGCACGCGGGAATGCGCGTTTACCTGAAGAAGGGGAGCGCTATTTGATCTGGAACGCTTGCCGGCCCCAGATCGCTTGTCCGTTAAGGCAAAGGAGTAGATATGCCTAACCCTCGAACGACTTGAATAAGAGGCTCGCATTATGGCCGCCAAATCCGAGAGAGTTGGACATGGTCGTTCGAACTACGCCCCGTCGTACGAGGTTCGGGGTGTAGTCGAGGTCGCACTCAGGGTCCGGGTTTTGGAGGTTGATCGTAGGTGGAATCGCCGACTTTGCGATCGCCATTACTGAGACCGCGGCTTCAACACCACCAGCGGCACCGAGCAGGTGTCCCGTCATCGACTTCGTGGAGCTGACCGGGACACCTGTGACTGCATCACCAAATGCGGCCTTCATCGCCTCTGTTTCGGTCTTATCGTTCAATGGCGTGGATGTGCCGTGTGCGTTTATGTAGTCGACCTCATCCGGCGATACGCCCGCCTGTTTCATGGCGATCGTCATCGCACGGGCCGCGCCAACGCCGCCTGGACCGGGTTGGGTGACGTGGAATGCGTCAGAAGTGGCGCCGTAACCGGCGAGCTCTGCCAGGGGCTGTGCGCCGCGTGCCATAGCGTGCTCTATCGACTCAAGCACAAGCACGCCTGCGCCTTCGCCCAGCACAAACCCATCTCGTTCGGCATCGAAAGGCCTTGAAGCGCCTTGCGGGTCGTCGTTGTTCTTGGAAAGGGCCATGCAGGCGCTGAAGCCAGCGACCGCTATTTCGCAGACACTCGCCTCGGTGCCGCCAGCGATCGCAACGTCGATATCGCCGCGTTCGATCATCTCCTTCGCCTCTCCGATTGAGTCGGCGCCGGTGGCGCATGCGGATACGACTGCGAAGTTGGGGCCTTTGGCCCCGATAAGCATCGAAACCTGACCGCCTGCGAGGTCGGTCAACATCATGGGAATCAAGAAGGGACTGACCCTTGTCGGGCCTTTTTCGCGGAGCACGTCGAACTGGTTGGAGAGCGTGATGATGCCGCCGACCCCGCTGCCGATGAGCACTCCAACGCGGGTGGCGTCTTCTTTCTCCATGTCCAGCCCGGCTTGTTCCATCGCCTCAAGACTGGCCACACATGCGAACTGGGAGAATCTATCGAGACGGCGGGACGCTTTGCGCTCGAGACGTTCAAGCGGGTCGAATTCAGGGATCTCGCCGGCGATGCGGCTTTCGAATCCTTCGGCGTCAAACGACTCGATTTGTTCGATGCCGGACTTTCCGTCCACGAGGTTTTTCCACGTGGTCGCGCGATCTACGCCGACAGGGGTGATCAGGCCCACGCCCGTAACCACGACTCGTTCGGTCATACGGTGATGCCTTCCTTACCTCAGACTGGAGTACGGACCGATAATCCCGCCTGGATTCGGTCGTCGTTCGGTCACTTTGCCAGGCACCTGAGGTGCACTTAACAGGAATGTTCTGTTTCGGAGTCGGGACAAAAATTGTCCGACGCACCGCAGGATTATAGGGCCAGCGTGCCCGGCGCTGAACGGGCCATGAGGTGAATTAACGGCGGACGCAGCCGTCTCAATAGAAAGATCGATCCCTGTTCCCGAAAATTCAGCTATGGACTCGGGATGATAATGGCGTTAGTAAAACGTTACGGGAGAGTCATGAATTCGGCATGATGTCACCAATCTGCCCACTATCCCCGTTCTCAGGCACGAGAGACGCCCAATTTCCCCAATGGCTTTAGATAACCCCATGCACGAGCTTCGATCTATCAACCTTGCTGCACCCGTAACTGATGCGGTCGGTGTGGATGGACCGCGGGTGATGATCGAGACCCACGGGTGCAAGTTGAACATGGCGGACAGTCAGAGGATGGCCCGGGAGTTCGTGTCTGCCGGGTACGCTATTGCAGGGGATGGCGAGACGCCCGACGTTTTTGTGCTGGATAGTTGTACCGTCACCAGCGTCGCGGATAGGAAGGCTAGGCAGGCGCTATCGAAAGCGCGCAGGGCCTATCCAGAGGCGCTGATCGTCGCCGCTGGGTGCATGTCTGAACGGGATCCCGACGAGGTGGATGCGCTAGACGCCGTGGACCTGGTGGTCACCAACCAGCAGAAGCTCGATATCACGCGCACCGTGACCAAAAGACTCGGTGTTTCGTTGACGCCATGCGCCGATGGTGCGCTGCCAGCGGGATCGGGTGCGTTACTCGGACGGTCAAGGGCCTCATTAAAAATTCAAGAAGGCTGCGACCAGGTCTGTGCTTACTGCATCGTTCCGAGGGTCCGCGGACGTGAGCGGAGCGTGCCGGACGATATGCTCGTTCGACAGGTGGCCCGGCAGGTGGACGAGGGCGCTCGTGAAGTGGTTTTAACGGGCACTCAGCTGGGTAGTTATGGATTCGACATCTCGGAGACGAACCTGGCGACGATGCTCAAGCGTGTGCTGAACGAGACTGGGATCGAACGGCTGCGGGTGTCTTCGCTTCAACCTGCGGAGATCACCGAAGAGCTGCTGGATATCTGGTCGGATGAGGGTGAGGGTCGCCTGTGCAGGCATTTCCACATGGCGTTGCAGTCCGGAAGTGACGCGATTCTGAGCCGGATGCGTAGGCGATACACGGCCGATGAGTTTGTGCAAACGGCCGAACGGGTCCGATCGACCGTCCCGGGGGGCGATGATTACCGGCGATGCGATAGCCGGTTTTCCGGGCGAGACTGAGGTCGATCATCGCTCGACTCTGGACGTGATTAAGCGCGTCGGGTTCGCCGATCTACATGTGTTCTCGTACTCGGAACGGCCTGGAACGAGCGCCGCCCACTTCGACGACCACGTGGATTACGGGGTCCGGACCCGACGAGCGGCCGATATACGGGAACTGGCTTCCGAGCTATCCCGGTTGTTTCGCGAGAACGCCGTCGGTGGGGTCGCGCCGGTGCTGTGGGAAAACAACGCCCCGGCCACAGGACTGACGGATACCTATCTGCGCGTGCGAAGAAACAGCCCGGATCTTCCTGCAGGTGTGTCGGCCCTTGAGAACGTGATCGAACGTGTGCGGCTTGTGCGATTGGACGGAGACGTTCTGGAAGGTGAGCCCGTTTAGCAGACCGGGCCTAGACCAGCAGGATTGGTGCATATCTGACACCGACGAAGGCGAAATGACGCTTGACGCGAAACAGCCGCCCGGTGGAGAGCGGCTGTTTCAAACTCGGTTATTGCGAGAGTGCGAGTCTAGACGGTTGGTACGGGCCTCAGTGTGAGCCGATCCCGATGTCGCTCCAGGTATGCTGCTACATGGGTATATCCGTGCGAGAACACCATGAGCCAACCCTCACGCTCTATGCGATTCAAGAAGCGGCGCTTCTGCTCAAGAGTGGAGTCCGGCCGTCGGTCGTACGCCGTGATGTACGGCAGGTTTACGTGCGAAGGAGTCGGTACAAGGTCGCTCAAGTATGCGATCTTCTCCGAACCAAGGTCGATCAGCACGGACTGGTGTCCGTCTGCGGGGCCGTCTGTGACGACGGTGTTGATACCCGGTGCGATCTCGGTATCTCCGTCCAGAAGGAGGAGTTTGCCGTTTTCTTCGATGAGCTCGAAATCCTCTTTGGCGGTGTATCCGGTCGAGACGATAGTGCGTTCGTTCGGGATCTGTAGCCGCTCAAAGGCCGAGCGCTGCACCATGATGCTGGCGTTCGGGAAGGTC
>JAPYSM010000123.1:0-2915 GCA_029936485.1 Dehalococcoidia bacterium
AGCTCTGCCGAGCACCTCGCCAGCCATATAGCGGAAGCGCCGCTCTGGATCATCATCTGCGTGCGCCACAACGGCTCTCCGGAGACGATGGGCCGTGGAGCCTCGGTCTTCCCGGCGGTACAGAACATGCTCCTCGCCGCTCGCGCTCTCGGTCTCGCAAGCGTTCTGACAACGTTCCACACCAGATTCGAGGCAGAGGTCGGAGAAATTCTCGATTTGCCGGAGAACGTCCAGACGGTCGCCCTGCTACCGGTCGGGTTCCCCGAAGAGGGGCACGGCTACGGACCGACCCGCCGAGCCCCGGTAGACGAAGTCATGCACTTCGACCGCTGGTAGACGCCAATGGGGCCTTTATTTGTCCCTTATGGACTGTTTCATGCCACAGAGCGTGGCAGTCCCACTAGCGTCCGCCCGCAGGCGGTACTAGGCCCACCGGGTCTCACCCGCCTCGGTATTCGATTTTTCGTAGCCTGTCGGTCTGGCTCTGGACGTATTCCGACCGCGTCATTGACGGCTTGTTTGAGTCGATAATTCCGCGAGCTTCGCCGGCGTTGTCTGACAGTAGATCGACAACGGTCAATGCCATCGAAATCGCCGAGTCAACGACAGCTCGTCGGTAGTCGGCGATGACGTAGTCGATGCCATGACCGGTACCGTCCGCCGCTGCCACATACGGGTGCAGGGCGGGCATTATCTGTGACAGGTCTCCCATGTCCGTCGACCCACCGGCGTTCACGGTATCCGCCTGCGTCATGAGGGCGTCTTCCCCGAACTCGGTGACCACGTTCTCGGTAAACACCCTGGCAAGATCCTTGTTGTTATCCAGCGGTAAATATCCGGGGATCGACACGATCTCCAGGTTTGCACCCATGGCAAGCGCGCCGGCACGGTAGCAGTCCTCGACCCGGGCAGCGATATTGTCCACTGCCGCCATCGTCCGGCCTCGTACGCGTCCTTCGTATACGACCTCGGCGGGAACGGCGTTCGTTGCTACGCCGCCGCGCGTGATGATCCCGTGCACACGGGTCTGGTTCTCGGCCTCGAAGGTTTCTCGCTGCGTATTGATGGCGGATAGAGCCAACATCGCCGCCTGCAGTGCGTTCACGCCCTGGTGCGGTGCGCCGCCCGCATGGGCCGCCTTGCCCAGGAACCTGACGTAGTGGACCACGTGAGCGTTGCTGGTCCCGCCGACAATGAAACGGCGCTGGGCCTTGCTCGAGCTGGTGTGGATCATCATCGCCATGTCGATGTCGTCGAACGCGCCCAGCCGTATCATTTCCTGCTTGCCCGATAACAGCCCTAGTCGACCAGACTCCCGCAAGCCCCAGCGCATCTCTACATCAATGAACTCTTCTGCCGGGGTCGCGATAAAAGCGGCCCGGCCAGAGAGAGTGGAGGCGGCTTCAGGGACCCCCAGGCCGATGGCGGCGCCAATAAGCGCGCCGAGCTGAGAATGGTGACCACAAGCGTGCGCCGCCCCGGTAGTCATGTCCGCGCCGGGATGGCCCGGTGCTTTCACGGCGTCAAGTTCCCCAATCACGGCCACCGTCGGACCTTCACCGTTAAATGTTCTGAGGCCCTTCATGCCGGTTATGGCGATCCCCGTCTCGGGTTTCACGCCGGCCTTCGTCAGCGCCTCGGCGACAACTTTCGCCGTACGTTCTTCCGTAAATCCGGGCTCCGGATGTTCGTATATATCGCGCGCCAGGCGAACGATCTCATCCGCGGAGCCTTCGATAGCCCGGCGGACGGCTGCTTTGACTTCGATCCTGTTTAGTTCCCTTACCGTGCTCATTCCGTGTACGACCGTTCGCTCAGGAATGCCCGCTGAAGGATCAAATACTCGTCCTTCGTCATCGCCGGTTTGTGCTCCGATATCACCCGTATACCTTCAGATGCTCCGTTCGACAGAAGATCGACCACCGTCATCGCCATCGCCTTGCCGGCATCGAGGACCGCAAGGTTATAGTCGTCCACGACCATGTCCTCGGCGTGGTTTGACCGCCCAACGGCACCGCCGACATACGGATGTATGCCCGGCATCAACTGGGTCAGGTCGCCCATGTCCGTTGAGCCACCTCGTCGCCCGAATTCATGGACCCGATCGCTTCCGACCAGCGCCTCGGCGTTAGCGCGGTGGAGCGCCGTCAGGTTTTCATCCGGTGCGAGCGGTAGATAACCCGGGAGCGTCGTGATCTCCACCCTCGCCCCAACTGCAAGCGCGCCGGAACGCAGCGCACGGTCCACTTTCTCATTGGCGCTTCTGATCGCATTGATGCTTGACCCACGCACAAATGTCTCCATCCGCACATCGTCAGGAACGACGTTCACCACCGAACCGCCCCTCGTGATGATCGGGTGGATCCGTACCATGTCCTCGTCCCTGTAGGTTTCGCGCTGCGCATGAATCCCGGCGATCGCCATATGCGCCGCGTTCAGGGCGTTAATGCCGAGGTGCGGCGCGCCACCGGCATGCGATTTCACACCGACATATTTGATGAACTTGGCCACCAGTCCGGTGTTGGTCCCGCCGACGCCAAAGCCGTCATGCGGGTTTTCCGTGGTGACGTGGGTCATCATGCAAATGTCTACATCATCCAGTTCGCCGAGCCGGACAAACTCGGGCTTGCCGCCCAGGAATTCAATTCGACCCGCCATACGCTGTTCGTTGCGCCATTCGATCTCGACGTACTCTTCTGCGGGAACGACCATCAAAGTCACGCTCCCGGAGAGCGATTCGAGCACTCCCGGAGCTTGCAGTCCTATGGCCGCCGCCAGCATGTTGCCGAGCTGACAGTGATGGGCGCAGGCGTGTGCTGCCGTGGTTTCAGGATCCGCATTCGGATGCCCGGGCACCGGGAGGGCGTCAAGCTCCGCAAGGATGGCGATGTTTGGCCCGGGAGACCCGCCCTGCA
>JAPYSM010000123.1:3015-6595 GCA_029936485.1 Dehalococcoidia bacterium
GGGTTCCGGATAAGAGCTGATCAAAGTGACCGTGACAAGTTTCGCTATTTAAATAACCGGGACGACGGCCCCCCCACTATAATTTTGGGCATGAAAATTGTGATCGCCCCTCAGGGGTTCAAAGGCTCGCTTACCGCCCTTCAGATTGCTCGCTCTATCGAAACGGGCGTAAATGCTGTGATGCCCGACGCCGAGACGGTGCTCGTTCCAGCCGCGGACGGCGGCGATGGAACGCTGCAGGCGCTTGTCGATAGCTCCAATGGAACCATCGAGACCGCAACGGTGTCCGATCCGCTGGGACGTCCCATCGAGGCTACCTGGGGCGCGATGGGAGATGGCGAGACCGCCGTTATCGAGATGGCGGGTGCGTCCGGGCTGGCGCTGCTCGCGCTGGACGAGCTGGACCCACTGAATACGACCACATACGGCACAGGCGAGCTATTCACGGCGGCGCTAGACGCCGGGTATCGTCGCTTCATCGTTGGAATTGGCGGGAGCGCAACGAACGATTGCGGAGCAGGGCTGGCGCAGGCGCTCGGGATCAGCCTTCGCGATGGCGACAACAACGAGCTTGCCAGAGGTGGCGCGGCGCTTGCCGATATCGACCACGTCGATATGTCGAAATTCGATGAACGATTGCGGGGCGTGGAAGTGACCGTGGCGTGTGACGTCAACAACCCGCTCTGCGGCGACGACGGCGCATCAGCGGTGTTCGGCCCCCAGAAGGGTGCGACACCGGAGAACGTCAAGCAGCTCGACGCCGCCCTGTCCCGATTCGCCGATGTGGTGGAGAACGATCTTGGCGTCAGTGTTAGGACGCGGCCCGGTGCAGGCGCGGCCGGTGGACTGGGCGCAGGGTTGATGGCCTTCCTGGATGCACGCCTCGCCGCCGGAGTAGACATCGTCCTTGACGCCGTGGGGCTGGATGCAACGCTGGAGGGCGCCGACCTCGTCATCACCGGCGAAGGCCAGATCGACCACTCAACAATCTTCAACAAGACACCCGTCGGCGTGGCGGAGCGTGCGAAGAAGCGTGGGATTCCGGTGATCGCGATCGCCGGCGGCCTGGGCGAGGGTTATCGCGAGACGCACGAGAAAGGGCTCGACGCAGCGTTCACGCTCGTCAGCGGCCCGATGTCGCTGGACGATGCCATGGCAGACACGGCCAACCTGCTTGTAGGTGTCGCAGAAGAGATAATGCGCACGATAGAGGTCGGTCAGAGTTTGAAAGTCTGATACGCTGCCGCCCGTTCCGGGGGCGATATAGTCATTCGTCTCTACGATGTGATCGCTCACATTTGTTTCGGCGCCGTCAAACCGGGCCGTTATGCGACCGCATCATCAAGCGTGATCGACTCCGCACCCGCGTCAACCATTTCCGCGATCGCCCGTTCACCGTCTCCCGAATGCACATCCACTGCGCCTATCGCGTCGCTCAACAGATACGTCTCAAAGCCAATACGGCGGGCGTCCAGCACGGTGTTGAGCACGCAATAGTCAGTCGCTAAACCTCCAACAAACACCCGGGTTACACCAGCGGCCTTGAGCCGTTCTTCAAGGTTTGAGTCCAGAAATCCTGAGTAGGCGTCCACGGCGGGGTCGCTGCCCTTTTTGATGATCTCGTGATCGTCCGGCAGATTCAATTCTGGATGGAACTCCGCGCCGTGGCTGCCCTGGACGCAGTGCGGCGGCCACGGCCCACCGGACTCATTGAACGACGAGTGCCCGGCCGGGTGCCAGTCCTGAGTTGCGTAGACACGAGCGCCCTGCTGGCTAAACGCCACCGCCGCACGCGTCATCGTGCGTGCCACCTCGTCACCCGTGGCCACGGCGAGCGAGCCTCCGGGGCAGAAATCGTTTTGTACGTCGACGATCACCAGGGCATCTTGAGTGGTTAGATTCACGGCGTCACCCCACGATCACCAGGTGCACCTCAAACGGGCCATGTATTCCATCGACTATCGTCGCTGCAATGTCACCGGTGCGGCTGGGACCTGATATGAGGTTCATGGAACCTTCGATTGCGCCATCGTTGAAGTCGGCACGTTCCAGGGTGAACAACTCGTCGAGAGACGGCAGCACATCGCCACGGTTGAGTATTGCGATGTGCCGTCCGGGGGCGAGCGACACCAGTCTTGAAAGTCCCTTGCGTGGGTGCAACACAACGGTGCCCGTTTCGGCAATGGCGTAGTCCACGCCGGTGATGCCGACATCGGCGTCAAACGCCGCCTGCTTCAGGGCGGGAATATCGTCTCCGGCTCCGCCAACCGTAGCGACTGCGAGCGTGATGCCCTTCGATTCCAAAGCGGCGTCAACGGGGACCGATGCAAATACGTCCTGATCCGATCGCAACACGTTCGTCGCACCTGCCTCTGAGCAGATCTCCGCAACCACGTCCGCCGCGTCTTCAGGCGATGCGACACGCCGAACTTTCCACCCCGACGTTGCCGCCGACTCCATTATCGCGTCCAGCAACGCGTCTCCCGACTCGTTCATCTCGCGACGCACGTCGTCAGCCGAACGCCTGACATCTTCGACCGCAAGCCCGATGTGGGTGGCGTCGTCCAGTTCCGGCGCCCCAGGAGATCGACCTAGCGCGCCGCGGACACGCCCAAGAAATGCGTCCCGTCCTATGATGGCCATTACTCCCCACCTCCCGACTGACGTTTCTTGAAGCGATCTCTAAACGGTGAAGACGCCGTGATCGGCAGATCTCTGCTGCGAGTCCAGCCCGAGAGCGGCGGGGGAAGCCGCCTGAACATCCCTTTCCTCGCAAACGGCCGGCCCAGCAAATTCGCCAGTTTTCCGCCCCCACGGAACCTGCTCGACTTCATATTCCCGAACCGCCAGACCTTCCAGCCCAACCGTTCAATCCGTCCAACGTTGCGCTCTTCTGGCGGACCCTCTACGACCTGTTGGCGAAGATGAAGAAGCATGTTCGGGATGTCGATCCTTACCGGGCACACCTCCCGGCACGCACCACATAAAGAAGAGGCAAACGGCAGGTCCTTGCCCTGTTTCAGCCCGGACATCACGGGAGACACCACGGCGCCAATCGGCCCCGGGTAGACCCAACCATAGCTGTGGCCGCCGACCTTCCGATACACCGGACAGGCGTTCAAACATGCGCCACAACGGAGGCAGTAGAGCGCCTCACGCAGCTTCGGATCGGCCAGCAGTTTCATTCTGCCGTTATCCACGATCACGAGGTGGAACTCTTCCGGGCCGTCCTCCTCGTCGTCTCGTCTCGGGCCGTTGATCATCGTGACGTAACTGCTGATTCGTTGGCCCGTCGCCGACCTGATCAAAATGCGCAGCATCATCCCGAGGTCTTGCATTGACGGAACGATCTTCTCCATGCCCATCACGGCAACGTGGACACGAGGTATTGAGGTGCACATGCGTCCGTTACCCTCGTTAGTAACGAGGACAATGCTGCCACTTTCGGCGACGGCGAAATTGACGCCGGTGACCGACATGTCGGCCCGCTGGAACGTCGCCCGGAGCATCCCCCGTGCCGTCGTCGTCAGCTCTTCAGGGGTCTGCCCGGGATCGGTGCCGGTCATCTCCGAGAACATCT
>JAPYSM010000124.1 GCA_029936485.1 Dehalococcoidia bacterium
CCGGAGTTTAGGAGAGCGCCTATGGTGCGTCAAGGAACGCGTCGCCCAGTTCAGGGTCCTCGCGTTTAGCCTTTGTAGAATCGCCGGGCTTTACCTTCTTCAGGCCGCTGAATGCAGCCATCAATTTCTTGAGGCCGTTGCCGTTGCCGAATGCGACGGTCACCTCTGTATCGCCGCCCGTTTCGATAGCCTCGATAACGATGCCGTCACCGAAGGTGTCGTGGACTACGCGATCGGCAACCCGGTAGTCGCCTCTCTGGGCGGCTCTTACTTCCAGCGGAGTTGCCGCGCCGCGTCTTCCGGCCGTTGGATCATACGACCGCCCGGTGACGCTCCGGGTGGGCGCCACCTTGCGGACCGTGTTTGAGTTGCGGCGTATCGAGACGGTCTCGACGCACTCCAACGGTATCTCGTCGAGGAAGCGTGACGGCATCATGGCGCCGCGTGATCCCCGGAACCCGCGCTGGAATGCGTGGAACATATAAAGACGTTTGCGTGCCCGGGTCATCCCTACATAGCAGAGCCGGCGTTCCTCTTCCAGATCAGCGCCGCTCTCCAGGGATCGAGAGTGCGGGAGCAGCCCTTCTTCCATGCCGATCATGAACACGGCGTCGTACTCGAGCCCTTTTGCCTGATGAAGCGTTATGAGGGTGATGGCGTCTTCGCCCTCTTCCAGCGAATCGATATCCGACACCAGCGCGACGTTCTCAAGGAACTCGATGAGCCGTTCACGCGGTTCCGGGCCCTCAAAGTTAGAGGCGGAGCCGCGTAGCTCCAAAATGTTGTCCCATCGTTCCTCGCCGCGCTCTTTGTCTTCCTGGACGAGACGCTTGTAGCCGCTCCGTTCAAGCGTCAGGTCAAGTAATTCCACGGCGGACAAGATGATGCTTTGCTCTATCAGCCGCTCCATCAGATCGGCGAAGGCCCGCACGGACTTTACGGCCCGCGGGTTTAGTTGCCCAAACAGTCCCTGTTCTTCGTCATCTACCTGCAGGATTACGTTGAGCATGGAAGTACCGCGGGACCGAGCAACCGCTCGTATCGCATCGACGCTGCGCGGGCTGATGCCACGTGCCGGCACGTTGACGATTCGCTCAAGCGCAGCATCGTCAGACGGGTTCACGGTCAAACGGAGGTAGGCAACGGTGTCACGGATCTCTTTGCGTTCATAGAACTTGGTTCCGCCGACGAGCTGGTACACGACGCCGTGCCGGTTGCATGCCGCTTCCATGGCACGTGACTGTGCGTTGGTGCGATACATTACGGCGATCTCTTGTCGATCGAACTCATCTTCCTCGACCAACCGGTTGATCTCCTGGAGCACGACTCGTGCCTCTTCGTCCTCGTCGTACGCCTCGCCGACGGTGACTGGGCTGCCCTTGTCGTTCTCCGTCCACAGGTTCTTCTTGAGGCGTTCGTCGTTGTTGGCGATCACGCCGGATGCGGCTTCGAGGATGGTTTGAGTGGAACGGTAGCTCTGGTCCAGAGTGACGGTGACGGCGTCCGGATACACGGTCTGGAAGTCGGTCAGGTTCCGGATATCGGCGTGACGCCAGGAGTAGATCGACTGGTCGGGGTCGCCCACGACGCATATGTTCTTGTGCTTGGCGGCCAGCAATCGGGTCAGCGAGAACTGGATGGCGTTTGTGTCCTGGAATTCATCCACCAGAACGTGCCGATATCGGTCCTGGTACTTCTCCAGGACGTCCGCGTGGTCCTCGAACAGGTTATGTGCGCGCAAAAGCAGATCGTCGAAATCGACGGCGTTGGCGGTCACCAGTTGCTCCGTATAGCGCGCGTACACACGTGCGACGACCTCCTCAAAGTAGCTCTTGGAGAGCTTTGAGAGTCGGGAGTCGTCGATCATCTTGTTCTTGGCGTCTGAGATGCCGGACAGGATGGCCCGTGGAGCGAACTGTTTGGGGTCGAGTTCCAGCTCTTCGAGGATGTTGCGAACAAGTTTCTGCTGATCATCTCCGTCGTATATGGAGAAGGCAGGGTCGAGGCCGATCTGGCCGCCATCCTGTCGGAGCACAAATGCGCAGAAGGAGTGGAAGGTTCGGACCTGAAGCCCGGTGTTGGCGCCGCCAACAAGTCCCGCAGCCCGTTCTCTCAGTTCTCGGGCTGATTTGTTGGTGAAGGTGACGGCAAGGATGCGCCACGGGGCGACGCCCTGTACGGAGGTCAGGTAAGCGATGCGGTGCGCCATGACGCGCGTTTTACCGGAGCCGGGACCGGCCACTATGAGGAGGGGGCCTCCGGCGTGCTGAACGGCCTCTTTTTGCCGGCCGCTGAGTTCGGAAAATATATCGATCTGGGTAGTCACAAAACGATTGTAGCCGTCTCCCGCCCGCCACCGGTCAGTGACCGGCATTGTTTGGGATGGATGTAAACGGGTTCATTTCATTCGGCCCAATATTGATCTTATAGATCGTTCAGCGGAACTACACCCAGCCTTGTCAGTGGCCCACCCATCCTGAGGCTCTCGAAGGGTCCGCAATGCAACAACGCATCTCCCGTAACCGGAACAACCCATGCTGAGGCCCTCGAAGCATGACTCTGGCAACAACGCGTCCGTTCCCAGCGGGAGACGGTTAGGGTGAGGGAGAAGTTCCAACCACAATTCCGTCCAAACAGCGCAGACCGGCTTCAACCACCACAAGAAAAGACAAACGCCATCACGCACCAGCACAACCCTGACACCCCAGATCCAACCCCCTTCGGACCGGGCTCAGAGGAACGACTCGGCAGATCAGATCGTTTTTACGAGTCGACCAACCGTAAGATCGCCAAGTGGCTCTCTCCCGGACCGGGCAATCGGATTCTTGATGCCGGATGCGGCACAGCGGGGTTCACGCAGTTGCTTGCGGAGTTGGTCGGCGATGGCGATCACGTAGACGCCGCCGATACAAGCGACCACCTGCTGGAGTACAACCGGTCTCGGTTCGCCGACGATCGAGTCGGCAAGCGCATCAGATTTCACGAGGCGCCGATCCAGGATCTGCCGTTCGAGGACGGGACTTTTGACCTGGTGTGGAGCAGTCGTGCGGTCCACCATCTGGCTGATCAGCTTGAGGGCGTGAAAGAGCTGGCGCGGATCGTCGCCCCCGGCGGCAAGCTGGCGATTCGCGAAGGTGGGGTGTCGGCGCGCTTCATGCCGACCACGATGGAGTTGACGGGGACCGGGCTGAATGAGCGGCTGGCCGATGCGATGGAATCATGGTTCGCAAGCCACGTCCATTTCGCAGAAGACGCCGTCCCCTACCCCTACGGCTGGACCCAGCTACTTAGAGATGCCGGCATGAAGGACGTAACGGCCCGAACCTTCATCCACGAGTTCCTTCAGCCGTTCAGTGAAGAGCAGCAAACATTCTTGCTTGGAGGGCTGACGCGTTGGGCCACCGATGAGTCACGAGAGGACTACCTCTCAGAGGAAGACCGGTCTGCACTCAAGCGCCTGATCGACCCGGACGACGTCGAGTACGTGTTCAACCGCCCAGACCTGCACTTCATCGAGGGCATTACGGTTTACGTGGGGAATTGAATATCAAGAGAATGAGGTTAGTCATTCTGATATTGCGCTTGCGGATTGTTCAACCGGACGATCACTCTTCCCTACCAGAATCAAAATCTTCGCCATAAGCTCCCCGACTCAAGGAACTCAAAAATTCTCTTTTCGAACACGCGAAATCACTGACGCCTGAAGGCGTGGCACGGAGACGAATGGCTGATTCATCTGTTTCTACCCCGAGCCCGGGGGCGTCCGGGAGATTAATGCAGCCGCCCGACTGCACCGGCGGGCTTGAGATTTTCGTGGAGCAGGAAATGTTCGTATTGCAACATATGGAATGCGCTGGCTTGGGAGATGTCATTGGGCTATCGGCCGAGAGATCCTTCGCTTGGGCTCAGGATGACAATGAGTGTGCAGCTGCCTTCACCATCTAAAGGATCCCGTATTTGGCGTAGACCTCTGCTAGGGACTTTCCGGCCAGTAGTTCGTCTCTGGTGGCGTTCTCGCCTTCGGTTTTTTCGAATGCACCTTTGATGGTAGCGTCCAGAATTTCTGCCGGGATTACGACTATCCCGTCGACATCTGCGAACAGGTAATCGCCGGGCTTCATCGGGACGCCCCCGCATACGACATCGACGTCGGCAGCCGTCATCTCGTGTCGACCTCCTCCGTCGAGCGGGCTAACACCGTTTGTGAAGACCGGGAAGCCGACTTCTCGTATCAGATGGATGTCTCGAATCTGGCCGTCGGTTACGAGTCCTGCGGCGCCACGTCCCATTGCGGCGGCGGTTAGGAGTTCGCCCCATGTGGCGGCGGTGCCGATGTCCCCGCAGGCACGCACCACAATGTCGCCGGGATTCAGATCGTCCATAACGTTGATAGTCAGTTCATACGGGTTATCGGGGCGAGGCGTGCCAGGCTCCACCTTCTCGATCAGCGCCGTCCGCACCGGGCCGAACAGTGTCTTTGAGTCATCCAGCGGTCGGATATGCCGGTCCATCGCCTGGTTGAGGTAGCCGAGGGAATCCATCGTGTCGCAGATTACCGAGGAGTTGAGTTCTGATTGGACGCATTGAATTGTGGTGGCGTCGAGGGTCATGGGCTTACCTCATGAGGAGAAAAGGGTTAGTGGGCACAGCATTCGTGGGTAGAGAGAAGAATACCGGCGAGAATGCGGATCACGCCCTTTTACCTCCCTCACCCTAGCCCTCTCCTACCGGGAGAGGGGACACGGCTACCCGGTAACGGGACGGGCGATCGCGGAGTCGACACGGTCCAGGTCGAGATGTTCTGAGGCCAGCTCGGCAAATCGCTCCAACTTGGCCGGATGGTCGAAGTGGGAGAACTCCAGGAATCGCTCAAGCTCACTTGCGGCCTGCTGTGTGTCTGACTCGACCACGGTCACTGGGACCTGCCGTTTGTCCGCCTCGTAGTAGACGTACTCGACCGGTTTGACGCCGCAGGTAAGGATCAGCGCCTTGATGGGAGTGGCGAGTGCTGCGATGGCGAGGTCAGGGCGGTCACCACGCACGAGAACGGCGGCGTTTTCCTGAGAAGCGAAGTAGAGCGGACCCCAGTCCAGGACGATTCCGCCGATCAGGACGTTCTCGACAAGTTCGTCGGCGTGCTCTTCCCATTCGAGCCACTCGCCACCAAGACATTCGTTCATTGCCCGGGCGGTGACGGCGACGAGCCGGCGGTCTTCCGGAATCGCACCGATGTATGGCAGCCCGGCCGCTTCAAGCGCAGGAACAACCTCTGTGTCCAGATCGTGGCCCCGGTGCCTTGGTGCGTTATTGATGACCACTCCGGCCAGTCGGTCTCCGTAGACGGGGGCGGCGTCGATGGCAGATTTGAAGTCGGACTGTCCGGCCACGAGTACGACGTTGGCGTCAAGTTCGTCTGCGAGTGACCGATTTGCGGCGTGGTTTCCCGAAAGGCCTTCTATTACCGTGACGACACCGGCGTCGCTTCCGCCGGCGGCCTGTGCGGCTTGTTTGACTTGATCGTCGGTCGGATCCCCGTTGACGGCGATAGGTTCGATGGCTTTCGCGCCGTTCACAAGTGTGTTCAACGCCGCCGCATCTGCGTCTTCGGCCGCGCCGAACGATTTGCCAAGTGAGACGGTGGCGCCATCGGCCAGTGATCGAGCTGCGTATGTGGCGGCGAAGGCTGTTTTGCCTGCGCCGGGTGATGTGGAGACGACGAGAAGGGTGGGCATGGGATCCCTATAGGTTGGTTTTGGGGACCGATATGAGGTCGTTTACCGGCACGCCACAGTGCGAGCGCACGCGTGTGCATCGGCGACCAAGCCGGAATTATAACGGGCCGGAACTGTAACGTGCTGGCGCCCCGCACTTGGGTAGTTGCCAGTGCGGTCGTTATCTGGAGAAGTGATGAGGATTGGCGGGAGAACACGGGGAGAAGCTCGACGGGACGCTTCCAAAGTGGCTCTCTGTCGAGTGAGTCAAGACGAGAGATGGGCGCACATCCGGGCAATACTGCGGTTGAAGTGGTGCGAATTGTCTGAGACGATGGATCGCCGTGCCGAGGTAGCTCAGTTGGTAGAGCAACGGACTGAAAATCCGTGTGTCGGCGGTTCAAGTCCGCCCCTCGGCACCACAAAGCTGAACGTGAATACGGCCCTGGACGCTTTTTTGCTCCGGGGTCGTTTCGCGTTTGACCCACACTTTGACCACCACCAGCTTTTTGAGAGGCCGGTTCCGCTAGATGAGTACGTCGAGTTCCGGTACCCCCGAAACGCGCCGCGAGCTTCTCGAAGACGCACGCGCTGCGTTACTACACGCCCAAGTAGAGCTTGACGACGACAACCCGCCGGAAGACATCGACCTGGACCGAGCGCGACGATGGGTCGATCAGGCGGCACACGCCGTCGAAGAGGCGTTGTATGAACTG
>JAPYSM010000125.1 GCA_029936485.1 Dehalococcoidia bacterium
ATGTTCACCGGGCGCCGGGAGATCGGCCATGGCATGCTGGCCGAGCGTGCTCTTATACCAGTACTTCCGAGTCAGGAAGACTTCCCGTACACCGTTCGAGTAGTCTCCGAGATCATGAGTTCGAACGGCTCTAGCTCTATGGCAAGCGTGTGCGGTTCTACGATGAGTCTGATGGACGCCGGTGTGCCGATCAAGGCGCCGGTGGCCGGAATCGCCATGGGACTTGTATCCGGTGACGACGGTCAACGCGCTGTCCTGACGGACATTCAAGGCGCGGAGGACCACTCCGGCGACATGGACTTCAAGGTGGCCGGAACCCGGGATGGAATCACGGCGCTCCAGATGGACATCAAGGTCAAAGGGATCACCTGGGAGTTGATGAGCAACGCCCTGGCCCAGGCCAAGGACGCCCGATACGCCATCATCGATCACATGGAGACGACCATCGCGACGCCTCGCGCCGAGATGAATGAGTTCGCTCCTCGAATGATCTCTACAAAGGTCCCGACCGACAAGATCGGCACCATCATCGGCCCGGGCGGCAAGGTCATCCGGGGCATGATCGACCAGTTCGGTGTGACGATTGATGTGTCGGACGACGGCACGGTTGTTATCGGATCTCCAAACGCAGAATCTGCGGAAGCGGCGCTTGCCCAGATCGAAGCGATGACGGGCGAAGTCGAGGTCGGCACACGTTACAAAGGCAAGGTCGTCAGGCTGATGACATTCGGCGCGTTCGTCGAACTGTTCCCCGGCAAAGACGGTCTGGTTCACATAAGCGAGCTCGCAGATGAGCGCGTGCCCTCAGTAGAGGCTGTCGTCAGCATCGGCGACGAGATTGAGGTCCTAGTGACCGAGATCGATGGCATGGGGCGGGTAAACTTGTCCGCAAGGCCGGCGGTACTATCCGGCGATGAGAAGGTTGGATCCGATGGCGGCAGTGACCGCAACGGTGGCGGCGGACGCGGCGGCGAGCGGCCTCGCAGTTTTGACCGCGGCGGACGTGGCGGAGATCGCGGCGGACGCGGTGGTTTCCAGGGTGGAGATCGCGGTGGACGTGGAGGCGACCGTGGCCCACGTCAAGACGGCGGTGGCAGGGGACCTCGCAGGCGAGTCGGTGGTTCCGACGGCGAACGCCGATCAGGCCCACCATCTAGATAGGTTCAGGACATGACAGGCCAGACGATCAAAGTTGCCGTAAACGGAGCCCTCGGCCGCATGGGACAGACGGTCCTAGGTGCGGTCGAGGCTGATCCGGCCACGATCGCGGTCGGCGGCGCGGACAGCGCCGCTTCGGCAGACACCGTAGCGGTCCCTGGAGGCAACCCGGTAATGCTCGCAGCCACGCTGGCCGATCTCCTTTCGAAGGTCGATACAGACGTGGTTGTGGACTTCTCAAACGGCGCAGGCGCTGTCGACATGATGGCCGCTGCGACTGGCGCAGGCGTTCGCGTGGTCTCAGGATCAACAGGTGTACCGCCCGGGGAACTTGAGCGCTTCGGTTTTATAGCGGCCGAAAAAGGCATCGGCATCATCAGCGCATCAAACTTTGCATTGGGGGCAGTGCTGATGATGTATCTGGCTGAAGTAGCGGGACCACATTTTCAGTATGCGGACCTTATTGAGAGCCATCACGAAGCGAAGATCGACTCACCTTCCGGAACTGCTCTATCTATTGCAGATGCCGCGCTGGCGGGGCGTGACAATGATTTCACGTACAACGAGCCCGAAAAGGTGACGCTGGATGGGGTACGTGGCGGACTTATGGGCGGCGTGAACGTTCACAGCGCGCGCATGCCAGGCCGCATGGCCAGGCATGAGCTCGTGTTCGGCACATCCGGGCAAACCCTCTCGATCATCCACGACACGATCAATCGTGATTGCTACATGCCAGGGGTGCTGGCGGCGATCAAGCGTGTCATGACGTTGACAGGTCTGATGCTTGGCCTCGACCAGGTGTTGGGCTTGCGAGACCCCGCTAAGCCGTAGCCGCGAACGCTGCGCTCCAAACTCTGGAAGCGATCGATAACAGTGAACCGCGGCCACTCAGTCAACGGGCACCGGCTCAATAAAGTCTGAGAAACGCGACGTCGGGCCTCTTGTTCACGCGCGTATTCCTGTTCAGGAATACGCGAGCGCTTCACAGAAGTACACCAGCAAGCGCGCTTTGGCCGCACCGCCCTGTAAAATTGCGTACCTCTAAAACATAGAACGGTTGAAGAAATGTCTGACAGTAATCTGACCATCGCGATCGTCGGCGCCACGGGCGCCGTGGGTACAATCGCACTCGAACTGCTTGCCGACAGGGCCTACCCAGCGGAACGCATCATCCCCATGGCGTCTTCGCGATCAATTGGGAAGAAGTTGCCCTATCTTGACACGGAACTGACCGTAATCGAGGCAGTTCCAGGCGCGTTTGAAGGCGTGGACGTGGCGTTTATATCTGTGAGCGCTGAGGTTAGCCGTGCGCTCGCCCCTGAAGCCGTGAAATGTGGGGCGCTCGTAATCGACGACGGCTCGGCATTCCGTATGGATCCGGCAGTCCCACTTGTGGTGCCGGAGGTAAACGGCGCTGATCTCGAGTGGCATCAGGGGATCGTATCGATCCCTAATTGCACGACGACCCCGCTCGCCATGTCGCTCGCAGCGCTTGGGCAGTCTGTGGAGATTACACGCGTAACGGTTGCAACGTACCAGGCCGTGTCCGGTACGGGCGCAGCAGCGGTCCGTGAACTGCATGAACAGACAGCCGATGTGCTAGCGGGTCGGCCGACGAATCCAAAGGAGTACCCGCACCAGATCGCCTTTAATGTGCTGCCCCAGGTAGATGATTTTGCCGAGGACGGTTATACGGGCGAAGAGCACAAGATGATCAACGAGACGCGGAAGATCCTTCACAACGCCGACATCGCTATATCTCCGACTTGCGTTCGGGTACCCGTGCCGGTTACGCACAGCGAGGCCGTGCAGGTGGAGTTCAAACGTCCGATGAGTCCCGAAGAAGCGACCCGGCTGTTGTCTGAATTCCCCGGCATCACGGTGGTGGACGAGCCTCAGGCCAGCGTCTACCCTATGCCCGCTCAGGCATCCGGAAAGGACGATGTCTTCGTGGGACGAATCCGGAAGGACGCGTCTCACCCGAACGGACTAGCGCTCTGGATAGCGTGCGACAACCTCCGAAAAGGGGCGGCGTTGAACGCGCTCCAGATTCTGGATGAAGCGGTTCGCCGAGATTGCGTTAAACCAGTACGGTAGATTCGCACTACTGAACTTTCAGAAACGGACAAACAAACGCATTAAAAAAAACCGCTGGATAAATCCGGCGGCCAGAAGCATCGAGAAAAATCAAATATCACCCGGAGTCACCCGGGATGTCTGAATTTTTAGGAGTAACGGCAATGACAGACTTCGGCCGACTGCTCACAGCGATGATCACGCCGTTCGATGAGGACGGTGAGTTGAACTACGGAAAGGCCAGAAAACTAGCCAGTGCCCTCATCAACGCCGGAAATGATGGTCTGGTGATCGGCGGCACGACCGGGGAAGCGCCATCGCTCAGTAACGACGAAAAGATTCGGCTTTTCACCGAAATTAAAGAAGAGATCGGCGACCGCGGAAGCATCGTTGTCGGCACGTCCGATAACAACTTCCCGAATTCGCTTGAGCTCACAAAGGAAGCGGAGGCGACGGGAGCGGACGGCGTTCTGCTGACTGTTCCAGCGTACAACAAGCCCCCACAGGAGGGTTTGTTCCAGTACTTCCGCGGACTTGCGGAAACAACAAACCTGCCCTGCCTGCTTTACAACGTTCCCTCCCGAACAGCGCTCAATATGACCGCCGAGACGACGCTCCGTGTTGCCGAGATCGACAACGTTGTCGGCGTGAAGGAAGCGTCCAGCGATCCGGTGCAGATTACGATGGTGATCGACGGTGCTCCGGACGGTTTCCGGGTGTGGAGCGGCAACGACGATGAGACATTTTCCGTGATGGCGACCGGGGGCCACGGCATCGTCAGTGTCGCCGGACACATCGTGAGCCGTCAGATCAAGACAATGATGGGACTGATCCTTGAGGGCGATATTGAGGCCGCGTCCGCTGAACACCGCCGCCTGTTGCCACTGTTCAAGTCGATCTTCTGGGTGACCAACCCGATCCCGATAAAGTACGCCGTCAATCGCACAGGCATTGACGCCGGAGTGCACCGGCTCCCAATGGTTAGCATTGAAGATGCAGACCCGGGAATGAAGAGGCGCCTGGATGAGGTGCTGGATGGCTACGAGATGGACCTGGCTGTGAGTTAGGGACCGATCTGCGTAATTGCGGAATATAGAATGAAGCCCCCGGTGACCCGGGGGCTTCTTTGTTTAACCTGAATTAGCGGCGTCCGCCGATATGTGAGCCGGGTTATTGAGGCCGGCCTATCGGGGAATTATGTCCTTGAGGACAACGGTCTCTTCCCGTCTCGGGCCGCTTGAGATGATGGACGCCTTCACGCCGAGGATATCTTCAATGAAACGAATGTAGGTCATAGCATTCGCCGGGATGTCCTCCTGACGTGTGATGCCGGCGGTGGAGCCAGACCAACCCGGGAACTCCTCGTAAATCGGATTGCTGCGGGCAAGTAATGCACTATCGATCGGGAAGTTCTCAGTGCGTTCGCCGTCAATCTCGTAGGCGACACATACCTTGACCGTGTCGAAGCCGTCGAGGATGTCCAGCTTGGTGATGATAAGGGCGTCAAAGCCGTTGACCTTGGCGCTATAGCGGCCAGCGACGCCGTCGAACCAGCCGACTCGCCTCGCTCGGCCCGTTGTCGTACCCACCTCTTTGCCGATAGTGCGGATCTTCTCCCCAACCTCGTCGAGTAGTTCGGTCGGAAACGGTCCCGCGCCCACGCGCGTCGTGTATGCCTTAAAGACACCCGCCACCCCGGCAAATGCACGTGGGCCTATTCCGACGCCCGACAGCGCACCGCCGACAGTTGGGTTGGACGAAGTGACATACGGATAGCTACCGTGGTCAAGGTCAAGGAGCGCGCCCTGCGCGCCTTCAAGGATCAGATTCTCGCCCGATTCCAGCGCTTCCGCGACAAAGTACTCCGCCGGTTTGATATAGGGTCCGAGCTCGGTCGCCCATCTGAGAGTGGCCTCAAAGATGTCATCGACGTTGACCGGGTCCGCCCCGTAGATCTTGGTGAGTACCTCGTTCTTAAACTCCACGATGGCCGGGAGGCGCGCCGCCAGGTCTTCCGGATCAAGCAGTTCGCCGGCGCGAAGACCAGTGCGATTCACCTTATCCAGGTAGGCGGGTCCGACCCCCCGGCCGGTCGTGCCGATGGCATCGTTACCGCGCCGCTTCTCTTCCAGTTTGTCTAGTTCAATGTGATACGGGAGAATCAGATGTGCGCGATCGCTGACCACCAGATTGTCCGGGCTCAGCCTGAGATCGCTGACTTCACTAAGTTGCTGATTGACGTCCCGGACCTCACCGAGGAGAACGTCAGGGTCAACGACCACCCCGTTCCCGATGATGTTGGTGGTGTGCGGCCAGCAGATTCCGCTCGGGATAAGGTGAAGTTTGAAAGTCCCCAGGTCATTTATAACCGTATGCCCGGCGTTGTTCCCGCCTGAGTAACGAGCTACGGCGGAGGCGTCTCGGGCAAGATAATCAATGATCTTGCCTTTGCCTTCGTCGCCCCACTGTCCACCTATCACGGCGTAAGCCGGCATGCCGATGCCTCAACCCGCCCCGCCGGTCCCACCGGCGTTACAGGCACTATGCCCAGGCCCGTACCAAAGTAGGCACGCGCGCAAATGGCTCCCCATCGGTTGCTAGTCCACTGGGAAGCGCGTGCAGATTATACCTTCCGCGGGCCATAAAGATGGGTCCAACAATCGTGGTGAATTGCGCCTCATATCTGTTGACCCACCCCCTTCGGACCCGTATATTTGTAAGTCGGCCTGAATTACCTCGGTAATCGGGACGTCTCGTAAAACCTGCTGGGGACTTTTGTTGTCCGCAGGAAAACGGGGACCAGGACCTTGAAAACTGAATATCTGACTCCAAAACTCCGAGTAGCCGAGAGATAGCCGAACCTTAATGTGGGTCAAGCTATTAAGGGCGCACGGGGGATGCCTTGGCACCAGAAGCCGAAGAAGGGCGTGGCTAGACTGCGAAAAGCCACGGTTAGCTGTCCAGCGAGCTTAGCCGTGGATTCCCGAATTGGGTAACCAGCCTGCGCGAGCAGGAGCCCGGATTTATCCGGGGGGTAAGCGGGGGAACTGAAACATCTAAGTACCCCGAGGAAAAGAAATCAACCGAGATTCCC
>JAPYSM010000126.1 GCA_029936485.1 Dehalococcoidia bacterium
TGATGAACAGGTAGTCGACATCGTTCGCCAGCATCGATTCCACGAACAGATCGGCGCCCTGATCGATCGAGATCGTGGCGTCAGCGCCGCTTCCGTACTGCTTCGTCTGTGTCATCCGGAGCCTCCGTGATAGCTGTCTACAGCCTGTCCCAATGTCGCCATGATAGCGCTGATTACTGATTCAGGAATAACAGGCCCGCGGGATTAAGGAGCAGGAGCGGAAGTATCTTGTGTCCGGAGGAGCGAACGCCGGGACTTAGATCTGGTCCGCGGAGAGCGCCGCCAGCAACTGGACGATCGCCGTTGTGGCAGACCTTTGGATCACCCACTGCGGGTTCCGGCGCGGGAAGCGCCCCTGCGCCACGTGCATTCCGGAATCAGACACCATGCCGATGTAGACGTTACCGTCGTCTAGGTTCACGGGTGTTACGGAAACCCCCACATCCGCCGACAGTGTTTCCCGCGCTAGCTGCGCCAGGGTCAGTGCTCCGTCAGGGTCGCTGGTTGCGGGCTCATGTCCGGCGTGGACTGGCCCTGAACCGGGCACGAGCGCTCCCCTGAAAAAATCTTTCTGTTCTGGCAACACATGGAGCATCGAAGCCAAGGCCCCTGAGCTTGCGCCCTCAACCACCGCCAGCGTTTGTTTACGGTCGATCAAGATCGAAGCTGCGCGGCCCGCCGGGGTATCATCGTCGGTTCCCCAGATCGAATCCCCGATGAGGTGGCGTATCTCTGTCTCGACCGGTTCGATGATCTTTTCGGCGGCTTTCTCATCAGGCCCACGACCGATCAACCTGAGGTGGATGCCTTCTGCATGTGCGTAGATTCCGAGGTAAGGGTTCTCCTGCCCGAACAGATCAGACAGAATTTCGTCGATGCCGCCTTCAGACAGGCCGTGGGTCTTCAGGGTGCGTGTTGCAGTTACGCCACTCCCGGAGATCTCGCCGAACCTTGGCCCCACCGTTGCTTCCCAGACTTCTTTTAATTCACGAGGTGGGCCGGGCATTATGACGATGTGTTTGCCGTCCTTCTCCACCCACCAGCCGGGCGCTGTGCCGTTCGGGTTGGGGATGCTCGTGGCGGAAGAGATAAGCGTGGCCTGCTTTATGTTGGTGGATGGCATCTCCATGCCGCGCCGGGCGAAGACGCCCTCAAGCCAGGACAGGATATCTGGGTCCACCTTCATGTCTTCACCGACGGCGTTGGAGACGGCTTCGCGGGTGAGGTCGTCAGATGTCGGGCCAAGCCCCCCGGTGGAGATCACCACATCAGACCGGTCCATGCCGCGCTTGAACGCGTCGGAAAGGTGGTCGATGTTGTCGCCGATGTGGGACATCCACCGGACGGTTATGCCGGTCCCTGAGAGCTGTTGGGCGATGTATGAGGAGTTCGTGTCAACTATCTCACCCATTAGCAACTCGTGGCCTACAGCCAGGATCTCGGCATTCATTCCGCGTTCCTCCGCTTTAATGCGTGATCATCTGCTCTGAGTGCAGCGCATGAGATATTGAAATGGGAACAATTTCGGAGTCCAGATCACACATCCCAAACCTACACCAGATTGACAAACAAGATACCGGAGGATGGCACGGATTGCTCTGGATCACGGGTAATCTGAAACTCCGATCGGTAAGAAGTCCGATATGGAGCGGAAAACGGTCAGCTATCCGGCCGCTGCGGGTGCGGCGGGCTCTTCCGCTGCCAGCGCTGACGGAAGGTCAAAGAATTCCCGTATCGACTGGCCCCACTCGGCATCGATCACGACCACGTCCGGCTGCTCATTGGCGAGGGCGTACATCCCTTTGCCGTCTTCCGTCAGGTCGCCGAGCGTGATCGATATCTGGTTCGCCTGCCTCAGCCCCTGTTGGATCTCCACTTCAAAACGCACGGTAGCGTATGGAGATTCGGAATTTATTCCGTATTCAGCCTGTACGTCGTCGGTTATATTGCCGACTTCTTTGACCCCGATAAATTGAGGGTCAGCGAGAACATTCAGGTGGTCCAGAACGACGGAGGTCTCGATGTTCTGGTCGCCGTCGCAAACCGCATCCCCTCTCAGGGGAAGGTTGCAGACGTGCCAGATGTCCGTATCTATGTTGAGAGCGAGCGCCCCGACAACCTCGTTTTCAACGAGGAACACGACTTCGGTAACGTCGGCGACGTTCAGGTCGTAACGCCATTGCGGGATCGGCGGGTCTGCGATCAATCCATTCAAGACTTCGCCCCATGCCGAGCTGACCAGGACGAGTTGTGGAAACCCCTCAATCCGTGCGTAGTTACCGGACCGGTCAGGCGTTTCATCCCCGAGGAACAGACGGACAAATGATCCGTCTTTAAGTCCGATGGTCACACTGGTGTCTGGCGTTTCAAGTCCATAAAGACTCGGGTCTCCGAAAGACGATTCCAGTTCTCTCTGTGATCGAGGTCCACCCAGGAGTGTGGTGATACCGTTCCAACGCTGGCGATCGACGGGCATCGTCTCGTCGCCGCCGAAGATCCAATAATTGTTTTCCTGGTCCAGCTCAAACGCCATCACACCGGTTGGGGAGCCGATATCTAACCTGACAATGTCGGTCTCTGGAATGGTGTAGAAGAAAGGCGGTCCGCCGGATACGCGCTGAATGGATTGATCGGTGACGATGAACGTCACGACGATTGAAGAGATCGATACCAGTATCAGCAGGACGAGCAGTAAGCGGAGGTTCAAGGTTTAGCGCCTCCGCCACCAGGACCAGACGCCGATGACGCTGATCAACGACGGCATCAACAACCAACCGGACCATCTCACGAAGTCACGCTCAGACCTGGTCAGTACCAGCTCTCTGAACGCTTTGGTCTTAGAGCGGATTGAGATCAGTTCAAAGTCACGAACCGCCCAGTTGACCGCGTTGACAAGGAAGTCTCCGTTTTTGGCGGACGAAAAGTAGCGATCGCTGGCGAAGTCTGTGTCGCCTATGATCACGATGTTCGTCCGCACGAACTCCCCATCAACGATCTGGGGAGTGAATCCGATAGGCGCTAGCGCTTCGACGGCGACGGCTACTGTGAATGGACCAGGTCGATCTTCGTCGATATCGAACGAGTCCAAGTCGCCGAGTTCTTCCCAACTGTTCAGGGTGGTAGTGGCGAGGCCGGTCAGAATCAGGTGTGGCTCGCCGGTGGCGGTGCGTGGGATGCTGTCATCGGTAATGGTCCTTGCAATGAAGGTTGCGCCCGGCATGTAAATAACGTCGATCGGTTCGGTGATCGGGTGTGGCGGGTCAAACTGGCGGTTTGAACGTGTGATCTGCAGAAAGTTCGTTTCCGGCGCGACGAAACTTGTCTGATCCACCAGATGCCCGGTGCCGAGCGCTACCCCGAACTCGCCTATTAGATCCCCATACGAAGGATCGGGATCGGGCTCAAACAAGAAGATCACGCTCCCACCCCTCAGCATGTACTGCCGAAGAATGTCGGTCTCGTCACGCAACTCTCCGGACGCGCTCACAAGCCCACTTTGGGGACCTGCGAATATCAGCGCTGCCGGGAAGTCATTTGCACTGTTGCTGAAGATCTTTGGGAGCAGATCGATCAATGTCGCTGTCGAGACACGGTAGTTGTCCCTGATCAACGACAACGCAGCCTGAACGTAACCTTCGTCGTCGCCCTGGGCGGACGTGATGTCCCGTTCTCCGTGGCCGGAGATGAAGAACACCTGTTTCTGGCGGATCTGGTTCACCACAAGCATCGCCGTGGTAATTCCTTGTTCGTCAAAGATGTCCGGGCCGTTTCTGGGATTGCCACCAACAATGATATCGGTGCGCCTTGAATCGGTGGCTTCGATCACGATTGCAGGCGTCTGTGTGACCCCGAAGTCCGCGGCGACGTTTGGCTGAAGAACAGGGTCGATCAACCGGAAGTAAAAATCGTCTGCAGCGCGTCGTGAGAATTCAGATAGAAGGTCCTGTGTGTCACGCCAAGCTGCCGCTCCTTCGGCGGTATCGATTTGCAGGAAGACGGTCGCCTGTATCGGATCGCTTAGCTCGCTCAGCAACTGAACAGTTTGTTCCGAGAGGCCGAACTGTTGGTTCGATGTGACATCGGTTCGCAGCCAACCTGGCGGGTTGTCCTGGTCGCTGAGCCACCACAGTACAAAGTTCCCGAGCGTTAACAGTGTGATGAACGCGACAACGACTATGAGCGTGTTGACGCCGTATCTGCCCCTACGCCCGAATACGGCCCGGGCGACCTGGCGCCACGATGCGATTCCGACCACGCCGATGAGGGCAAGGCCGATGACCATGGTCCAGCGACCGGTTGATTCCAGGTCACGAATAAAGATGAAGATCAACACGCCGACGAAAAACGCACCGATGCCGGCCACGATCAACATGTACTTGACCGAGGTCAGATTGTCGCGGATGGAATCGATTATCGATGTCCGCGAGCGCGTCTCGTCCGGCCGGGATGAAATACGCCGCGCGCGCTCGACTTCCGGATCCTGGTTAGCCATGGTGCTCTAGCGCCACCTTCTCGATTCTAGGAGCACCACGGTTATGAACAGGAACACCGCCGTAATCGATACGTAGTACGCGATGTCTGTGACCGAGATGATCCCGCGGGCGAAGTCGGCGAAGTGTCCGCCTTCAACCACTCCGAAACTTGATGTGTCAAAGACTGAAAACGAACTTCCCAGCTGGAAGTTAGAAATGATCTCTTGAGCTGCGCCGGTCAGCCGGTCAGCGACGAAGTTGCTGACGGTGAGCCCGGTAAGTAGTCCAGCTCCTACGACCAGGCTTACCAGCTGGTTACTCGAAAGCGCTGATGCCATGAGTCCGATCGCCAGGGTCGCCCCGCCGTAAAGAAGGACGCCCAGATACCCGGTAAGTATCGGACCGATGTCCGGGTCCCCGTACCAGGCGAGTACGACGACGAAGTAGAAGGTCCCCGCAACCATCAACGCCAGCATCACGAACGCTGCGATGAATTTGCCTATCACGATCTCCCACTCCCGGATCGGAGAGGTCATGAGAAGCTCAAGGGTCCCGAGTTTCTGCTCCTCTGCGAGGAGGCGCATTGTCAATGCGGGGGACAGGAACACCATGAAGAAGATGGCGCCTGCGATGTAGCCCCGGATGCTGGCCTCTGAAAAAGGGTCAGAGACCGAAGCGACAAAGAAGAAGCCTGTAATTGCAAGGAAGGACGCCGCAACGACGTACGCCATCGGCGACGCGAAGTACGTCTTTATCTCTTTCCAGGCGATAGTTTGAATATTACGCAAATGTGTTCTCGGTTTCCGGTCCGGTTATGGATCGGCCAGAGTTACCAGATTGCAAGATCAAGACGTTTAACGGAATCAGGCTTATGCCTCTTCTTCTGTGGTCAACTGAAGGAAGATCTCTTCCAGAGTCATCGGAAGTGGGTGCAGATTAACAAGGCCCCAGCCTGAATCGACGATGGTTCTCGCCACATCTTCGGCGGCACCCTCGTCTGGTTTCGCGTCAATAACCAGAGCGACCACGCCCTGTTCGGCCATCCGATCCTGCATCGGGCGGCTGTCCCTGCGGACGTCAACCACGTGCTCGAGTTTCCGGATGGCGGTTATGGCCTCGCTCGACTCGGTTCCTCGCAGGCTCACCTCGATGCGTTCGGCATGCTGAAGGCGGTCCGACAGGTTCTCAGGGTCGTCGTCTGCGACTATACGGCCCTCGTGAATCACCAGCACCCTACGGCAGATCGCACCAATCTCCGGAAGGATGTGTGAACTCAAAATCAATGTGTGATCGCCGCCCAGTTCGCTGATGAGGGAGCGGGTTTCGACCACTTGAATGGGATCGATACCGATTGTCGGTTCGTCTAGGATCAGAACGTCCGGCTCGTGGATGATCGCCTGGGCGATGCCGACTCGCTGCCGATATCCCTTGGACAACTTGCCGATAAGCGCGTTCTGGTATTCGCCAAGGCGAACAGTATCGATAATGACTGGAAGCCTTTCATCGATCCACTTTCGGTTCATGCTTCGAAGCTGCCCCATGTAGCGCAGGTAGTCCATCACGGTCATGTCCAGATAAAGCGGCACGGACTCGGGGAGGTATCCGATGTGGCGTCGAGCGTCCAGTGAGTGAGAAACGACGTCGTAACCGGCGATCGCCGCGGTTCCCTCGGTTGGAGGGGTGAAGCCTGTGAGTACCCGCATGGTCGTCGTTTTCCCCGCGCCGTTAGGCCCGAGAAAACCGACGACTTCTCCCTGCTGGATGTGCGCGGACACGTCGATTACGGCTGGGTAATCGCCGTAAGACTTCGACATATGTTCGAGCCGGATCATGTAGGTCTGGAGCCTTC
>JAPYSM010000127.1 GCA_029936485.1 Dehalococcoidia bacterium
CGTACATCTGCTGCCAGACCGGCAGCTGTTCACGGCAGCCTCACCACGAGGCCCACATGAAGACGGCGAGGCGTTTGCCCCGGTAGTAGGAGAGTTTGACATCGACGCCGTCCAGAGAAGGCAGCGTGAAGTCCGGGACGATGTCCCCTATCGCCGGTGCGGCGGTGCCAGTGGATGTCATCTGGTTTCTCCCAATTTTGTGCGGCCCAATCAGGACATTCTCCTGAGAATGGACAGCGTCAAAATAATCGGCCCGACGGGTCTCTTCGTTTCGGGAACTCACGGTTCCCGGATGGTTAGAAGCTTCAACCTATGCCGTGGAAACCGACTTCCACCTCACCGTTGCGGAGTAAGACCGGCGTCGTGCGGTCGCCCCCGGTGAGTTTCTCCACCACGGGCCACTGATCCTCGTGGAGGCTCAGGTCAATCTCTTCGTACTTCACACCCTCTTCGTCGAGCTCCTCCTTGAGCATGTTGGAGAAGTCGCACTCGGGGTGCGTGTAGAGGATAGGAAGTGCGGTGTCAGGGGTAGTCAAGTTGGATTGCCGTCCTTGGTTTGTTAAGTCTCTGCTGAGGCGGTGTGACGACATAGATGGTCGTCGAAGAGTGATGGACTTCTCCCTCACCCTGCACCCTCTCCCGCTGGGAGAAGGAATTCACTTACATCGTATCCGATGCGTAAAGCGCGGTCATCGGCGAATGCCGAACTACATGTGCATGCCTTCAAAGTTCGGGTCCAGGTATTTTGCCGGTTCCTTGGAGAAGGCTACGCGGCAGCCCGGGGCGCAGAAGTAATACGTCTCGCCGTCGTGCTCATGCGTTCCACCGTTCGGGTTGCTTACGCCCACGTCCATTTTGCAGACCGGGTCTGTCGCTGTGTCCGGGTGCTTGCTGAAAAAAGGGATCTTTGGCATGTCTGGTCTCCTATTGCGTCGAGTAGTCCATCGATCAGTTAATTGCTGTAGCCGGTTCAGGGTTGGCCGCACCGCTTTTTGGCGGCCGCCTGTCGTGCAGTGGCTTACGACCCAGCCGCAACGAGTTGGTCACGACAGTCACCGAACTGAGAGCCATCGCTCCCGCCGCGGCGATCGGGTTCAGGACACCGTTGTTGCCGAAGATGGGTTGTAGCACACTAGGAACCGAACCGTCGGACCAGATGGGGTACAAAACTCCCGCGGCCACCGGGATCAGGGCGACGTTGTAGAAGAAGGCCCAGAACAGGTTCTGCTTGATTGTGCGCATGGTCGACCGGCTGAGTCCGATCGCCGCGGCCACATCCCGCACATCGCCACGCATGAGCGTGATATCGGCGGTCTCGATGGCGACATCTGTGCCGGTTCCGATGGCCATCCCAACGTCCGCAAGCGTGAGTGCAGGAGCGTCGTTGATGCCGTCTCCGACCATCGCAACCCGCTTGCCCTCCGCCTGGAACCGGGCCACGACATCCGCCTTGTCGGCGGGCAGTACTTCCGCCACAACGTTATCTATGCCGACCTGTCGCGCCACCGCCTCCGCGGTCCGGCGGTTGTCGCCCGTGAGCATGACCGGTTCGATGCCAAGTGCTTTCAACTCGGCGATGGCGGCATGTGCTTCCGGTTTCACCCTGTCGGCGACACCGATCACGCCGAGTAGCGCGCCGTCACGGGCGATGATCAGCGGCGTTTCGCCGTTGGTAGTCAACGTAGTGACATCTGATTCGATTTGAGATGTATCGACGCCCTCGCCCTCAAGGAAAGCGGCCGTGCCGGCGAGTACGATCATCCCGCCCACAGAGCCCCTAACGCCACGTCCGGGGACGGCTTCGAAGTCGGTCGCTTCTGCGATCTGGAGACCGCGTGAAGCCAACTCTTCAAGCACGGCGGACGCCAGCGGGTGTTCAGACGGCCGTTCTACTGCGGCAGCGGCCTCGAACAACTCGTCTTCGGAAACGCCAAACACTCGCACCGATGCGACGCGGGGCCGTCCTTCGGTGAGCGTGCCGGTCTTGTCGAGCACGACCACCTCAAGTTTGTGTGCCGTCTCAAGCGCCTCTGCGTTGCGAATCAGGATGCCGTTTTCGGCGCCCCGTCCCATGCCAACCATTACTGCTGTTGGGGTCGCCAGCCCAAGCGCGCAGGGGCAGGCGATGACCAGTACGGCCACAGTGGCGAGGAGGGCGTTGACGTAGATCGGCGACGGGCCGATGAACGACCATGTGATGAACACAGTGGCAGCAATCAGTAGAACGGCCGGGACGAACCGGGCCGTAATCACGTCCGCGAGTCGTTGGATCGGCGCACGTGATCCCTGGGCGTCCTCGACCATCTTGATGATCTGGGACAGCAGCGTTTCCCGGCCCACGCCGGTGGCCGTAAAGCGAATGCCGCCGTGTCCGTTGACTGTGCCCGCAAAGACGTCATCGTCGGCGGTTTTCTCTACGGGAATACTCTCGCCCGTGAGCATCGACTCATCGACCGAGGTCGTTCCAGAAATGATCACGCCGTCGGCGGCGATCCGCTCCCCGGGCCTGACGACGATCTCGTCCCCCTGGATGATGTCGTCCAGCGACGTCTCCACCAGGTCGTCTCCGCTCGCCACAAGTGCTGTCCAGGGTTGTAGCCCAATCAGCTTCTTTATGGCATCAGAGGTGCGTCCGCGTGCACGTGCCTCCAGAAACCGTCCAAGGAGGATGAGGCCGATGATTGCCGCGGACACGTCGTAGTAAGTGCCTGTGGCGTGGCCGCCGAACAGGGTAGATGCCTCGAACGTCTCACGGGAGACGGTCGCTGCCAGACTGTATGCGAACGCCACGGATGTTCCGATGGCGATCAGCGTGTTCATGTTCGATGTGAGGTGCTTGAGTGCGCCCCACGCGCCGGTGTAGAACTCCTTGCCCGCCCAGAACTGGATGGGGATGGCGATGGCGAGCAGGAAGATGTTGACCCCGGTGGGGGACAGGTCCTCAAGTGCGGATACCGACTGGTACTGCATCGTCAGCATCATGACGACGGCGGCGGTCAGCGCCG
Organism: Dehalococcoidia bacterium; assembly: GCA_029936485.1. Taxonomy (GTDB): domain Bacteria; phylum Chloroflexota; class Dehalococcoidia; order Lucifugimonadales; family Lucifugimonadaceae. The sequence goes on from JAPYSM010000127.1 coordinate 3,006, forward strand.
CGATCACCCGGATGCGGAGATAGCGAACACGGGCCGCTCGTCGGGCGTCCTCGTCAGGGCGCGATTGACCATCGCCGACTATGCCCTCTATGGAATAACCGGCTCCGGACACTGCTGCACGGAGCGCCGTGATGTCAGCGGTAGCGGGGAAGTACTCCACGCTTGCGTGTTCGTTTGCCAGGTTGACGGTGGCCTCCACGACGCCGGGAACAGCGTTCAGGGCCTTTTCCACGTGTCCCACGCAGGCGGCGCAGGTCATGGATCCGATGGACAGGGTGATCTGTTCCGAGGCAGCGCCGTACCCGGCGCTCTCGACGGCCTTCATCAGGTCGTCGGGATTCACACGGGAGGGGTCCATCTGGACCGTTGCGCGCTCGGTCGCGAGATTCACTTCGGCGTTTGTGACGCCTTCGACATCGTTAAGAGCATTGCCGACGTGTACGACACATGCGGCGCAGGTCATGCCCGTGATAGGCATGGTGATGGAGGTGAGTTCTCCCGGTGTGATTTCCGTGGAGGTCGATCTTTCTGATGTGGCCATCGCTACTTGTTTGCCAGTCCGTAAAGCTCTACCAGTTCGTCCAGAATCTCGTCAGATCGCCCCTCTCGGACGCCCTCGATGACGCACGAGTGAAGGTGGCCATCAAGGAGTTTCGATTCGAGCTTCTCGATGGCACGCCGGATGGCGTAGGTCTGCTTGAGAACATCGACGCAGTAGCGACCTTCCTCAACCATCTTTTTGACTCCCGCCAGGTGGCCTTCTATGTAGGAGATGCGGTTGACCGCATCTTTTTTCGTTTCGTCGAACATGATCAGATCCGAGATTGATATTGCTTAACCCATACCCCCCCGGTGGGGGTCTTAAAGCTATGGTATGCCGATATTGCCCGTGTGTCCAACCGTCAGCATGAATATGAGAACGTTGACCGGTGTCGCCAGCGCAACTAGCATCGGGTTAGATGGATCACGTCCCCGTGGAGATGCGCAATGCCGCGACGATATGAGAAAGAGATAGAAAAGATCATTGATCGTGACGAACGGCGCGCCCGTTGGACGGAGCGTGTTCGGACGGTGAGCAGGTGGGGCAGCCTGTCTCGATCTCGTCTAACGCTCAGCTCCGGCAATCTTATGGTGGCTGGAATCGCGTTGATCGTCGTTGGCTTCGTCTTGAAGTCGCTCTTCGTGTTGCTGGCCACGGTAGGCGCCCTGCTGTTTGTCGCCGGATACATCATGTATTTCACGCGGTCCAGGCAGCAGCCGTATCAAAAGCGCTGGCGTGGAGAAGTGGTCGACTTTCCGGATTCGAGGTCAAACCGGTTCCGCAGGTTATTTAGCAAGAAGCGCTAGGCAAGGCTACCCCGGCACGAAGTTCTCGTGGCTCGTCGAACAGGTCGTCTCTGGCGTGACGGTTTCCGCTGGATGTAAGCATGTCTCTCGACCTGTGCTAACGTGCGGCCTTCGACGTAGAGGGCATGCATGGCGCTCCGACAGTCTCAGGATGATCTGTGCATGCCGCAAGCAAGGGAGCCAGCGCCATGACTACAGGACGTGAGTACGAAGGAATGATGGCGGAGACCGTCAGGATCACCGGCGACGGCGGAGACGAGATAGGCGGGTACATGGCGCGGCCACTTGGCGGAGGCCCGTACCCGGCCGTGATCGTTCTTCACCACATGCCCGGATGGGACGACGCCACAAAAGAGATCACGCGGAAGTTCGCGCACTACGGCTACATCGGCATCGACCCGAACCTCCACTACCGGGAAGGCCCGGGTGCGCCAGATGACGTGGCCGCGGTCTCCCGTGCTGCCGGTGGCGTGCCGGACTCCCGGTGTGTCGCTGATGTGGAAGGCACGATGGAGTACTTGAGGTCGCTCCCGTATCACAACGGGAAGATCGGGATCATCGGTTTCTGCTCCGGTGGACGCCAGGTCTACCTCTGCGCCGGCTCCATCCCGGATCTGGATGCCGCGGTTGATTGCTGGGGTGGGCGGGTCATCGCTTCAGCCGATGAACTCACCGAACAAAACCCCGTTGCGCCGATAGACATGACGGCCAACATCAAAGCGCCTCTACTTGGGATCTTTGGCAACGACGACCAGTCACCTCCTCCCGCAGATGTGGACGCCACCGAGGAAGAACTCAAGAAACACGGGATAACGCATGAGTTCCACCGATACGACGGCGCCGGCCACGGCTTCTTTGCCGTAGACAGGCCAGGCTACCGGCCGGTGCAAGCGACCGAGGCATGGGGCGAAGTGTGGAAGTGGTTCGGCAAGTACTTGAAAGACTAGGGGTTAATCCACCAAACACGCGCGGGTTGTGAGAGCGCCGGTGCTTCGAGAGCCTGGGCACACGGTTTCTGCGCAGCCTGTAGGGGCGGGGCTTGCTCCGACCGCAGTGAAAATCAAAATCGATAGATACCCGGAGAGGACCGCACATATGTGCACATGGATTATCGAGACGGCGGAGATGTACGGCAGCGGCAAAGGCGCAGACGGCTGGTTCAGGATGAACCAGGCGAATGTGTACTACGACCACCCGTACGACGCCCCGCTTGACCACGCTTTGATCATCGACTTTGTCGCCGATCCCACGAAGCCAGGCAACCGGGTGGCGGTGGAGATCAGCGCTGACTCAGCTCGGCGGCTCATCAAGAGCATCGAGGTAGCGCTTCAAACGGGCGTAGATGCGCACGCCGGCGACCTGACCGGCGCCAATGAAGTGGTTACCGCAGGGTAACGAGTGTGTTGTAGGGGCGGGCCGCTGCCCGCCCCTGCGGCTGTATTGTGAAATACACCTCACGAACGGTTCAACCGATGTAGGGGCGTATGGCAATACGCCCGGACCCGCTACAACATTAATAAAGAAAGGCCCCGTCTCACGACGGGGCCTTTCTTTTAAAGCTCTGGTTGCGGGTCTAGACCGCGCACTCACCCTCGCCGCGCTCGAGCACGTAGAGGATGGTCTTGTCCCAGTCCATGTAGTTCTCGATGTGATCTCGGTCCAGCGGGCCAACGTCCCGGAAGTCTGCGAGGTATTCTTCGAAGTAGCCGGTACCCATGCGCTGCACGAAAGCCGGGAATTTTTCCCCTTCTTCACGGTCAGCCTGGTAGTGGTCCAGGAGGCCCTTCAACACTTCCGGCGCCTTCTTTGCCGGGACACGGGCTTTGATCCGGGTGCCGATCTGTACCTTGCCGTCACCGATCTGGTAGTCGCCGCCCAGGAACAGCTCGTAAGCCGGGACCTGTCCGCCCTTGCCCTTGATGACAGCGCCGTGGAAGCC
>JAPYSM010000128.1 GCA_029936485.1 Dehalococcoidia bacterium
ATGATCACGAACTGGATCAACACGATATAGACGGAAACGAACACTCCGATCATCGCCGCGAGACCGACTGAATTTATGGCAGTCCCGGTATTCGACCCGAAAGAGTCAAAAATCGGGAGTAAGCGATCGAAAAACCCGACCCACTCGGAAGTGGCCGTAAATCCGTCGAAACTAACGGTCGCTAGCACCGTCAACACCAAAACCATCTGTGACGTTGAAATTCGCTCCACGGCCCTTAAGCCGGTGGCGTAGGGGCGGAGGTAAAGGTTCCGTTTGTCCCGAGGTGCTATCTCGTAGCACTCGTAGCAGTCGACGCACATATCTTGATCGATCTCGCAATCCGACGAACATGCCTCACACACGGTCCTATCTGTGACGGCGACTTCAGTCGGTGAAAATCGCGCCAACAGGCTAAAAAAAGCCGTAAACGCCTCCGCCTGCCGCAGCCATACCCGTCTTCCGAAAACGAACATACCGGCGAAGGTCACAAAACTGTATATGGCGACGAAAATGGCGAGGTTTTTCGGCGTGGAAGAGCCTGTAAAGGCGGATTCGATCCATGCGAAAACGAGAAACAGAGCAAATGCAGGCCAGTAGCTCAGCCACGCTGGGTACTGTCTATTCAGTGGAATGACTCGCCCTGTATCAATCAGTCCGGCTACGGCCTCGAAGATTCGGAACATTGAATCCCAGGGGTTCAACAGTACCCATATGTTCCCGATGAGCGCTGAAGAGTATGCCAGGCCCACCCAGAAAATCACCCAGATGATAACGACTGAGATGTTGCGGCTTGATACCGGCGTGCCGTAGAACCCCGCAATAACGACTAGGACGAATGCGGATATACCGATGAACCGGACACTCCACGTCAACGCCTGTCCGCTCATGACGGGACCGACAAACCCGCGCAAAATTCTTATAGCGGGATACTCGTCATCTGGCTCCCATTGCCTGGCGATCATCCCCATAATTACGAAAGAGAGAGCGACCGCCAGCCCGGCACCGCCGAGGTAATACGGGAGCGGAAATGGGAGGTCGTACCTTTCCCCGAATCCGTGGGCAGCGACGGGCGATGACGTGGCCATCAAGAAGGTGATTGCCAGGGTCAACCCCGCCGCCGCGTACTGCCACCTCATGTTCATTCGTATCGCCTATCCGTAGTGGCTACGGGAGTATCTCAAGGAAGGCCACATCCTGTTCCAGTTCCTCGATTTCGATAGAAAATCTCCCGGTAGCGTCTGCGAGTAGCTCCATCGAGTCTTTGCTTCCGGCCTCGATCTCGAATTCGAGGTCGTACCCGTGAAGGTGGAACGTGGCTGTTTGGTCTGTGGACAAAGCAATGTTAATGGTATCGCCTTGGTCGGCAGTGAACGTTTCCACCCCAGCGACCGGTTCCCCGTTGGCGAACTCGATGGAGAAATTCCTGTCCGTTGGTCCGTCACTGCCGCAGGCGGCCAAGATCAGAACTATGAAGGCAATTACGAATGTTGGGATCGTCTTTTTGGGGACAAGTTGCAGGCTCATGCGAGTTTCTCTTTCTTACGTATTTAGACGCGTTTCTAGGATGGACAGGCCTGTTTACAACTGTTGAAGGTCACAAACGGATGATAGAAAAGACGTAACGCTGGCAAGTGGTTAGGCGGGCGAGGTCCGAATAATGCCCAGAGTTCCTGAATCGGCAAGCGTCGTGCCAGGACTAGGTCTGTGGGGGTGGAACCGACGGTGGCTCTGAGCGCGACGACGGCGTCCCGAGCATCATGATTCGGTTGACGAAATCTAGGGCGGGAATTGGGGCCCGGTCGGTTACCAATAGGGCGGCCGCCAGCGCGGGAGAATTCAGTTGAACCTGTTGGGTTGCCGAATCAGAGAGCCCGGAGTTAGATGCCCCGTGTACGTGTCGCACTTCTCCAAACACGGAAGTGTGTAACGCGTGCTCACCGGCCTGTGTTGGTGTCAAATGTTTGCCGGCGAGCCATCCCGACGGGACAATGAACGGCGCGAGCGCGATCGCAAAGACGAGCCACAATCCTGCCATGGCTGATGCCCCATTTAATCGCACGTTATCGGGCCGTGGAGATATTGATGAGCGATATCATAAATTGTCGTCAACAAGCCTATCGCTTTCCGGACCCTTGGTGGTCCGTACCCTGTAACCAATGTCCGTCGATTCCGAGGAAATACAAACGCCGATAATGTCGCATCTGATAGTTCAGTCGGCTCGGCATTTTCGAACCGGTCATCCACATGGAGGGTGGAGGTTCGTTCGGCCCGCGGCCGGGTAATGGATGGCGAAGGTGTTTACGAGCGATCCGTGAAAGAAATAAGAACGCTGAACCTCTCACGCACCTGTATGATCCCGCCCAGTGCGTCCCGGCGAGAGGGGGAATCCTCAGGGGATTACCGCCGAACATTCGTGATCAGACCGAGATCAACGCGACGATGACAATGTTGGTGAAGGGTGTATCGCCATACGATCCTACAACGTGGACTTGGTCACCGCCACAATCGCAAGCTCCAGCGCTTCGGTGCGGCCGCTCACTCGGTGCTTCGGCGGGACAGACTCCAGCACGCCCATTCGCTCCAGCATCTCTACCGCCGGTCCGCCGAGCCCGCTTATGATTACGGTTTGGTGCTCGTCGCGCGCCTGTTGAAGCAACTCCTCCACCGCCATCGCTATTGACCCATCGATCATCGGCGTTCCGGAGAAGTCGAACACCACGCTTTTGTACCCCTCGCCCCGGCCGGTCAGCAGCTGCACCATCCCTTTGGCCGAACCGTAGGTGAAGGGGCCGTTCAACTGGAGCAGAAGGACTTCACCGTTGGCGGAGGCCAGCAAATCACCTTCGGCCTGGGTGAGAGATACAACCGAACCGGCGTTCTCAGAACCCGCCCCGCCTCGCGGATGAATATGCAGCTGGGACAACTGGTGCCAGCTCAGCTTCCGGGCCGATATCAGACTCGCCATGATCACTCCCACCGCAACGGCCGTCACCAGATCCACGAACACCGTGAGCCCCAGCACCGTCAGCATCACCAGCGTCTCTTCACGCGGCGCGTGGCGAATCCGTCGCAAGTACTTCCAGTCGATGATGTCCCAGCCGACCTTTAGCAGGATCCCGGCGAGCACGGCGGACGGTATGTCTTCCGCCAGCGGGGCCAGCCCCAATACCAGCGCCAGCAGCACGACCGCGTGAAGCGCGCCGGAAAGCGATGTGCGGCCCCCGGCGCGGACGTTGATCATTGTCCGCATCGTCGCCCCCGCGCCCGGGATAGCGCCGAAGAATCCGGCGAACATGTTGCCGATGCCCTGGCCGATCAATTCCCGGTCAGAGTTGTGGTGCGTCCGCGTCACGTTGTCCGCCACGAGCGACGTCAGAAGGCTGTCGATAGAGCCGAGGATCGCCAAGATCAGAGCACCGCTCAGCATGCCTCCGAATTCGCCGGAGGTGAAGGTCGGCATCTGTGCTTCCGGCAGCCCCCTCGGGATGTCGCCCAGCACCGGCGCACCGTTCAGGAAGAACAGCGCTACGAATGTTCCGGCGATGAGCGCCACCAGCGGCGGCGGTGCGTATGTCCGGAGTCGGCGCGGGAGGAGGATGGATATCGCCAATGCAAGCAGTCCGACGGCGGCGGCGTCGAACACCGGGTCGTTCAGGAGATCTGGCAGGTCCTGTAAAGCCGCGACGACGCCGTCTTTGGAGGTGTCGAAGCCGATCATCGGGGCGAGTTGGATGATGATGATTATCAATCCGATGCCGCTCATGAAGCCGGATATCACGGAGAAGGGCACGTACGCGATATAGCGCCCCAGCTTGAGCACCCCGAAGGCGATCTGCATCGCCCCCGCCAGCATCACAACCGTGAACGCCAGACGCAGGTCGTGGGCGTACTGGGTGATGATGACGGCCATGACGATGGTGATCGGTCCCGTTGGCCCGGAGACCTGTGAGGGCGTGCCGCCGAAAAGGGCGGCGAAGAAACCGACCAGGATTGCGCCCCATAGCCCGGCGATAGCACCGGCGCCGGACGCCACGCCGAACGCAAGCGCCAGCGGAAGGGCGACGACCGCCGCCGTAACTCCGCCGTAAATGTCGCCCCGGAGGTTGCCACGTTGGACTCCGGGGAAGATCTGGTTGAGCTGCATTGATCTCCCGCGACAGGTGTGATTGATCGGGTCTGAACGCGCCAGTATGCGGCGGCGCGTTCGGATTTGGCATCGGAAAATATCGGAACGGGTGTGAGTGTAGCCAGATTAAACAGATACGTGTCAAACGAGGGTGCCTTCGAGCGCATGGGCACAGCGCAAACAGTCACATTCGACTGTATGCCGTCCATGCAACGCCTGGGCTGTCCGCAACTTGAATAAATTGATTAGTCACGATCCGCTTACGGGATTTGGTTTCAATCTGGATCATGACGTGAGCCTGGAGGACGTAGCGCGGTCTAGGCGCGTCATTGCACCATCTGGGACTGTTGTCTGGCGGCTACCGGACCGGCGAGAGCTAGCGGTGCTGTGGGGGAATACGCGCCGATGCCATTCTGAACCAGTACATTCTTGCAAGGGCCACATATAGATCGGAGTGCGAACGATTGTTGCCATTACGCGTAAAGAGACACTCAGTTATAAGTGCCTCTTTACGATGAGAATAGCTTTGGTGATCCGCCCCGGACTCGAACCGGGAACCTACTGATTAAGAGTCAGTTGCTCTGCCATTGAGCTAGCGGACCATCTGTGCGTTCGACCTAACAGGGCCGACGTTTAATTCAATCGCAGGGTTGGGGGTGTGTCAACAGGTGGAGTGTCTGGGAACCCCTTCATACGGGCCCGTTCCCGCCGGGAGGAAAGAGGTAATGGCAGACGCCGCTGTTGGACTGACCGTTCGATATCCTCCGGCTGACTCTATGTGTCTCAAGGTGGGTTGTCGGCGGATCTGATGGTCTTGTGGGAACCGTTTTTCGAGATCCTAAGGAGGCGGGTTTGTCGCTGGTTGTTCTTGGATGAACGAGGGTATTGGTTTGCGGGTGTGAGCTTATCCCCCTCACCCATCGGGAGAAGGAGGTGATATTCGTTCCGGGTTAGTTCGCAAGGTCCTCCACCACGGTTGCTGTCGGCATTTTGTTGAAGACATCGGGATCGATCTTCACTTTTGCTGACCGGCTGCCCCCACCTAGGATCACGTAGTCGAGCGCCATGATTCGGCTGTCTACGTAGACGGGTAGGTCATCCGGCAGGCAGAAGGGCGTTACCCCGCCGATCATCATTCCCGTGACATCTGCAGTTTCGTCGGCCGACGCAAACGACAATCGTCTGATCCCCATAAGGTCACGCACCGAGTGATTTACGTCCAGGCGCGTGTGTGCAAGGGCGATGCAGGCGGAGTACTTTTTCTCGCCCCGCTTGGAAGCGATGAGGATGGTGTTTCCGGACTGTTCTGGTGCAAAGCCGTACTTCTCGCAAAACGCCGCCGTATCCGCGAACTCGGGGTCGCACTCCACCATCTCGTACGACACGCCGAGAGCGTCCAAAACGCGGACGACGTCCTTCTCGTCTGGCAACTACGCGTCCGAGGCGAGCTTGCCAGCGGTCGCCCAGTTGGTCTTCGGTACGTCGTGGATCACGACTTCCGTCGCCTCGGCCGGCGCCCCGGTGTTTTTCAAGATTGCCGCCGTGATGTCCTCGGCGAGCCCGCGCTTCTGCTCAACGGTGCGGCCTTCATGCATGTAGACGTGGATGCTTGGCATATCGATATGTGCTCCTCGATCGTGGTCAGGAATTATCGAGAGGAGTGCGGACGGCGCAATGTCCTCTGTTTGGATACCAGAGCCAAATTATAAACACGGCCGCCAGCCGATCGCTGTGTGTTACTGGACCTACTGCCCGAGTTCCAGCCGCTCAGCCAGAAACTCGGACAGCACGAACTCACGAACGAATATGTGCCTGCGCATGTGGGATGTCGTGTTGAACCCGTCGTTATTGCTCAGATCACCATTGCAGGGGCCCAACTAATCGAACCGTATCCGGACGGTACGACGTCGGTCCCGAAACTATAATCAGACCATGGATTCTGTTGGAAAGGATAAACCAGCCTCATCTCTGGGCGAATTCGGACTGATCGAGCACCTCGCCAAAGTACTCGCCGAATCGGCGGAGGATGGTATTGGTGTTCCCGGACTCGTGCTGGACATCGGTGACGACTGCGCTGCGGTCCGTCGCGGGTCGGTCACGG
>JAPYSM010000002.1:0-35161 GCA_029936485.1 Dehalococcoidia bacterium
GTGCAGCCCAGTGCCGCCGCCGGCGGCCGACATCAAATAAAAGAGACCACTTTTTTCATAAATAAAGCCGTCTCGCCCGAAAGAGTATCGGGTTTCGCCGACAGATGGGCCGGATACGACTTCCAATCCGGACTCTTCCGTTACTTCCCGTCGCGCTGTCTCCTCTTTTGACTCGCCTTCCTCGGGCGTTCCTTTCGGCAGTGCCCAAAGGTTTCCACTCTGCCTGTAACAGAGCATCACCTCAAACCCGGTTGTGATATCTCGGAGCACGCCGCCGCCTGCGGGAATCGCCTGTTTTGTTTCGGATTTTCTGACGCATTTGAAGAAACTGGCTTGAGTCTCCCTGTTGTTCACCGGGATAACTGGTCTGGGAATCATGAGTTGGGTCACCATTTAACCCCGAAAAGCTCGGAATTGGATGCGGCGGTCAATACTCTGTGGGCAACCGGATGCGTTCGTAATGAACCTGCAAACCGTCCTTCACGATGCCCCTGGACCATAGACGCTCCGCTCGGCAAGCGCCGTTTTTGGCCGAGGCCGGGCACTGAGACTTCGTGCCATTTTTCACGTATGAAAAGGGGCTAAAATACGTTCGGTCGATTTTGTTAACTATAATTCCGGCCACGCTAATTATTGACGAGGACCGACTTACACAGTCACGGAACGAGCACGAAGACTCCGAAAATGACTTAGTAACTGTGAACGGGCGGGTGTCTGTACGCGTCTAGAAATAAGGGCTTTACGAAATTCGTAACCAGCATTATTTTCTAACCACCCCGGAATCGCTCCTCGAACTAAACCAAGTAACTAATCAAAGAGGCAAAGTCCTCGTCGGCGGTCCTTTTCGTATCTCTCGAGTGAAGGTCGTCATATTTTTGAACCCCTGAAATGGGGATGATGGAGGAACCTTTGGGTAAAACCGATCTGGTAGTACGTTTTGCCGGCGAAGCCGGTGTCGTGACCTCGGCCGAATCGCTTGCAGCCACAGCGGCACAGGCCGGCTACCACGTTCAAACGTACGCCACATTTCCGTCGCAGATTTTGGGCGGTCCGGTCCACACGCAAGTCCACATATCGACCACTCCGACCTTAAGCGATGGTGACGATGTCGACGTTCTCGTAGCTTTTAGCGAAGACGGTTTCAACAATCACAAGGGCGATCTTGTCCCCGAGGGTGTGATCATCTATAACTCCGGCGAGTTCGATCCGCCGGGTGACTCCCACAGTTTTGGGCTCCCCTTTGATGAGATCGCCAAAGAGGTCGGCAACGCACGGGCCTCCAATATGGTGGTCCTAGGTGCTATAGCGCCCCTGGCCAACTTCCCGCTTGAGGCACTCAAGGCATACGTCACCAAGAGATTCACGCGTGGCCGTCCGGGTGACGAACAGATCGTAGAAGCCAACAGCAAAGCGCTCGATCGCGGAGCCGAGGCGGCCCGTAAAAGTGGGTTCTCACTCACCGAGTTGGAGCCTGCAGTCCGTCCCGACTACGAACAGATCATGATCTCCGGAAACGCCGCCATCGCGGTCGGCGCCGTACAAGGCGGACTCGATTTCTACGCCGGCTACCCGATCTCGCCTGCCACGACGATTCTGGTCTGGATGGAGCAGAACCTGGTCGGCAAAGACCGGTTCGCATACCAGGTCAGTTCCGAGATAGAGGCCATAGGCGCGATCATCGGCGCCGGTTACAACGGCCGGAAAGCCATGACCGCCACCGCGGGACCGGGCATCGCGCTAATGAGCGAGGGGCTCGGATTCGCCTGGATGGCAGAAATCCCGGTTATCGTCGTCGACGTCCAGCGTGGCGGCCCTGCCACCGGACTTCCGACCAAAACCGAACAGTCTGACCTGTTTGCCTGCATGTACCCTGCGCATGGAGATGTCCGCATGCCGGTCATTGCCCCGGGATCGGTAGAAGAGTGCTTCTATGCAGGAGCGCTCGCCATCAAGTGGGCGGAACGATACCAGGGCCCGGTAATATTGATGTCTGAGATGCAACAAGCTGAACGCTCCCAGAACATTCCAAAACCGGATCTCTCAAAGGTCATAGCGACCTCCCGTGAGGTTTACACAGGCGACAATGGTTACCAGCGTTATGAAGCGGACGAACTTGGCCCCATGCCACTTCCGGGCGGGCCCGGCGCTTACGTTGCAAACGCCAGCGAACACGACGGTATGGGTGACTCAACTCACCTCCCGATACGACACATCCGGGGTATGGAACGCCGATTCGGCAAATTGAAGTTGTTGAACGATGGCCCCTACGAAATCGAAAACCCGAACGCCGCGATCGCGGTCATGCCATGGGGTGGTTCCAAGGGAACGGTTCGTGAGGCGTATCTACAACTTCGGGACGAAGGCGTGGACATCGGCTGGATCTACACCATGACCCTCCACCCGTTGCCGGAAGCTGTCAGCGATGAGATCGGCCGCAAGGAACTGGTCATCGTTCCGGAACTGAACTACCAGGGCCAGTGGAGCCGTCTGCTTCGGGCAGACGGATTCCGGGCCACCTCAATAACCCAGTACACCGGTCTGCCGTTCAAGGTCCGAGACCTAGTCAAAGAGATCAAGCAGTCGATAGAGGCACACAAAGGCAGTAAGGTATTCGCATGAGTGATCGAAATCCTGAATACGACTTCAAGTGGTGCCCGGGTTGTGGCGACTTCGGTGTGCGGCGCGCGCTTGAATGGGCTATGGAGGCGTACTCCGAGAAGACCGAAATGCCGATGTCCAACAGCGTTATAGTCGCGGGAATCGGGTGCTCGGGGAACCTTGTCCACCTCACCGAGGGTGAGCAGCCCTTCGGTGTACACGGAATCCACGGGAGAACCCTGCCCGTGGCTTTCGGCGTCAAGCAGGCCCGCCCGGAGATCAACACCATCGTTGTGGCCGGCGACGGCGATTTCCTGAGCATCGGTGCCGAGCACATCGGCCCAGCGGCACAGCGTAACGTAGACGTGACCTGTGTCATCATGGACAACGGCGTGTACGGCCTCACCAAGGGCCAAGCGTCGCCTACAACGATATTCGGTACGACGACCAGCTCCACACCGTTCGGCAAGCTTGAAGCGGTCATGAAGCCCTTTGAGCAGTACCTCGCGCACGGCGTGTCCTTCATTGGATCCCACTATTCGAGCCGGCCGCGTGACCTCGCCAAACTCATCGGAGAGGCGATGGACCACAAAGGCTTCTCGATCGTTCACGTGCAATCGCCTTGCACGACGTACAACGACACGTTTGCCCTGCTCAAGGGCAACAAGAAGTTGGGGATCGCACCTCAGGTTTACGCCGTCCCAGAAGACCATGACCCGACGGACAAGAGAGCGGCCGAGGATATGGCCCGGGCGCCAGGAGTGCCACTCGGCGTCATCTACAAGGAAGAGCGACCTACGCTTGAAGACCTTCAAGAAGATGTACGTAAAAGGGCACGCTCCCGTACACCCGCGGAGATGGTGGACACTTACACAATCTAGGTGGGCAACCCCTGATCAGGGACGAGTCACTGCGTCAGCAAGACAAATAAAAAGGGGCGGTCTCCATGACCGCCTCTTTTTAAATTCTTATCAATTACTGTGAGTTCGCTCAGTCAGATCCTTACTTCAAGTACTCGCCAAGCATGTCTCGCAGCGCCACCCGCCCACGATGCAATCGCGCCTTCAGCGCCGAGATTGAGATATCAAGAATCTTGGACGCTTCGGTGCTTGACATGCCCTGTACATCTAGGAGAACGACGGCAGCGCGAAGATCCTCATGGATCAGTGCGATCTTTGATGTGGTCTCCCGGCTCAGCTCTGAGTTCAATACGGCTTTATATGGGGTTTTGGCCCAGTTAGAGAGGTTGTGCTCCTGGCAGAAGTCCTCTGAAACGAGCGACCCTGAAAGGTACGAATCCCCTGGTCAGGCGGGAGCAGAAGGCCCCGGTGTCCGGGGGATTGTCGCGTCCGTGTGCTCGCCGTCTAAAACCTCGTCAAGGACTTCGATCCGCACCGCGCCGGGCATCCGGCGATGGTATGCATAGCTGTGCAAAAGGATTGATGCTGCGATGAATGTCATACCTGCCACCGTCGCGACGCTCATCCCTGTGTCGGTTACCGCCGCGAGGATATTCAGGGTTCCGAAACCTATGATGCCCCCCCACGCGGAAGGGTGGGCGACACGGTGCTTGATGGCCAGTGCAATGATGATTCCAACCAAGATCGGCACAAGCGTGCCTGCAGGCGAGATGGCGATCATCACACCAACCGCTGTTATGACACCATCGCCGCCGCGGAAGCGCGTTAGAGGTGAATTCCAGTGACCCATAATTGCGGCGACCGCCGGTAGCAGGAGCCAGCTACCTTCAAGTCCGGCCCAGACGGCGATCATGATCGCCAGAGCGCCCTTGCCCGCGTCCACGAGCCCTACGATCAGGGCTGGGGCGGGTCCAACTTCTCGGAACACGTTCGTGGCGCCGGCCTGACGCGTCCCAACGGCGAAAATCCGGACACCGCGTGACCTGGACACCATCCACGCGATCGGGATAGAGCCTAGGAAGAAAGCGACACTGGCCGTCAGGACCAGATCAGCAAGTGTGAGGCCATCGTTCATGAGATTCGGAGTATATATAGCGCTGATCGGTCCGTCACGGATATCCAGTTGCTACCGGTGTGCAATATCCGTAACGCCTTAATCATCAAGCGTCGGTTACCACTTGGTACGGAGCGGCGCCGGTGCCGCCCTCAATCTCGTCACGCTCGGCCTGGGTGAGGAATTTTGACGGGCACTTGATCACCAGATGCTCCGTCACAAACACGCCCTCTTCTGAGTACCGGCCTTCGAGGTCGATCACCGAGTGCGGATTGAAGAACACCTGTCCGATCTCGCCCGAGTAATCAACGCCAAGGATGTCGCCGGCATCGTCACGGATCTCAAAACGAGCGTCCAGGCCGTTTGGCTGCCTGACGAAAGACTCCTCGACCAGTTTTCCGGAGAGGCGTACGAACTTGTCCGGCTCCGTCGGTCCGCTGGCCTCGATCTCGGAGACAGACAGGTAGTAAACGGTGGCGTTATCGAATGTGGTGAATATGAAGTATCCAAGCGCTCCAACAAATAGGACCAGCGCCACCGCCACCTTCATACGAGGCGTGAACAGCGTCGTTGCCGTCGCTGATGGGTTCGTTGACTCCGGTTTCAGATCGTTCGACTGTTCGTCCGAGATCGGGTCGTTGTACTTGTTCATCAGTTGTTCACTCTAACCGGCCAGACCGGCTTCGTGTTCCGGACCGAGGATCTGGCCCTTAAGAGCGTTGATCTCCCTTGAGAGATCATTTTGCTTACGGGATACGATAAATATGTAGGCGAAGAACCCGGCCCACGTCACTAGATAGATGGCGAACAAGAACCCCAGGTTCCGTTCCAGGTCACCCTGCTCCCGGTCCACCACAGCGGTTGTGATGCCGTCCTTCACCGTGACAGTGACGGGAGCGAACCGCTCCCTCTGGTCGGTGATACGCAGCAGTGATTCGGCCGGGTCTTCTCCGAGTACTGATACCAAGCGGTCTCCGGATGCGTTCTCCAACCCAAATGTGGTGGAGTCGTCTACCGATACCTCGACAAGCTCACCATCCTTCGTCGAGAGGATAAACCCGACCAGCTTTGTGTTCTGGTCCACCTGAATGACGGTAATCACACCGCTCGTGTTGCCATCAGGCGGCGCGCTTGACGATGCAGCTGACTGCGCCATTGCGATCCCAGGGATTGCCAGAGGAATGGAGAATCCTGTGAGCACTATAAGAAGGGTGACGATGATTTTGCGCATAGCTATTTAAGCGCCTCCGGCCGGGGCGCTGCTGATTGGTTCCGCGTTGTCCATGGATGAAGAGGGTGTTCGAGACGGCTGAAGCGATATGGCTCGACGGAGTGCCATCACTTCGTCTTCCTGCTTTCGCAATCGGTATCGTTCGCTGGCGACGTATACGAACAGCACGGAGAAGGTCAGTGTGGCGACCATCCACGTCAGGCCTATCGGGCCATCAATGCTGCTGTCTGATCCGACTACTGCCGAAGGGTGAGCGCGCTCCCAGAGCTGTGCCCCGTAATAGATGATGGGTGTGTCGATCGCACCCATCAATCCGATGATCGCAGCCAGCCGCCGGCGCTGTTCGCCCGGCGGGAAGTAGGCCCGAAACATCAGGTACGCGACGTAGATGAAGAACAGAATCAGCGTAGTGGTTAGCTTCGGTTCGCCAGTCCACCAGACTCCCCATACGGGCTTCGCCCACACCATGCCCGTGATGAGCATCAACGCCGCGAAGATCACGCCAGTCTCTGCGCCCGCTACTGCGAGCCGGTCCCACTTCTCGTCGCGTGTCTTCAGATAGGCGACGCTGGCGACCGCGACCAGGACGATTGCGACCATAGCGATCCATGCCACCGGGACGTGGAAGTAAAGGGATCTCTGGATATTGCCCTGGTTTATCTCGGTCGGGACCCAAAGAAAAATCATCCAGAGGGTCAGGGCCATAAGGGCTGCGGTAACACCGAGCCAGATCAAACGTATTTTAGGAAGGGCCGTCATCGCTCGTTTTTACTTCGCCCGTGCATCAAATAAGACTGTGTGCAGTCTATCACGAGCGCGCCTTGACTCCATCGTAATACGGTGGAATCTCAACTGGTCAACGCCAACAAACCGCATCGACACCTAACCAACCACAAGGAAATTCAAATAGCCGCCCGGCAAGGCCTACTCCTCCAGTACGTACTGGAAAAGCACTGCGGATGCGATAACGAAGATCACATCGAACATGATCGCCAGTTGCAACCAGTCGCTGAAATCAGCCCAGCTGCCACCGTTCACGACCACGGAGGTCGACTCCACAGCCGCCATGATTAGCGGGACCGATGTCGGAAGGAACAGCAGGGGCAGCATGATCTCCCGCGATCGCACCCTGACCGACACCGCAGCGAACGCCGTCCCAACAGCAGAGAAACCGATGCTCGCAAGCAACGCGATCACGATCGTCTCGATCTGCAACACGCTGATGTTGAACAGGGCTTCGAACACCGGGAATATCACTATCTCAGCGATGATGACGAAGATGAAATTGCCGAGCACCTTGCCGAAGAAGATCAGTTCACGGCTTACCGGGGTCAGCATCAGGCCGTCCAGCGTGCTGCCCTCCGCTTCCATGGCGAACGACCGGTTGAGGCCGAGCACCCCGGCAAATGCCACCGCCGCCCAGAGGACCCCCGGGCCGACGTCACGGGATCGAGACGGCGTGAGCTCGATGGCAAACGTGAAGATGGTGATCACGAGCAGCGCAAACACGACGATGGCGAGCACGATGTCCCGCGACCGCAGTTCCAGCAGCAGGTCCTTTCGAGCCAGCGTCCACACCGTTCCCAGCGATGCCAGCATCAGGTGCCACCCGGTCCGATTAACGAAGGATCGCCGTACAGGTCCGTAACGTCGCTCGACGTCACCTGTGAAGACGGTCTATCCAGAGCAACACCGCCACCCGAGAGCACGAACACGCGGTCAGACCCGGCGATTCCTCGCTCTATCGAGTGGGTGGTCATCACGACCGCGTGACCGGCGCCGTGATGCTCGGCGATCACACCGTCCAAGATCAGGCGCGCCGGCTCATCCAGCCCGGTCTCAGCCTCATCGAGCAGCAAAATCCTCGGCCTGTGCATGAGCGCCCGGGCAAGCGCCGCCCGCTTCTGAAACCCGTGCGACAACTCCCGAACACGCTGATTCAGCCTTCGCGCCAGCCCCATACGGGCCGCCATCTCGTCGACGCGTTCGGTCAGCCCCGGAACCCTGAACATCTTGCCGAAGAATGTGAGGTTCTCCTTCACCGTCAGGTCGCCGTAAAGCATCGGCGAGTGAAGGACGGCCCCGATTGACAAACGGGCGACCTCCGCCTGCTTTGGCAGATCGCTGCCATAGATCGAAATATTGCCGTGATCTGGCCGGGTCAGGGTCGCCAGTACGCGCAGGAGGGTGGACTTACCGACCCCGTTTGCGCCGAATATCGCCACCACTTCGCCATCCCGGACGGTCATGTCCAGGCCACGCAGGACGGCCGCATTACCGAACGACTTTTCCAGCCGGCTCGCTTCGATAGCGATCACGCCGGACGGGTGCGCTCCAGGGTCAAGGATTTCCGGAGCGTCATGTGTGGGAGAGATCATGCGGACGGGTGGTGGTGGTCAAGCAGATCTGGATGCACGCCGTACGTCGGCGCATGCCTGCGCCCCGCTCTCAACGTAACGACCGGCACCAGTAGTCGATCACCGATACGGACATCGCCGGGAGCGTCTGTGAACTTGAACTTGCCCTCTTCGATACGCATCACGCTCACATCCGCCTCAGCGCCCACCTTGAGGGTCCCGAACTGGTCACCGCGACCCACAGCATCTGCGGGTGCAGAAGTGGCAAGCCGGACGACCTCGTCCAGCGACAACCCAAGGTGGAGGAACTTGGAGAGCGTTGTGGCAAGGTCGTACACCGGACCGCGAACGTTGTAGCGATGGACATCGCTCGAAACCGTGGCCGGCATGAATCCCTGTTCCATCGCCGCCTCTGCCACGCGGAATCCAAAGCTGCCAGCCCCGTGTCCGACGTCAAAAACGACCCCGCGTGTACGCGCCTCAATCGCAGCGGCTACGACCTTCCCGGCGTCGGTGATGATGCCCGGAGGATTCACCGTGAAGCTGTGGGTAACGATGTCGCCGCCCCGCAGCGTGCCGAGAATCTCCTCGATATCGTGGCTCGTTCCGCCGATGTGGATCATGACGGGCTTATCCAGATAATCCGCGGCCTCGATAGCCCGGTCAAGCGCCACAAGATCGTTCTTCCCGACAATGCCCTCGGTCAACCGGACCTTTACACCGACGATCACGTCCGGGTGAAGCTTCGCCGCGTCAACTGCCTTGTCCACACGCGCCCAGCGGATGTCTTCCAATTCGCCGATCTCATTATCGAGCTGGCCCATACCTGAAATGTGGAGAAAGGCTAGTGTCCGGGCGTCCACACGGTCTATCACGTAACGCCGGAAACCCGCCATCGTGTTCGCACCTGCTGACCCTGCATCAACGATCGTCGTAGCGCCGCGAGACAGCGAGTGGGCGTCGGCGTCAATCGCAAGATGGGCAACACCCCACCACACATGCACGTGTAGGTCCACGAGTCCAGGCAGCACCAGCAGCCCGTCGGCTTCGATCACGTCGTGGGTGTCATTATCAGAGACGTGCTCTTCAACAGCGACAATTCGGCCACCGGCAATAGCGATGTCGCGCTTAGCGTGCAGAGCCTGAGAAGGGTCTACAACTGTCCCGTTCTTGATCACAAGATCGAAAGTCAAAAGACGCTCTCTAAGTTGTGTGTCCGGCCTGAGAAAAATCACTAGACGGCCTGTAGCGACACGGATTTAAGATACGCCCGTGTCAACGCCGACATCCATCATCGGCTCGCGCGCTCCCACCGGCAACCCGGTATTTCCGCGCTTTATGGGCGGAAAGAAGCCGACGAGTGCTGCTCGTCTCGACGGTTGTTTCCATAGCCGTATGGGGGATGCGTTTCGGCGGATTGCTGGGGCCGACGCGGTTCTAACCGTTTGTGGCCCGAACCACCCGACCGGCTCGCACGCCGGACGGTGCGCCATTCTCCAGCGCTACCTGCCCGTTGACCACCACCGTGTCGATTCCCGTCGTGTACTGGTGTGGTTCGGTGAACGTAGCCGTGTCTTGGATCGTGTCGGGGTCGAACACCACGAGATCGGCGAAACATCCCGGTGCCACACGCCCGCGCCGAGTTAGTTGCAATCGAGACGCCGGCAGGGCGCACATCTTCCGAACGGCCTCTTCTAGCGAGACAAGGTTCTTGTCACGGCGCATCTCTGACAAGAAACGCGGAAACGTTCCGTAAGAGCGCGGATGCGGCTTTCCGGCCGACAGTGGCCCCTCTGACCGAACCGAATTCCCGTCCGAGGCTACAGCGATATACGGGTCACGAGCGATTAGGTCCACATCGTCTTCACGCAGAGAGAACTGGACTATCGCGGCGTCCCCATCTTCATAGAGCCGGATTGCGGCCTCGGCTGGATCGCATCCCATATCGTCAGCTATCTCGTCCAGTCGCTGTCCCTCACGGTCACGATCTGGCCCATATGCCGCCATCAACACGCGATCAGGCGAGCCCATGAAACTCTTGATATTCCAATCGATCCCAGCCCTGAGACGCGCCCGGAGATCGGAATCTCCCATAATCTCTAACGTTGCCGTTCGCCCGCCTGCTAGCGCCCAACGAGGGAAAACTCCGCCGGTTAACGACGTACTAGAGGCTGTATAGGGATACTGATCGCCCGCCACATCTATCCCCTCGCGCCGGGCACGCGCTTGCAATTCAAGGATCTCTTCGGCCCGGCCCCACGTCAGTGGCCCCTTTACCTTCACGTGCGACATCTGGATGCGGCCGCCGGTACGTCGTCCGACCTCGATCGCTTCATTCACAGCGACATGTAACCCGACACTGTCGTTTGATTCGGACCGAATGTGGCTTGAGTACAGCACCCCGCGGGAGGCCGCCTCCTGTGCCAACTCCACCACCTCGTCTGTGAGTGAATAGCTGCCCGGCGCGTAAAACAGCCCAGTCGCGAACCCCATCGCCCCGGCCTCGATGCTCTCTGCAACTAGCCGCTTCATGTGTTCTAGCTCTTCAAGTGAGGGCGCACGGGCATCCATCCCAAGGACGTTGGTGCGCACCGTACCGTGCCCCACTTGAAACGCCTGGTTGATCACGCCCTTCGCGCTTTCCTGTGCCTCTAGGTACCCGGCGAAGTCCGTCCAGTCGGGGGTGAACTCGGCCCCGGCCGTAAAAAATCGATTTCCCAGCGCCTCACGGGCCAACTCGGACTGAAGAGGAGCACACGGACTCATGCCACAGTTACCGTTCAACTCCAGTGTCACGCCCTGCGTTAGTTTGGAGTCGGCGAGCGGGTCGATCAGGAACGACATGTCACTGTGGCAGTGGAGGTCGATGAACCCGGGGGTTATTACACGCCCGGTGGCGTCGATCGTTTGCGCTGCATCGCCGTCAAAACTCCCAACGACTGTGATGCTGTCACGAGTGATCCCGATGTCCGCTAGGTAACCCGGTGCACCCGACCCGTCCACAACGGTCCCGTTCTTGATCAATAGATCAAACATGCAAATCCTTGAGTATATTCAGTGGGTTTTGAGTTCAGCGGTCAGTGTAGGGCCGTCCGGTGGCGATGCCACAGACACCGAAGTACACTTGCGCCGCCCATTTACGCCTATCGCTAATCCACGGAAATAAAAATAACGGCCCGGTCGGGCCGGGGGAACACAAATGAAATTTGTCAGGTACTCGGCCGGAGGCCACGCCACATACGGGATCCTTGACGGTGACACCGTGATCGAGATATCCGGCCCGCCGACGGGACGGTACACCGAGACCGGCGCCAGCGCGCCCCTGTCCTCGGTCCAATTGCTCGCCCCGATCATCCCCGGCGACGTCTACGCCATGGCTGTGAATTTCAAATCACACACAGGCGGAGCACCCGCGCCGACCCAGCCAGAGCCATTCCTCAAACCCGCTAGCTCCATCTGTGGAACTGATAGCAATATTACGCTCCCGGGGGATGCCGGCAAGGTGGACGAAGAGGGCGAGATGGTGGTCGTAATCGGCCGTCGTATGCGCAACGTCTCTATCGAAGACGCCCTGAGCTACGTGCTCGGCTACACCATCGGCCACGACATCAGCGCTCGAGAGTGGCAGGCCGGCGACACTTCGTGGTGGCGTGCCAAGGGAAGTGACAGCTTTTCGCCCATCGGCCCGTTCATCGAGACCGACTACGACCCTCACGGCAAGAACATCTTCGTCACCGTAAATGGTGAAGAGGTTCAGAACTGCAACACGGACGAGATGATCTTCAACACGCAGGAATGCCTGTCCTTCATCTCGCAGACCAACACGCTTGAGCCAGGAGACATCGTATTCACAGGCACGTCCGGCGTGACATCCCGCCTGCAGAGCGGCGATGACCTGATCACGAAGATCGACGGCCTCGGAGAGCTCCACAACACGATTTCTGACTAGTTCAGATCTCGCGATAGCCGTCTGATGGCGCACATCACGTCACGCGAAAAGGCCGCCCCAGATCGTCCGGGGCGGCCTTTGTTATTAAATCGTTTAGCCGAATCGCTCAAGAAGCGATCGTGTCAGCTAGTCCTCCTACAGTCAGCCAGTAGAAGACCAGGTACGCGCCCGAAAGTAGCAGCATCACTGCAGACGCGGACTGAATGTAGGGCATCACTTTCCGCATCCACTTGATGATTGCCCCTTTGAATAGAGCGACGCTCAACGTAAGGACTGCGAATATAAACGTCATACCCAGAGCGTAGGCGACGAATTGCGAGGCCCCAAAAAGGAAACTACCGGTTGTTGATGCAGCGACGACCGAGAGGAATAGTGGAAGTGTGCAACCAAGGGAGGCTACTGCATAGCTGATTCCAAATAAAAAGTAACCGATCAGCGACGTGTCTCTCGGGTCACCAATCTTGGCACCGGTATTTTGAGCGAAGCCGTTGTACAAGTTCCCGCCAGCCAGCACGTAGACCGCCGTTCCTCCCATTAGGAATCCAACGCCGAGACCAATCCAGTCAAAGTACTGGACAATCGAGGTTGTTACGGAAGTTATTACTAGTCCGACGATTCCAAATAAAACTATGAACCCCAGGCCGACAGAAATACTTATGGTTCCAGCCTTGGCCATCCGCCGCGGCATCTCACGAAGGAAAGTGATCGGAGCCTGTAGAAGCCGTCTGTACCGTTTGCCGGAATATTCGGGAGAACCCGCATCATCGTCAGTTCCAATGTACAGACCGAGATAAGCGGGAAGCATGATGAAACCGCATGGGTTCAGCGTCGCGACCAGACCGACGGTGAACGCGAATCCGAGGGGGAGATATTTATTGCCGAAATCACCAATTTCGGTTTCGGACTTTCCCTGAAGATTAAGAATATTGGCGGTGAGAAACCCGCCGTCACGCCAGATAAATCCGCCAATCGTCGCAATCCCGAGGACGATGACCGAAAGTAGTAACGGCCATACATAGCCCTTCCAGGCGGGTACGGGTGCGTGGATTATTGCGACTGTGTCCATTTCATTTCCAATTATGACTTCGAATGTGAGGGCTACCAAGCCAGCGCCCGAGCAATTTCAAGCCACTTGGTAATTCTACGTTGAAAGCCAAGTACCAGGATGCACGCGACATGCGGGAAATCGCATAATCCAGATGACACTTTTCTGAAACTTCGTGTTCGATCCGGCGTGTTTGATCCGGTGCGTACGTCTTGACCCTTCCACTTGAATCTCAGATGCGGAAGAGTCAGGAAGGGCCGCGCCGTGGATTCCTGCTATCGGTTGGAATGGCGGTTACGAACAAGGTGCCTTCAAGGCGAGCCCATCAACAAGCGCCCATGCTCCCGGGGATGCCTGAGGAGCAGATCGGTCGTCCTCCTCTAATTCGGGCCCACCTGGCGCTCGAGGGCAAACGAACGTGGGGACTTTCAGCTCACCTGCACGCTTGGTCGGTAAACCCGATATGGCCGATCGTCGCGGAAGACATACGCTGCGACGAGCCTGTCATAGCGCGCGTTGGGTCACCCTCAAACCCGGAAATCCCGTTTGAGATCCTTCAGTCGACGGGCGCGCGTCTTATAGCCATCATCCCGGACGATAGCGAGGATTCCCTGATTTCCGCCGCCTCGGCTGGCGCGTGGGCGACCGTCACGGAAACCGACGCCCACGTGGCGCTCGCTAGTGCTGTACGTGAGGTCTACGAAGGACGGTGCCCACTACTTGATGTGGCAGGAAAGCGCACCGGCGTGGCGTTCGCCATACTCACCATGTTGCGAGAGGCGTTGAGTAAAAACTCCGCCTCAAGTCCGCCAAGCCCCCTTAGCGAGCGGGAGGTCCGTATGTTGAAAATGGTGTACGAGGGCATGACGAACAAAGTGATCGCTCAGCGCCTTACGTTGACGGAACAGACCGTTAAAAACTACCTTTCAGTGGTGTTTGAAAAGATGGCAACGCGGAGGCGTGCGCAAGCGGCAATAAAGGCGTTTGAGTACGGGTGGCTGCAGGAAGACGAAACACCGCCCGATTCGTAAGCTTTCGGCCTCTTGTCTCGTGGTATGATTTATCTCCTCTTCCGGGAGCGGATTGCGAAAGCATATGCCCCGGTCGTTTTGTGCGCGCCCGTGAGCGTTTCACAAACAACCAAATGCTCCGGAGTAGCAACACTTACTGATGACGACTACACAAACTCCGGCGGATCAGAGCCCGCCAATCACCCTGCGCGGGCTGCTTGAAGCTGGCGCCCATTTTGGCCATCCAACTAAACGGTGGCACCCGAAGATGAAGCCATACATCTTCACTGCCCGCAATAAAATCCATGTCTTTGATTTAGTAAAAACCATCGGAAAGCTTGAGATCGCCGCCAACTTCATTGAGAAAACGGTCGGAGAAGGCGGGCAGGTAATGCTCGTCGGAACCAAAAAACAGGCGCAAGAAGCAATCTCAGACGTCGGTAAGCAGACACACTCGCTGTACGTCAATCAGCGCTGGCTCGGCGGCATGCTGACCAACTTCCAGACTATCCAGAAGCGGATCGAATACGTCATTCGTCTGGAAGAAGAAATCGCACACGGAACCCTCCAGGCGGCCACCAAGCGCGAGGCGCAGAAGGCCGCAACAGAGGTCATACGTCTTAACAAATTCCTGGGCGGCATAAAACAGATGACCACGCTGCCACAGGTCCTATTCATCGTAGACATTGGCAAAGAAAAAATTGCAGTCGCCGAGGCCAAGAGGCTCGGGATTCCGATCGTCGCCATCGTCGACACAAACTGTGACCCGACGGGCATCGATTACCCGATTCCCGCAAACGACGACGCAATTCGAAGCGTTCGTATCATCACGGAGCGAATGGGCAAGGCGATCATCGATGGTAACGAGGCACGCCAGGCGCGGGTCGCGGAGCAGATGGCGCTCAATGCCGAGATAGAAGAACAAGAAGAAGCGGCACGTCGCGCCGCACAAGCAGAAGCCGCCGCTCGACAGGCCATCGCAGAGGCCGCAAAGCGTGAGGCTGATGAAGCCGCCGCAGCCCAGGCCGAATCGGCAAAAGCGGCGGAAGCAGCAGCTGAATCCGACGCCCCGGCAGATGAGGCCACTCCGGAGGAATCTGAGTCGGAAGCACCCGCCGCAGCTGCAACTCTTGAAGTCCCGCCCGCAACAGAAGCCGTATCCGAGACCGAAATAGAAGCTCCTGCAGTAGAGGCCGCTGCCGAGCCCGAGGAAACTCCAGAGGAATCCGAGGAGACTGCTGAAGCTCCCGAGGTTGAGGCTTCAACCGAATCATCTGGCGATGAGAAAGACGAGACCGTCGACAAGACGGCCGAATAACAACCTCGTGCGTCCAGTTTTGGGCGGGCGAAGATGCAATTAACTGAACACAGAGGTCACAGGTCACTTGGCAATCACAGCCGCAATGGTGAAGTCGCTTCGGGAGATAACCGGGGCAGGGATCATGGATTCCAAACGCGCCCTTGAAGAGGCGGACGGAGACGAAAAAACCGCCATCGGATTCCTGAGGGAGAAAGGGTTGGCATCCGCAGCAAAACGTGCGGGGCGCGCGACCTCTGAAGGCGTTATCGAGAGTTACATCCACAGTGGGAACCGCGTGGGCGCTCTCGTGCAACTCTCATCCGAAACCGATTTCGTTGCACGTACCGACGAGTTCAGCCAGTTGGCGAAGGAACTCGCCATGCAGGTAGCGGCGATGAACCCGAAATTCGTTGACCGGGATTCCGTCCCGGAAGATGCAGATGAAGTCTCTGACGATGAACTGCTGATGGAGCAGGCCTATATCCGTGACCCTGGCCAGACCATTGGCGATCTCGTTAAAGCCATGGCGGCTAAGACCGGCGAAAATGTCCACGTGGGCCGATTTGCCCGCTACGAACTCGGAGAGTAAAACACGGTCCAGCCTGATGAGACGTAACGGTCCTCACCCAGATCAATTCGGCCAATCGCAATCAGCCAAACGCAATTGGGGCAGCCAGTGACGACGTATAAACGTGTCCTGCTCAAGTTGAGCGGTGAATCGCTCAAAGGGGACCGTGAATTCGGTCTCGACCCGGATGCGCTACGTTACGTGGCTGAACAGGTTACAGAAGTCGCCGATATCGGCCTACAGATCGGCATAGTGGTTGGCGGCGGTAACATCTGGCGCGGCGCCGATTACGAAGCGGTAGGTATGGATCGTGCAACGGCCGATAATGCCGGTATGCTCGCCACGATTATCAACGCACTGGCGGTTCAGGACGCCCTGGAACGTAACGGCCTTGAGGTGCGCACACAGACCGCCATCAACATGTCCGCGATAGCGGAGCCGTACATCAGACGTCGCGCCATCCGGCACTTTGAAAAAGGCCGCCTGGTGATATTCGCCGGCGGCACGGGCAGCCCGTATATGTCTACCGACACTGCTGCCGCGCTCAGAGCGCTGGAAGTCGGCGCAGACGCGCTGTGGATGGCCAAGAACAACATCGATGGCATCTACACATCTGATCCCAACTTAGATAAGTCAGCTTCTAAACTTGGCCACATGACTCACCTTGACGCTCTGCAACGACGCGTCGGCGCGCTGGACTCAACCGCGCTCTCGATGTGTATGGACAATGGATTGCCGATCGTCGTGTTTGACTTGTTCAGTCCGGGTAACCTTTTGCGGATACTACGCGGGGAAGAAATCGGGACGTTGATTTCAGATACCGTGCCTGTATAGGTCAAATAAGCGATGATCGCTACCAGATGCACTGGGCACGGTTCATCTCATCTAGATCGGCTTCAACGAAGGGAATCGGGATGACCACGGAGATCCTTGAGGACGCTCGAAGGCGAATGCAAGGCGCGATAGACGCACTTAATCGAGACCTCGCTGGATATAGGACAAACCGTGCCTCTCCGGCACTCGTAGAGAACATCATGGTGGACTACTACGGGACGGAGACTCCTCTTAGTCAGGTTGGATCTATTAGCGTCGGCGACGCTCGTATGCTCGTGATCCAGCTGTGGGATGCGGCGGCAGTCCAGGGCGTTGAACGTGCATTGCGGGACGCCGATCTTGGGATGAGCCCGCAGGTAGACGGCCAGACAGTTCGGTTGGTCCTCCCGGTACTCACCGAAGAACGCAGGCGCGACCTCGTTCGCCAGATGAGTCGTCGGGTTGAAGAAGGCAAGGTCTCTGCCAGAAATGTTCGCAGGAGCGCGCAAGATTCATTGCGGACACTGGAGAAAGACGGTGAGGAATCGCAGGACGTAGTACGTCGTGCGCTCACCACACTTCAGGACCACACTGATGCGACGGTGGGCGAAATGGACGCGGCGAGTAAGAAAAAAGAGGAGGAGGTGATGGAGGTTTAACCCCCTCCATCATTTGGAACCTCTTGTGACCGTTTCTCCACGCTCGTCGTCCCAGAACTCTTCGTATGAGAGGTTGTCCGTCAGCGACCCGGTGGTACCTTCAAGCGATGATGGAACGACGCCCAGACACGTCGCAATCATCATGGACGGAAACGGCCGCTGGGCATCTCGACGCAGCCGCCCGCGCGCTGACGGACACCGGGCCGGCACCGAAAACGTGCGCTCGGTCATCTTCAGACTCGTCGAACGCGGGGTCGGCTACGCAACTCTCTTCGCGTTCTCAACCGAAAACTGGTCACGCCCGGGCGATGAGATCTCGGCTCTGCTCGCGATACTGCAAGAAGTGATCCGCTCAGAGGCCGAAGAACTGCACAGCAACGGGGTTCGGATTCTGCACATCGGCCGGCTGGATCGTCTCCCGGCAGAACTCAGTCAGTCGATCGTCGATGCCGTGGATCTGACACGGAACAACGACCGTCTCGTGCTCACTATCGCATTTGATTACGGCGGCAGGGCGGACATCGTGTCTGCGATCAAGGCCATCGTCGCCGAGGGCGTTTCGCCCGGTGAAATCGATGACGCGCTCATCGCGAGTTACCTTTCGACTGGAGACACGCCCGACCCGGACCTGATTATCCGAACCGGCGGCGAGTTCAGGATTTCTAACTTCCTACTCTGGCAGTCCGCCTACTCGGAGTTCTATTCGACGCCGGTACAGTGGCCCGATTTCGATGGAGACGAGGTCGATGTCGCACTAGAGGCGTATCGACTCCGCCAACGCCGTTTTGGTGGCGTTGATCCTGTTGTTTGAGAATCCTTTGAGAGCGGCTAGGGCACACCTCTCTAAATGACGATTCGAATATTCACCGCCGTCATCGGGATCTCGGCGCTGATCGCCGTTCTTCTCATCGGGACATCGGCCGTTGCCGCACTAATGATGGCCCTTGCCGTCGCCAGCGGTTGGGAACTTGCCGACATGGTGCGCGCCAGAAGAACGTGCCCGCTACGCTGGTTCCTCCTGGCCTGGCCAATATCCCTCATCGCGGCTGGCTGGCTTATCGCAGAAGACGTGACCGGCTGGTGGGTGATGCTGGTGGCGTTCTTGACCGGGACGGTGCCAGCTATCGGCATCCTGCTGACCGGTCGTAGGACTGCATTTGTCTACGCTATCGCGGCCGGCCCCTATGTCGGCATAGCATTGGCGCACACACCAATCCTGAGATCGGTGGACGGGGGCGTTCAGTGGCTGGCTCTTGCCGTTATCGTGACTTTTGCTGCGGACTCCGCCGCTATGCTCGCGGGATTAACTGTAGGCAGACACAAACTCTTTCCTCGGATCAGCCCAGAAAAAACTTGGGAAGGCGTCGCAGGCGGTCTCATAGGCGGTGCAACAGCAGCGCTGGTAGTCGACACAATGTTCGATCTCGAAATCGCGTCAGCCATGGCCATCGTACTTGGAGTTGTGATGGCTGTAACAGGAACCCTCGGAGACCTCGGAGAATCCGCGTTCAAGCGGCACGCCGGGGTGAAAGACTCGGGATTTCTGGTCCCCGGCCACGGAGGCGTTCTTGATCGTTTGGACTCTCTGATGCCGAACCTGATTATCGTATACTGGGTTTCCGAATGGAGCGCCACTTGAATCGGTCCCTAAATAACTCCAAGCGCCCCAAAAACGTAGTTCTACTTGGCTCTACCGGTTCGGTCGGTACCCAGACGCTCGACGTCATACGCGCACTGCCTGACCGGTTTCGGGTCCTAGGATTGGCGGCGGGCCGTAACGTTGAGCTTCTTGCATCGCAGATCGCCGAGTTCACGCCCTATCGCTACTACGCAGCAGACGGACATGAACCGGCCAACAGTAGCGATTGTCGGCCCGTATCTCTCATCGAACTCGCCACCCTTAATGATGTCGATCTCGTAGTGGCTGCGATGTCCGGCGCTGACGCGTTGGAACCGGTTATCGCTGCGCTTGGAGCCGGAATTCCGGTGGCCCTGGCAAACAAAGAGCTGGTCGTGATG
This sequence comes from Dehalococcoidia bacterium, assembly GCA_029936485.1. Taxonomy (GTDB): domain Bacteria; phylum Chloroflexota; class Dehalococcoidia; order Lucifugimonadales; family Lucifugimonadaceae. Next base: position 19,524 of record JAPYSM010000002.1, read on the forward strand.
GCCGGCGAATATCTCCGGGAAGCGGCACAGCACGGCGGCACAGAAATACTCCCAGTAGATAGTGAGCCATCAGCCATATGGCAGTGCATCCGCGGTGAAACGGAGAAGCCCAAACGATTGATCATCACTGCCTCAGGCGGGGCGTTCAGGGATCGATCGTGGGACGCACTGCGTTCCGTATCCCCCGAAGAGGCGCTCGAGCACCCGACCTGGCAGATGGGCCGCAAGATCACCATCGACTCAGCGACCTTGATTAACAAGGCGCTGGAAGTGGTCGAGGCGCACTGGCTATTCGATATTCCTTACGAGCAGATTGACGTGGTGATGCACAAGCAGTCCGTCATCCATTCGATGGTCGAATTCCAGGACGGCTCCGTCAAAGCCCAGATGGGCCCGCCGGATTTGAGATACCCGATTCAGTGCGCGCTCACACATCCTGAACGGGTGGAAAACCCGACATTGCCCCGCTTTGATCCCATCGAGATCGGTAGTCTGACATTTGAAGAACTGGACTCTTCCCTCTACCCCTGTTTCGACCTTGCACTGGATGTCGCAAAACGCGGTGGTACCTGGCGGGCCGCGCTCATCGGCGCTGACGAGGCGGCAGTCGATCTTTTCCTTGACGGCAAGATCGGATTCACAGAAATAGGTCCGGTGATTGAACAGGGCCTGTCCGCACATCAACCGATAATGGACCCGTCTCTTCGTCAGTTAACCGAGGCCGCTTCCGAGACCGCAAGCCGCATCCGGACACCGATTTCGATAGTTAAAGGCTAGCGACGGCTGACGGGCGACCGAGCGTAAATTCATGATTCCAGCAACACTTATATTCGGCATCCTGACGTTCTTACTCGTTTTGGGTCCGCTGATCATCCTCCACGAGCTTGGCCACTTCTTCACCGCCAAGTTGACCCGCACCAAGGTCGTAGAGTTTGGGTTCGGATTTCCGCCACGCGCCACCGGCCTGTGGACCGGAGCCACAGAGGTGTCGATCACTGAAGAGACCATCTTTGAGGGGTTCACAGAACTCGAATCGCTTGAGACGGGTAACCCCTCGACTATTACTCATGATGGAGATGACCTGCGTGGAGTGCAGTCGGAATCGTTCGACGGCAGACTCGCAGCACTTGAGGAAGGTATCCAGGTCGAGGCCACTGTCGATAAGCGAGCTGATGGTTCATTTCACGCCCTCCTCCTGCGTCCAAAGAAACGGCATAACGCTCTTGCTTCAGACGTCGGCGATGCTGTCGTTGGTGATCTCATAAACGGCAAGCTTCGTGCGGTAGGCCCACACAGCATCACCATTTCGGAGATGGTGTGGTCCATCAACTGGCTGCCACTTGGCGGCTTCGTAAAGATGGTCGGCGAAGAAGACCCCGAAGCCGAGAACAGTCTGGCCAGCAAATCAAAATGGGCCCGATCGCTCGTCCTTTCATCGGGCGCCATCGTGAACGCCATCATCCCGATCATCTTGTTTACCTTCGTCCTGATGCTCCCGCAAACCCAGTTGGCGGGCGATGTCACCATTACCGCCGTGTACCCGGATTCTCCGGCCGACCAGGCGGGTCTTCGCGTCGGAGACCGCATCCTTGAGGTCGATGGCCGAGACATTGATGATCTGACCGGCCTTCAACAGGCCATCACCCTTAAGCTCGGCGGTACCAGCAACTGGCTTGTAAGGCCAGGTATCCCGGACCCATCTCCGATGCCTGGCGCGACAGCATTTCAGTACATAGAAGGCCGCGACAAAGATATTTCGCTCTCCCCGCGGTACCAGGTGCCGGATCGCGACGTGGTGTTTGAAGTCACAGACCCGGAGAACCAGCTACTCCTCGCAGAGGCGCGGCTGCTGGATATAACCGTCGGCGTCAACGACAGGCTCCGCGTCGTTCTGGAAGCTACCGACACCAGCCAAGAAATCTCGATCACCGATGCACGTGTCCTGGACAGCCGCATCGAACTGGGCGACGAGCTCCAGGTTGTGGGCCTTGTTTCGGACCCCACCAGCGAGATCTTACTTCCGGATGCAAGGCGACACGATTTCTCGCTTGGGCTAAAAACTTCGATAATCGATGGCTCGGTCGGTATCCAGATCAGGACTGAGAACGCCGCCCAGAAAACTTTCTCGAATAATCCATGGAGCGCATTCACGGGATCATTCCGTGAGATACGGGACCTGATTCTTCTGACCAAGAACTCGATTGCGGGATTGGTTCAGTCTTCAAATAATCCGCAATTGAGCGGCCCCGCAACGGTCGGCCCGATCGGTATCGGACAGCTCACCGGTGAGATAGCGGTGGCTGATGCCGCCGTCTCGACCAAGCTCAGGACTTTCGCCGTTCTTGCGGCGACGATCAGCCTCAGCCTGACCGTGATAAACATCCTGCCGCTGCCCGGACTCGACGGTGGACGACTCTTGTTCGTCGCTATCGAAGCGGTTCGGGGCGGCAAACGAATCTCCCCCGAGCGGGAAGCTATCGTTCACCTCGCCGGTATCCTTGTGCTGCTGAGCTTGATGGCATTGATTAGCGTGCAGGACGTGATGCGAATATTCCGCGGGGAGAGCTTTTTCTGATGAAACGTGTAACCCGAGAAGTATCAGTGGGCGGCGTAAAGATTGGTGGCCGCAACAACCCGATCGCCGTTCAATCAATGACCACCTGCGACACGCGCGACATCGAAACCACGGTCGCCGAGATCATCGGGCTGGAAGAGGTCGGATGCGAGATTATCCGCGTGGCAGTGCCGGACATAGTCGCTGCGGAAGCGCTTGGCGAGATCAAGCGCCGGATCAATATCCCGCTTGTCGCAGACATCCATTTCCATCACGAACTTGCGCTCGAATCGGTACGGCAGGGCGTGGACATGCTCCGCCTGAACCCGGGCAACATTCGCGACGAGACCAAAGTCCGAGAGGTCGTGGAAGCGGCGAAAAAGGCCCGTATTCCCATCCGAGTGGGCGTCAACTTTGGCAGCCTCCCACCCGTCGGCAAAATCGGCGTGTCGCGCGGTGGCTCCCGATTGCAGGACGGCGTGAACCAGCTGCCCAAGGCTGGTGATTCAGAGGGCGGCTATGCCGTCGCTGATCACATGGTCGCAACGGCACTGTGGGAGATTGGCATCCTCGAGGCGCTTGATTTCGAAGACATCAAAATTTCTTTGAAGGCGTTCGATGTACCGACCACCCTGGACGCATACCGCAAACTCGCCCCGCTCGTGCCATACCCGTTTCACCTCGGCATCACAGAAGCTGGCACTCCGTTCAGCGGCGGCATTCGCAGCGCAGTCGGCCTTGGCATCCTCCTCTCCGAGGGCATCGGTGACACGATCCGGGTATCGCTTGCTGGTGACTCACGTGAAGAGGTCAAAACTGGCTTCGAAATTTTGAAATCGCTCAACCTTCGCTCGCACGGCCCGACGCTCATTGCATGTCCGAGCTGTGGACGCGCCGACGTTGACGTGCTGAAGCTGGCGGCTCAGGTCGACGAAGCACTCAAGGGCGTTAAAACGGACCTCAAGGTCGCGGTAATGGGCTGTGAAGTAAATGGACCTGGAGAGGCCAAAGACGCCGACATCGGCATCGCAGGGGGAAATGGCAGGGCCATCATTTTCCGCAAGGGGGTGAAGGCAAACATCGTGCCGGAGTCCGATATGCTCGACGCGCTGATGGCCGAAGTCCGCAAAGGCTAGATGGCAGGACCGGGTGGATTATTAGGATCTTGGTCTCGGGGCAACTTTTTTTCTTCCACTCTAATTGGACTTACTACTTCAACTCCAGACCACGACACGCGCGTCCCCACATTCCGAGCTATGGTTGTGTTGCGCGGCTAAAATACCCGTTCTGATCTGATTTTCGGACATCCCACGTCACACAAAAGGCACGCTCTGATGCGCTTAAGCCGCTCCTTCGGAAAGACCCTGCGCAATGCACCAGCCGACGCCGAGACCGCGTCGCACAAGTACCTGACCCGCGCCGCCTTCGTACAGCAGGTCGCCGCCGGCATCTACAGCTACCTGCCGTTCGGCCAACGCAGCCTCACCAAAATCTCCAACATCATCCGTGAGGAGATGGACAGCGCCGGCGCGCAAGAAGTGTCTATGCCGGTCGTGCAGCCCCGAGAACTGTGGGAGAAATCTGGACGAGCCGATACATATCAGCCCCCCCTCGCGTCGCTGAAAGATCGGCGCGACCGAGACATGGTGCTCGCCCCCACGCACGAGGAAACGACCACCTTCATGGCCGCGGCAAACCTTGAGAGCTACCGCGATCTGCCGTTCAACCTGTACCAGATACAAACCAAATTTAGGGACGAAGCACGCCCACGAGCCGGCCTTCTTCGGGTGCGTGAATTCGAGATGAAAGACGCCTACTCGTTCGATAAAGACGAGGAAGGTCTGGACGTCAGTTTTCAGGCCATGGCCGCCGCGTACCACCGAATCTTCAACAGGTCTGGGATCGACGTCAGGATGGTCGAGGCGGACAGCGGGCCGATTGGCGGCAAGGATTCTAACGAGTTTGTACTGCTTGCCGAGTCCGGAGAGGACACGATCTTCGTTTGCAGCGAAGAGAACTGCTCGTACGCCGCAAACGCCGAGAAGGCGGAGTTCAAAAAGCCCGCTGCAGAACCGGAAGAGGCCCGCGATCTGGAAGAAGTACACACCCCCCGTATCAAGACGATCGAGGGACTGGCGGAGTTCCTAGAAATGCCTGTACGTAAGACGGTCAAAGCCGTCTTCTACGCACCCGAAACATCTACCGGTGACGAGATCGTATTCGTCTCGATACGAGGTGATCTTGAGGTGAACGAGACCAAACTTCGGAATGCGATGGACGGCGTAGAGCCGCGCCTCGCCACCCCGACAGAGATCACTGCTGCCGGACTTGTGGCCGGCTCGGCATCTGCCATCGGACTCGACGCAGATGACGGGCCGCGTTCACGCGCAAAAATCACGAGCATTGTGGACGATTCGGTCGTGGAATCTCCAAACCTGGTTGCTGGCGCCAACAAGACCGACTACCACTTCAAAAATGGCAACTATGGCCGTGACTTTAATGGCGATGTAGTCACGGATATTGCGATGGCAAGCGAGGGCGACGCATGCCCGAACGACTGTGAAGGACATCTCGTCGCGCATCGTGGCGTTGAGGTCGGACACATCTTCAAGCTCGGCACGAAATACTCAGAGACGATGGGCGCGACCTTCGTCGACGAAGACGGCAGTGAGAAACCCGCCCTGATGGGCTGCTATGGGATCGGCGTTGGCCGTCTCCTTGCGGCAACCATCGAAGCCAACCACGATGACAAGGGAATGATCCTGCCCCGTGCCATCGCGCCGTACGAGGTGTATCTGGCCGGGTTGAACATTAACGATGAGACGGTGGTCGCGGTTGCAGCGAAGGTCTACGAAGACCTCACTTCGGCTGGAGTAGAAGTGCTGTATGACGACAGGGACGTGCCGCCGGGCGTCAAGTTCAACGATGCCGATCTGATTGGCTTGCCACTACGGGTCGTTGTGAGCGCGCGGGGCCTGAAAAACGGTGAAATCGAGATGAAACGCCGTGACGCAGACGATGCGAGGATGGCCCCACTTACAGATGTCGTTGGGGCAGTTAAAGCTGCTCTAGAAGGCTAATCCCTCGAATAAGCGAGGAAATCACAACTCGCAGATTTGCCCGTTATCATTCGGCCCTTATGACAACACGCCGAAATTTTGAAGAACGTTCTCTGGATTGACTCACTTGGGACTCTGACATGTTCAGAGTGAAATCAGAACCGATGTCCCGGGCGCAGTATCGGCTTTTACAGTCCTCGTATCGCTAGACGGGCTTACTGGCCCCGCCCGGTAGATACCGCGAGAATTAGATATCTCCAGAATCGCTATCGAATCATTCCAACGCCAATTTCCTCACCAAGGCAGTCATCGATTACGTGGCCGAAAGAGTTCGGGAAGTGTTGGCCGAGGGTGGAGCGATAGAAGAGACGCGGCTCAAGGGCAACTTGCTCTCCTCGCATCCCCTGTGTTTCAACCCGTTCAGCCACTTGAGGACATATCCAGAACACGAAACAACGGCCCTGCTGGCGACATTTGATCTAGAGATCGAAACAATTGAGGTTGAGTGGGTGCCTTACTCGGCCCTCGTAGAATGGTCAGCGGCGTTTCATAAGCGATACCTGGACCTGCCCCCTGTACTTGGAGCCGGAGCTTAATTGCTGACGGATGTTAGCCGACTATTTGGACGATCAGAAATTAGAGGAGGGGACCAGTTGAGCAGCATTGTCACGCTAACCGGCACCGGAACACCAACGCCGACAGCATCACGGGCGGGCGGTGGAGTTCTGGTGCAAACAGGCGGGCTGAATCTACAATTCGACGCGGGTCGAGCCACATCCATGCGACTGGCCGCCGTGGATGTGCGGGCGATAGCGCTTGACGCTGTATTCCTGACGCACCACCACTCGGACCACCTTCAGGGTCTGGACGACCTCGTGTTTTCGAGTTGGATCGCAGGGACCCAACGGTCCGGCCCTGAAAGTGACACCTGGTTGCCGGTGATAGCGCCTGACGGCCCGCTGGCCGATTTCCTCGAACACCTTCTCGATCCGTGGCGCGGGGACTTCGACGTACGGAAAGGCCACCTGAACCGAGATACAGAGCCGGGGATGCACGTAACGCTGTTCGAGGCCTCAACCAAAATGGAGATCGTGTGGGAGAAAGGGGATGTACGTGTGTCCGCATTGCATGTCCAGCACGACCCAGTGCGCCCCGCGGTGGGCTATCGGGTCGAGTCGCCGGATGGGGTGGTAGCGATCACCGGTGACACCAAAGTTTGTGTCGAGGTTGGAATCTTGGCAGAGGGTGCAGATGTCCTCGTCCACGAGGCACTGCTGAGCGAGGTCGTGATCGGCACACCCCGAGAACCAATCATGGACTATCACTCTGACTCGATCGGCATCGGAACACTTGCGAAAAGGATCGGCGTGAAGTCTCTGATGCTGACCCATCTCATCCCACCGCCAGAAAACGTAGAAAACGGCGTCGTCCGCTACGAGGCAGCCGTTAGGAGTGGCGGCTACGACGGGCCGCTGGTAGTCGGCGAAGACCTGTCGAGTGTCGAATACGGCTAAGCTCTCAGGGCGATCAAATGGCTTGATCCAGCGGAAAGATTCTCCAGATCCCCCACCCTGCGGGTGTCCAATAAGGCTAGGCAGACGAGGCGATTACTAGGCCCTGCGCACCGACCAAGTCCATCCAGATATCTCATCCTCGGGGTCTGCACTACGGGTTGGTGCCGTGGCGGAATTTCCATAGTGAGGTGACAAGCGCGCCCGAAGCCTGCACAGAAACACCCAGCGCCATGCCCTCACGCACCACCATTCCGAGGATGCTTTCGATCTCTAGCGGACGACCGGCTTCAAAATCGTCCTGCAGTGAAACCTGCGTGTGCTCCGCTTCCGCTACCGCCTCATCAAATAGCTGATCCACCGTATCCGGCGCGATCTTGATCCCCTTTGCGCGCGCCACCGATTCCACTTCTTCCATCAGGGTCCGCAACGTGTATCGACCCCATGGTGAATCCAGCACTTCCTGCATCGATGACCGTGAAGCTGTCATGAGCGACGCCACCGTCGCCACAATTACGAGCTTCGTCCACAGCATCGTGACGATGTCCGAGGCAACGTCGTACTGGATACCCTCTCGGGCCAGGATCGAAGCCACCCTTTTCACGCGTTCGGAGTGGAAGCCGTTCTGCTCGCCGAACGCGATCCTCGCCTTCAGTCCGGCCTGATGTATCTTGCCAGGTCCTGGCCGTCCAGTCTGGATATAAGTCGCACCAGCCATCGCGTGCTCCCATCCATAGTGCTGCGCGATTGTGTCTGCGCTGTCGACCCCATTCTGGAGCGTCAACACCGTCGTCTCAGGCTGAAGCAATGGCGCAATCAAGGGCAGTGCCTCAGGATTGTGAAACAGCTTCACGCAGTACAGGATCAGATCCACCGGCCCGACCTCGTTCGGATCCTCGGTAACTTGCGGATGGACCGTAAAGTCCCCCCACGCCGTGGTCAGTTGCAAGCCATTGGTCCGCATCGCATCCATGTGCGGTCCGGGACGGGCGACCATTGAGACTTCGTCTCCGTGCCGTGCCAGGACACCACCGAAGTAGCCCCCGACAGCGCCGGGTCCGATTACGGCGATCTTCATACGAAAGGTACCCTCACAAATGCCTCCCAGCGAGAGTCAGAGATCAATATATTGAGTTGGAAGGTCATGTCGATCGACACAGTGACTGCCAAAGATACAGCGCCGTTCATGTGATTGGGACGCTTTCAAGACAGGGTCGACGATATTCGCCCCGTGTTAGCGTGACGGTCGCTCAATACTTACGACGACAGAAAGGCAGCGACGTGGCCTGGATAGAACACGAAGACCTCGGTCCCAACCCGATGTCAGTTATGTCATCTAACCCGGAAGCGATAGAGGCGCTCCGAGACCTTCACAAGTACGTTACATTTGGAGGATCGGTACTGACCAGGGTACAGGAAGAGACGATAGCGACCACCGTTGCCGTTATCAACAAATGTCGCTACTGAACTGTCGCTCACGGAGGGTTCCTCCGTCATCACTCCAGCGATCCCGAGTACGCCAGCCACGTTATTCACGACTATCGAATGATGGACTTGGACGTGGAAACTAGGGCGATGTTGGACTACGCCACTAAGTTGACTGTTGAGCCGGATGGGATGGTGGAAAGCGACGTCCAGGCACTGAAGGATGCCGGATTGGGGGAGGACAAGATTCTCGCGGTGGCGCTCATCGTTTGCCTGTATGCCTTTATGACGCGTCTTACGAGCGGCCTCGGGGTTGAGCACAGGCCCGGCCGATTAGAACAACTGGAAGGCTGGCTAACGGGACCGGCGAGAAACAACGAGTGGCTACTGGACGAATTCGCGGATAAATAAACGCCGCACGCGCACCTGGTTCGGATCGAAGAGTCCACCCGTATCTGACTAGACGCCTCGTACTCCACATCGACGAGGTCGTGCTGATAAATAAAACCCGTACGCAGGTTAGAGAGGGTCGACCGACCCCATCCGCATCTTGCCAAGCGCCTCGTACGCCGCATCACTTACTACGAAGTGCTGCGCCGCTGCATGTATGTCCCGAAGACATCGCTGAAGATCGCTTGAATCGTATAGAGCGCTGCCGCCTCCGGCTCGGAACGCCGCCGATGCCACATCAATCGCTACATCAGTTGCGAGCACAGCACATGCCCTCAAATTAGCATCCTCAAGATCACTCCCCGGACTGCCTTCCTGTGCGACCTCCCACGCGTCTTCGTACACCTCGAAGCACAGTGCCCGGGCCGCCTTTAACCGCACATCGCACTCGCCGACCATCCGTTGGAAAGTAGGTTGCTCTGCGATCAGTGACGGACTCTCGCGGCCCCTGCTTTTGACCTCTGCGAGGCTCATGGTCGCGTTGAGGGCACGACGGCCCAGGCCTATGGCGAAAGCCATGTGTTCGTTGATCACAAAGCCAAGTCGGCTTAGCCGATACAGGTCACCGCCACGATGAGCTGGGTCGCCAACCACGTACGTCATGTACTCGGGAACGAAAGTGCCATTTACGGAGAAATCGCAGCTCCCGGTGCCCCGTAATCCCGCGACCTGCCAGTTGTCGTGAACGGTGACATCTTCCGTTCGCATCGACACCCTGCGTATCTCCGGCGGTCCGCCTGAAGTGGAGTCCACACGGATTCCACCAGACACCCATTCGGAGTGACGAATTCCGCTGCCAAATGGCCAGCGTCCTGTGACTTTGAAGCCGCCAGGAACCGGGGTCGCGACGCCCATAGGGGCACCAACCCCTGCCCCCTTCGGCACATATCCGTCGGGGAACATCTGCTCGATACCCTGGTCCGGCAGATAAGCGCCTGGCGCGCCGATGTTCGTAGCACCGACAAATAATAACCATGCCGACGAATCGAACAGCGCGAGGGCCTCGATAACTTCCATCTGCGTGATCGGGTCCGCCTCTGCCCCACCCAGCACTTCCGGCAACTTCAATGCAAGAAGGCCGGAGTCGTACAGGGCGTTCACCGATGCCGCCGTAAGAGTGCCGTTTGCTTCGGACTCGGCGGACTCGGCGACTAGGACATCTCGAACGCTATCGACAGCGCGAAGCAGAGCCTCACGTTTCTGCTCTCGTCCGGGAGGGAAGTTCCAGCCCTGATCGGAACTGAACGGCGTGATCGTCACGCTCGTAGCAGCCCCACGCCAATGAGCTTGAGACTCAAGCGGGGATCAGCGCCTTGGCGCCGGCAAGCAGCTCTTCTTCCGACAGGTCAAAATCGACCGCATCCGCATGCGGCTGCGGAACCGGGAACCCGGTCTTGTAGTACACCTCGATGGTGTTACCTTCCGGGTCTCGGGCGTACATTCCAAAAGCGTTGCCGTGGGACACGGTGCGGTCAATCCGAACCTTCTCGTCACGGAACACGTCGTAGAACTCCTTGAGCTCGGCAAGAGTGTCGACCTTGAAGGAAATCTGGTTAATCAGGACCGTGTCTTCCGGTGCGGTGCGGCCCTGGACGATCACGAATTCGTGATGTTCGGCTTCGGGGTCGGAACTGAAAAACACCATGCCGCGATTTTCAAGATCCTCGTCAGCAATCTTCAGGCCCATCACCCGGGAATAGAAGTCGCGCTGACCCATCAAGTCATTCACGTGAATTCCGACGTGACCTAATCCAGATACTGCTGGCATATGAGGCTCCCTTGAAATGCCTAGTTTTGTATACAGATAGCGATGCTGTTTAGGTTACAGATCATACTCCATGTGTCACAGTTACCCGTTCGACACATTTTCGTAACGGTACGTCATCCGTCAGATGCCATCAAAACGGCCCGCTCGCGAACCCCGTAAGTTATGCTCCGCGCTCCCAATTCGGGAGCACACATCATCCATTGCTTCAAAGGACCACAGCGTTGTATCTAATCAGAAGAATCTTCAACACAAAACCCGGCGAAGCACGCAAGGTGGCGGAGCTGGTGCAACGACAGGCTCAGGCGTACCGGGACGCCGGTCAGAGAAGCGAATTTCGGGTTTCATACAACGGCGCAACGCTCCCGGGCGACCAGAATGTCGTGATTCTGGACTGGACGGACGACGCCATCAAGTCGCCATCACGCGACGGTCTTGTGCTATCGCCAGAGGCAATGGCGCTTGGCGCGGAGATACGGCCGTTTCTTGAGAGCCAACGGATCGAGTTCCTGGAAATGATCTCCCCCGTCAAAAACTAGGGACGGACCTATGACGACGACCGTAATCGCCAACGCCACTATCTTCACCGCAGACTCGACGCGCAACGTGCTACACGATGGCGCAATAGCGATAACGGACGATATCGTGACGGCGGTCGGGCCAACAGCGGAACTTCTCGTATCACAACCAGGTGCTGTCGTGATCGATGGCCGCGGCAAGGCCGTATTGCCGGGCTTGATCAACTGCCACGCCCACCTGCTGAACGTGCTGTCACGCGGGATCACGGAAGACTTCGGCTTTCCGCCCGATCTTCCATTTCCTGTGGGTATCTATTCGCTGGTGAGCGATGAAGAGCGAAACGTGCTGGCAACGCTGGCCGCTGTTGAAGCGATTCGGTCAGGCTCAACAACCCTTCTGGAGATGGCCGGTCGGATAGACGTTTACGCCAGCTCTATCGTAGATACCGGAATGCGCCTGATCCTGGCCGAAAATACCGACGACGGCGTGATCGGCCCGGCGTACCGGCCTGGCCAGCCGCCAGATGAATTTTCCGCCGAACAACGTGAGACAAAGTTGAGTAGAGCAGAAGATCTGTTCTCAAAGTGGCACGGCGCTCGAGATGGACGCGTGACCTGCTTCGCATCGACCCAGCTCGTCGAGACAAGCTCTCCGGAGCTGCTCGTTGAAGTCATGGCGCTGGCTGAGCGTCACGGTACGGGCTACACGATCCACCTCGCACAGAGTCGGCTTGAGATCGAAACGATGCTCGCGCTCCATGGGGTGAGGCCATCAAACTACCTGGCCGAGCATGACTTTTTGGGTCCGAGACTTCTCGCCGCACACTGCCGCTACGTGGATGAAGGCGAGATCGCCGCACTGGGACAGTCTCGTAGCCACATCACACACCAACCCGGCATGGCATCACTTCGCGCCGTACACCCACCTATCCCGGCGCTGCGGGACGCTGGGTGTGTTGTCGGACTTGGGACAGACAACAACACGCAGGACATGGTCGAGGTGATGCGGACAGCTCTGCGCACCGAGCGAGTCGCCACAGAAAACGCGCTCAGCCCGCAGCCCGAGGACGTTGTCGAATGGGCCACGATGGGATCAGCCCGCGCACTCGATATGGATGACCAGATCGGATCGCTGGAAATTGGCAAGAAGGCCGATCTCATCATGATCGACATGATGCGCGCCCACCTCGTCCCGACCACGCGCATCGTCTCTTCCTGGATTCACAACGGCCAGCCGAGCGATATCCAGGCTGTGATGGTCGATGGCGAATGGGTTATGCGAGACGGCCTCGTGCTCACGGTGAATGAACCCGATCTTATTGAGGAAGTAGATCGTATTGGACGCCGTGCGTGGTCCCGCATGATCGAACAACACCCTGACGTGTCGTTCCCGCTCAACCTGTCGCCCCCAGCGGGGTATTAGACGCTGGCTACTGGAGAGCCGAGGAGTCGTTCAAATGGACGTGGCTAACTTTGTATCTGGGGCATTGACTTCTGTCCGATCATCGGTGGCGCTTACCCTCGACGGCCTGTCGCAGGAACAGCTCATGCAGCGTCCCGGCCTGGAGTCAAACCCGGTCGGCTGGCTGATCTGGCACATGGCTCGTATGCAGGACCAAGGCATATCTGTGCTGACCGGCGAACCGCAACTCTGGATCAGCGGTCACTGGCATGAGCGTTATGGAATGGCCGCTGACCCCGACGACACGGGTATGGGCCACGGCGCCGCACAAGTCTCCGCTTTCACACCGCCAGACGCAGTCACCTTGCTGGAACACTACGACGCAGTCCTCGAGAGCACCCAGAACTACCTGTCCGCGCTCGACCCATGCATTATCCATCGAATGATTGAGACTCCGTCGCCGACCACTGTAGGGGAGCGACTCCTCGCCGTACTCAACGGCAACATGCAGCACGTCGGCCAGGCGGGGTACGTTCGTGGCCTGAATGAAGGGCGCCGCTGGCACTCGCGCTAGGCTTGGTTGGGCGCGTATTTGATGGCGTTTCCGGCATATTGGGTTATCGCCCAACATCAGCGCTTCATTCACTAATTTGTAACTAGCGCCTCCACCATCGCAATACAGGCGCGACCGCTGGCGGCAACAAGCTCAATGTCGCTTGCGCGATCGATCGAATCGTTCGGGCTATGGAAAAACGTGTCCGAATCCCCATCGCTGATCGCCCACCCGCCACGCAATGAGACATAGTGCCCCCCCGCTTTGGCAATGTTCTCGGCCTCGCCGCCGCGCTGATTCCACATCATCCAGCGATCAGCGCCAGACGATTCAAACGAAGACTTCGCCAGCGCCCCAAGCTCAGGGTCACTCGGTTCGATCTTGACCGATGTCGCACGACTGCCGATCAGCGCGCCAAGATGCAGCCAGGCGATCGCACGCGTCTCTAGCCCGTTCCGTGAGTTCAGGTACGCTTGCAAACCGTAGTGATTAATCTCGTGACCGCTTGACGCCAACATGTACACCGTGCGCCGCCGCGACGGGATAGCCGAGATCGCTTGAGCTAACCCAAGCCAGATTGCGATTCCCCCGCCCCGCTCCGAAGCGCAGATAAACCAGCCGGATCGTGGTGTCATGATCGCTACCGGCGCAGCGTCGGGATCATTGCCCGGCAACGTCGCCACTACGTTCATAGCACTGGCCGACTCCCTTGTGGCATCGACCGTGAGAGTCCCACTTTCGCTGGCTTTCGCCGCATCGCACAACCCCGCTGAATCCGGTCCCGAGACCTGGAGGACTGGAAGCGAGAACGGCTTGCCAATGCGATAGGCGTTCAGGACGTTTATAGCGCCCAGAGAATCGGTGCGCCGCAACACAAGGCCCGCCGCGCCCGCGGTCTCCAGATCAACTATCCGCTCGTATACAGGCCGCTGTTCAAATGCCGGGTCGTTGTCACCGCCGACAACGATCTTGCCGCTGAGATCTGATGCCCGAGCAGCATCCGCCAGAATAAGTTGGCCCGATACACCGTTTGGGCCCGTGTTTCCACAATCGTGAAGTGCAACGCCGTCCGCTTCGCCACCGACCCAGGTGACACGGGTTGCCTCCGCTCGAAACATTGGGAAGTTGAACGTCTCAAGTGAAGTCTCGATACCGTCAGATACAAGCTCCGACTGCGCCCAGTCCGCGGAACTCATGTCACCCGGCCAACCGGTGCGGTGAATGCCGAACGACTGGTACTCACGAATCCGTCGTGCAATCGTTTCCGGCGACATACTGTGTGTCATTGCGCACCTCTTAAGACAACGAGCGATGACTCGGTTTGGGTCTTAACTTCTTCTCATGTTCAGGCCTGCCAGATACTACCGTCCGGGGCCGTACGATAAAACGGCCGATGGTTCACGATCACTCGGCTAGCAAAGAGTTCAGCACCCGCGATACGTCATCAAAATCCTCGAACTGGTTGTGCGTGAGGCCGTTCTTCACGCAATGGTCCCTCAATGATGACCTTGCGATGATGAAATCGGCTTCTTCTTCGGCAACGCAAAAATCAGAAATACCGTCCCCAACGAATACGATCTTTCGATCGCCGAAGCGCAACCGGCGGGCGCGGGCGCACTTGCACAGCCCTGTGATCTCACAGGTCTCAACCCCTTCTGCGAAACTAACAACAGGGCCGTTGCCGATACCGTTGAGGGTCGGAGTAGGTGCAACGAACGCCAAGTCTGGCAACCTCTCCCGACCCAGTACAGCCTCGATGTAAAACATCATCCCGTTGGAGACCACTTCTACGGGCACATCGTTGGACTGGCATAGCTCAAGCAACCCATTCAACCCGGGTCTGATTATTGCTTCATTGAGCGCGAATTCACGCATCTCCGGAAGACGATCGCTGGGAAGCCTTGCGAACTCCCACTCCATGAGTTGTCGTTGATCGAACTCGCCCGCCTGCCATAGACGTAGTCCAACGTCCCAATCGGGGCCGGCGTACTTCTTGATGATCTCGACACCGATATCTTTCGTGGTAATCGTGCCGTCGAAATCTAAGATCAGCGCAAGCTTCATGTTTCTTTACTTCCGTCTATCACCACAACCGATAGTTGGAAAGACTAAATGAATGTGTCACCGGAAAAGCCATGCTCAGCCTGAGCATCAGTGGAAAGCGCGTCGAATTTCGTAAGGAGATACCTTACTCACGTTTGGAGAGCGTCCAACAACGATTGCGGAGGAACTCACTGTGGACTATACTTGCAGTTGAATTTGATCGGGGTAACGATCGCTACTGAACGAAGTGGGTTTGCCCCACTTTTTTTATTGTCCGGGCGTTTTTTGAATCAGAACCAGAAGGTGCAACTGTGAAGAGTGACCTGCTCCTTGCAGTAACACAACTAGCAGCCGAAAG
>JAPYSM010000002.1:35261-36516 GCA_029936485.1 Dehalococcoidia bacterium
AAAATCGGCGATCGTGGTCGTACCAGACCGCGCTCTGTCCCTGGCCATCGGACGTGAAGGACAGAATGCTCGCCTGGCCGCGAAACTGACCGACTGGCGGATCGATATCAAGTCGGCGTCAGAACACGGAGAACCTGCTGAACCAAAAGCGGAAACACCGCCAGTGGCAACCGAAATCAAGGAAGCCGTATCTGAGATCATTGCTGCTGTTGAAGCTGCGCCGGATACGGAAGTCGTACCCGTCGCCGTCGAATCTGAAGCACCGGCCACTACTCCGGATCCGGCCGCCGAGCCGATCGCAACAGAAGCAACCCCGCCAATTGAGAAGCAGGTGGAACCAGAACTCGCCGCAGTCGCCGATCTAGCGCCCGAGCTGGAATCTCCTGCCGCTGAGCAACCCACTGTCGTCCTTGAGACCGAACCGGTGAGCGAGGTCGTTGCCGTGCCGGCACCGTCACCAGAAGAGGCTATTGCCCTTCAGGTGCTCGAAGAGGAAATCGCGGCACTTGAGAAGAAGGAAAACGAAGAGGCAGCAGCCGCAGCGGAGGCCGAACAGATCATCGACTTCGGCTCCGAGGACATATGGCAGTTGCCCTCATCAGTTGAAGATGAAGATTCCGGGTCTCTTAGATTCGCCGAAGACATCATCGGGTACCGAGATCAGGGTGGTTCCCGCCGGCGTGGTCGTGGGCGACGTGGTGGCGAGAACTTGAGTGCGAAAGCACGACGTGCGGTTGCTCGAAAGGCAACAACGCAGCCCCCGTCATCGGGCGACAACGCACGGACGCCGAATTAACGGTTTTATCGACGAAGTACGAATTACACCGGTCTGGCGATCAGGAGGTGCCTATGCGTGGTAACCATGTTCCGCTCCGCACCTGCGTCGCCTGTCACACGAAGGGTGCACAGCGGGACTTTGTCCGCATTACACGGCGGGCCAACTCTGAGTTCGCTGCTGGGACTTCGCGAGAGGTCGGCGGACGCGGTGCGTATCTGTGCCGGCAGATGGAGTGTTTCGAGACGGCGATCGAACGTGGCAGCCTTGAGCGCTCGCTAAAAGGATCTGGGACGAAAGACTCCCAGGCTGATCTTCTGGCGTGGGCTAGTACGGAATTCACGAGCCCATCCGGCGTATGATCCGCCAGTAACGCCAGCAAACCACAATTTCACATGATTGGGACTAGACGAAACGGGAAAGATGGAGATTTATGGCCAGACGACGAAGTGGATTTGCAGGTCGGCCCAGAGGGCGGGG
>JAPYSM010000129.1 GCA_029936485.1 Dehalococcoidia bacterium
TCAGCATGCGGGCGTGCGCGATCGACCCGGCGATGTCCTGCCTGTACATGCGCTGATCGTAGTGCAACGAGACGGTATAGTCGGACGCCAGCTCGACGCCCCGAGCGCTCGCCGCGGGGTTTGACGGGTCTGTTGAGTTCGGATCGTTGGTCATTGTGCCGGATAGCTTCTCACGTCGGCGTAGGGGATCGCTAGCGGGATTGCACAGCTCATGATGGCGACATTAACCCGGCAACGGGATCCTCATCTCAATCTCCGCGGTGACCAAGAGCGCTGTTTTTAACTCTTCCGGGTTGGCGTATAGCTCGTCCCGGCCCGGCGCCAGAGACTTTCATGCCAGCCGTCCAATACGTGGTAGAACTAACATAATCCCTGGTACCGCTTGAGGGGGCAAGCCAACCGAGCGGTGGCATCCGGATTAGTACATCTCAGGCCCACCGCCATTTATTTCCCAGCCCGGTGCGTACTAGAAGTCCACGTCCTCCATCAACATGGTCCCTCGCATCAGGAATCGGGACTTCTGACTTTGTCTAATAGCGGTGTCCATCGCGTCCGCGTCGCGCCACTTTTCCAGGATGCGAGCGAGCAGGCTGTTCCGGGCTTCGCGTAGATCTGGATCGTCAGCGATGTTATCGAACTCGCCCGGGTCAGCCTCCAGGTCGTACATCTCAAACTCTGGCGGTGTGCCGTGGCTGTAGGACAGCTTGTACTTGCCGGAACGGATCATGCCCCGCGGCCGGTCTGTGCCGTGTGCGAGGTGCTCAACAAACGCCTCGTCCTTCCAGTCATGCGCATCGCCGTCCATCAAGGGCAGGAGGCTCTCGCCGTCCAGCTTCCACTCTTCAGGAGACGCGCCGGCCAGATCGAGGATTGTGGCGGTGATATCGACGTTGGAGGTAATACCGCTTATGCGCTGGCCTTCTGGCAGGTGTCCAGGCCACGAGACCTGAAGTGGCACGCGTGCGGACTGCTCGTAGAAACACATTTTCCGCCACAGCCCGTGCTCGCCAGCCATCTCACCGTGATCCGATGTGTGGATGATGACGGTGTTATCCGCGAGGCCCTGTTCCTCAAGCGTGTCCATGAGTCTGCCGATGCGTTCATCAAGCTGCTCAATCATCCCGAAGTAGGCCGCACGGGCGCGCAGCACCTCGTCGTCTGTGTAGGGACCGTCCAGCCCGAACATCTCCCGCAACCGCACAGCGGCGATGGGCAGGTTCTCGAGGTGCCCGGGCGGGATGTTTGGCATGTCCACTCGATCCGGGTAGTACTTGGAAAAGTAGGGTTCGGGGACAATATATGGGAAGTGCGGGGCGATGAATCCGACGCACAATGCAAAGGGGTTTTCCTTGCGTGCGGGGTCGGACAGGTACGCGTGCGCGGCGTCCTCAAAGGTCTGGTCGTCTTCGATCACCTTGTGAGTTCCGGGGCCGGCTTGCTTCACTTCCGGCCACGCCTCACCGGCCTTCGGAAAATTCGACGAGAGATCGAGTCCTCCCGGCACGTCGGTCGGTGGCTCCGGCGCTTCGCCCCACGGAAATACCGGATGCACATTTGCGGCATGCGGGTCATGCGCAATCTGTTCATTGAATCCGTGGAGTGCGTGCCGACCGAGCATGTGCATCTTGCCGTCCAGAGCGGTATCGTAGCCCTGTGATCTAAGCAGGTATGGCCAGGTCAGCTCGCCCAGATAGAGAGGCGTGGCGTTGTCCCAACCACGGATGGTGCTGACGAATTTGCCGGTCATGAACGACAGCCGAGACGGGACACACAACGGCGAGTTGGTGTAGTGGGCGTCGAAGGTCGTTCCCTGTGCCGCAAGCCGGTCCATGTTGGGCGTGTCGACAAGTGGATGCCCGTATGTGGAGCTGAACATCGGCCCATGTTCGTCGGACATGATGACGAGGATATTTGGTTTATCAGTGGACGGCATTTACTGGCTGCTTTCTATGTGGATTCTGGCGTCTCTATGGCAACTTCGAGTCGGGCGAGGTCGAACCCAGCGTGTGGATGAACGAAGGGCGGCCCACCGCCCGTCCCCTCCGGACTACGCAGGAACCATACATGGGTGTACTGATCGACTAGACCGAGACGGGTGACACTTTCGTGATCCTGAATACAGGCGATCTGCACGCCCTGGGCGTTCCCTTGAAATGAAATCTGGCGACACAAGTACCCCACCCTGTAAGGGTGCGGCGGTGTTTACTGCCCTTGCCGGCTTTCCAACTCCGGCCAGACGCTTCTCATTTGCCAGCAGTGCAGTGATTTTAGGGTCGCACTGTTGCCTTTCGCGAACACCGATACGCCAGTGCTGGCGGGAGACTCTGGATAGGCCCTTAGAGTCAAACACTGGATGTCATTAGCGAACACCTCCACGATGCTACGGTCTATGAAGATACGTAACCTGAGATGCTCACCGTCCGGGATGTCGAGCGGTCCGATCTCCGGAGGGCGACCCAGGACATCCGCTCCAGTGGATGACTGCGATCCATCAATCTGGAGTTGCGGTGTGCCCCAGCGTGCGTTGCCGCGGTGGAAGAAGGAGATACGCGTGAGTTCCGTCGCGTCGGGAGAGCGAAGGACGTTCAGGCCGACTTCACGGGCATCGTTCGGGTCAATCACCGCATGGATCTCGATTGCACTCCCGGCGATACCGGGCAAAACGATGTCTTGATTTGCCGGGATATTGGCCTCACCCACACTCTTCTTATTGAACCGCAGTCCCTCCAGTTCAGGGACCGGAGCTATGAGTAGTGAATTATCATCGGCTAGTGAGAGCACCCGAGGCACAGTCATGACGTTGTCCCAGCCTCGGGTTTCGCGCGATTCCTTCACATTGAAGATGGACAGGTAACGGCCTGCGTCGTCGATCGTCGCTGACGGCGCGTGTAAGGCGCCGACCGACAACGGACCATAGTTCATACGTCCGTGATAGTCCGGAGAGAAGCGGTGCGTGTCGGTGTCGTAATCACCGACGAAGTACTGACCGCCGCGCTTGTGGCTGAAGAACAGCAGCATGTGCTTGTTGTTGCCGATCGGCCAGAAGTTGGGTACGGCGTAATCCTCGCCCGGCTCCGTACGGTAGTCGCTCTCGATCAGTTTGCCGACGTAGTCCCAGTTTTCGAGGTCCTGCGTTCGGAAAAGGTGATCGACGCCCTTGCAGTCGATGCTTCGCTCACCGTCTTGGAATACACCGGACAGGGCATAGTAACCGTCGGCTTCCTTCCATATGCACGGGTCGAAGATCCTGTAGGGCATACCGCCGTCGTCTACATCTACCATCGGGATTACCGGGTTCGACGGGTGCTTCTCCCAGTTCAGTAGTAACGGGTCCGTGGCGGTGGCTATCGAGTTGCCTGCACCAGTTCCATGATAGGTGGCGATGACGCGGTCGTCCTCGACCAGCGTCTGTCCACTGAAACAATCTTTCTCCTGATCCGGGTAGAGGGCGAGCGGGAGATCCTTCCAGTGGACCAGATCTTCGCTCACCGAGTGGCCCCAGTGGACGTTGTCAATGCCGTCCGGCCTGAACTGGTAGAAGAGGTGGTACATCCCACCCCACTGACAGATGCCGTTGGGATCGTTCATGTAATTCTCGGGCGGTGAGAAATGATAAAGCGGACGGGCGGGATCTACGGCGAGACGGGCTCGAGACGCCGTGTATTTCAGGACGGTGACGTCGTCTTTCAGTGCTTGCAACTGCGCGTCGAGTGATGCTGGAGGTGGGGTCATAATGTCGTGGTTTTACCTCAATAGTTTCTACTCCGGCCGTCTCGGCACCAGAAACTTTCGGCGAAGGCTGAGAATCTGCTCCTCACGATGATTGTGGGCGATGGTCTCCGCGTACACCACCCCTCGATCTGCCTTCGATCGGGATGGCGTGATATCGAGGATCTCTGAAGCGGCGTAGATAGTGTCGCCAATGTGGACAGGTCCGTCATGCTTAACGGTTTCGTACTCCAGGTTGGCGATTGCCTTGCCAGAGAGCGCCCGGACCGTCATCCCGACCACGATTGAAAACACTAGCGTGCCGTTAACGAGAATCTTCCCGTGCTGACCAGCCCGATTCCACTCCTCGTCGATATGGAGTGGGTGGTGGTTCATAACCAGGAGACTATGGATGTGGTTGTCGGCCTCGGTGATGGTCTTTCCCGGCCAGTGCTTCCAGGTGTCTCCCACGTGAAACTCTTCGAGGTAAGATCCGAATGTGTCTCGTTCGTCGTATGCGGTCACTGGGTGTTCCTTGATCCTCGGCGTTTAAAATCGTTAGAGGACGAAGGACTGCTCCCTCACCCCGGCCCGCTCCCGCTGGGGGAAGGGGTAACACAGAGCCCGCTTAGCGAGCGTCGTGCATTGTCTGGGTTCTGTGCTGGATACGGGCGGGCAGGCTGTATATGTCGATGAATCCCGTAGCCGCCAGATGATCGAACTCATCCTCTTTCGAGTAGGTCGCTAGCCCGAAGTCGTACAGCGAGTACTCCGACCGGCGTCCGGTAACGACCACCGAGCCCTTGTAAAGCTTCACACGGACATCGCCGGTCACGTAGCGCATCGTGCTGTCGATCATGGCGTCCAGGTCTTCCCGGTATCCGGTGAACCAGCGACCGTCGTATACCAAATCGGCGTATTGCTGGCCGACATAAGCGCGCATACGCTGCTGGTCACGCGCCAGGCATGCAGTTTCGAGCGCCCTGAGCGCGGCGTGTAACACCACGGCCGCTGGCGTCTCGTACACCTCACGTGACTTGATGCCGACGAGCCTGTTCTCCAGATGGTCGATTCGCCCGACGCCGTGCTCGCCTGCAATATCGTTGAGTTTCTCTATAAGCGGCACGCCGTCCAGCTTCTGGCCATCAAGGGACACCGGAACCCCCTGTTCGAACGAGATCTCGATCTCGACCGCCTCGTCTGGAGTGTCGGTCGCTGGCTTTGTCCAGGAGTAAGCGTCCTCGGGCGGTGCGAACCATGTATCTTCTAGGTCTTCGCCCTCGATGGCCTGGCCCCACAGATTACGGTCGATCGAGTAGACCCGCTGATCATCACCGACCTCACGTACGTCCAGCCCGGCCTTGGCCGCGTACAGCTTTTCCTCGTCACGGGACATGCCCCACTCCCGGGCGGGGGCGATGATTTTGAGAGGGTCGCCGTGGGCGGCGAGTGTCATAATGCCGGCATCGAATCGGACCTGGTCGTTGCCTTTGCCGGTGCAGCCATGGGCGACGGCTGTCGCGCCGACCTGCCGTGCAGCCTCAACCAGCTTCTTTGCCATGAGCGGCCTGCCGAGCGCAGTTGAAAGGGCGTACACGCCCTCGTACATAGCTCCAGCCTTGAGACCGTTCCAGATGTAGCCTTGAACAAACTCATCGCGGACGTCCCATATAAGGGATTCGGTCACGCCGGCCTGCCTGGCGCGGTCTCTCACGCCATCAAGCTCAGGACCTGCGCCGAGGTCAACCGTGAGCGTCACGACGTCCATGTCGTACTGCTCTTGTATCCACACTGCGCTGATTGTGGAGTCCATGCCGCCGCTGTAGGCGAGCACACATTTTTCTCTTGCCATTACCTTGTCCTGGGGATGTTCTTTTGGAAGTCCGCTGTAGTGCCCTTGTCGGTTTGTTCTCGGTGGATGCTGATTGGCGTTCAGATTGAGTGTCTTCTCCCTCACCCCAACCCTCTCCCAGTGGGAGAGGGGGCTTTGATTTGGAACAGCGCCGTAGAACGCAAATCCGGCCCGGCGGGTTGGTGCCGGGCTGGCGGTTATCCAGTTTAGAACTTAGATCAGGCTCCGAACACCTTTGCGAGTGCCGCATCCAGGATTCCGACCGCCTCGTCGATCTCTTCCATGCTCGTCGTGAGCGGCGGCATGAAGCGGATCATGTTGGGGCGAACGGCATTTAGGAGCAGTCCGTTGGCGACCGTTTCACCTATCACAGCGCCCGCGTTGTCCTCGCTCATCTGGATGGCGAGCAGCATGCCCATGCCCCGGACCTCGGTAATGAAGTCGTACTTCTCCATGAGCCCCGTGAGCTGGCCCTTAAGGTACGCGCCTGTCTCGGCGCCCTTCTCCGACCAGTTCTCGTCGACAACAACCTTGGCTCCGGCCCAGCCGGCGGCGGT
>JAPYSM010000130.1 GCA_029936485.1 Dehalococcoidia bacterium
ATCTCGACCGAAACGTCGCCGTCACCTCGCTGGACACGCTGCTCAACTGGAGCCGAAAGTCCTCTATGTTTCCGATGCAGTTCGGTCTCGCATGCTGCGTTTTTGAAATGATCGGTGCAGCGATGTCCCGGTTCGACATCTCACGCTTTGGGATGGAAGCGATGCGTGCTTCTCCGCGACAGGCCGATCTCATGATCGTGGCTGGCACGGTGACCTGGAAAATGGCTCCCGCGCTGCGCCGCCTGTACGATCAGATGCCGGAACCGAAATGGGTCATCTCCATGGGCGTTTGCGCCACAAGCGGCGGGCCGTACTACGGCTCATATTCCGTTGTGCCGGGCGTCAATCACATCGTGCCGGTAGACGTGTATGTCCCCGGCTGCCCACCGCGTCCGGACGCACTGCTGTACGGAATCATGCAGTTACACGAGAAGGTAAAGCGTTACAGCCTCTCCGGCACGACCGCCGGGGCAGAAGGGGTAACGGATAGCCAGTAATGCCTGCCAACACGGCGTTTGACACGTCCGGCGAAGATCTGGCGACGCAGATCGAAGTCATCGCCTCCAGTTCTGTCATCGCAAACGGTGATACCGATGTATGGGTGTCTTCGGACCGATTGCTTGACGTAATGGCCGGGTTGAAAGACGCCGGATACGAAATGCTGATCGGCGTGACCGGGGTCGACTACGTCGGGTATTTCGAGGTCGTCTACCACCTCCTCTCTTTAAGTCAGAACCGACGTGCGATCGTCAAGGTCAAATGCGGCGAAGGGCGTATCGACCCGGCAGTGCCGTCGATCCTGCGTGTGTGGCGTGGAGCGGAATTGCAGGAACGTGAAGTGTACGACCTCATGGGTATCCGTTTCGAAGGCCACGACGATATGAAACGAATCTTCCTATGGGAGGGATTTGAGGGCCATCCACACAGAAAGGATTTTCTGTAGAGCCCACCCGCAACTCTGCGTGTAGTTACTGACGCGCAGCGGGAGCCAGATCTCACCATGCCTCTAAAGACCGAACCCATAACGATCAATGTCGGGCCGCAGCACCCGAGCACGCACGGCGTGTTCCGGATGCGCGTGACCTTCGACGGTGAAGAAGTTATCGATGTAGAACCGATTTTCGGTTACCTGCATCGCGGTTCGGAGAAACTGGCAGAATCACGGACCTATACGCAGATCGTTACGTTGACGGACCGCATGGACTACGTAGCGTCCATGACCAACAACATGTCCTTCATCCTGTCGGTCGAGAAGCTGGCCGGCATCGTTCCGCCTCCACGTGGTGTGTGGCTCAGGATGATCGCCGCAGAGTTGCAGCGGATCGCCTCTCACCTGGTCGCCACCGGATTCTTCCTGCAGGATCTCGGCGCACTTGGCACACCGCTCATATTGATGATGAGAGAGCGGGAAACCATACTTGAGTTGTTCGAGCGCCTCTGTGGAGCACGAATCACCAACAGCTACATGCGACCGGGCGGCGTGTTTATGGATGCGCCAGACGATTTCTGGCCAGCACTCAACCGCTTCCTCTCAGACATGCCGCATCGCATCGATGAATACGAAGATCTGATCAGTGGCAACGAGATTGTGGCCGCCCGATGCGACGGAGTAGCGGTGGTCGACAGTCAGACGCTGATCGATGCCTCCGTTACGGGTCCGATGTTGCGCGCCTCCGGCATCGACTGGGATCTGCGTCACCGACAGCCATATGAGTACTACAACAGGGTCAAGTTCAATCGCCCTCTCGCAACCACAAGCGACAACTACGCCCGGTACATCGTGCGAATTCACGAGATGCGGGAGAGCCTCGGCATCATCAAGCAGTGCCTTGAGCAGATCGAGCCCGGCCCCGTGCGTCCGGAGACTGTCCCCGCTCTGATTCGGCCGCCGGCCGGTGATTCTTACGTCGGCACGGAATGCCCGAAGGGCGAACTCGGGTTCTATCTAGTGAGCGATGGCGGAGTTGCGCCGTACCGCTGCAAGGTGCGCGCGCCTTCTTTGATCAACCTGACGCTTCTTCGGGAAATGTTGATCGGCGACAAACTCGCTGACCTGTTCGTCACATTTGGCAGCATCGATATCAACATGGGTGAGGTCGATCGTTAATGCCAGATCCGTTCGATAGCATCCTCTATAAGTACGTCTACTGCACCCTGTCGTCTACCGACGATGTGGCCTGTGTGGGTTCAGGTTTGTTCGGCGGTGGCCTGCTTCCGGGCGGGCTGGAGTGGCTCGCCTACGTACTGACCGCTGTGACGATAGTCGCGGTACTTATCAACGCTATCCTTGGCGGCGTCCTAATGATGATCTGGGGCGAACGGCGTCTGCTCGGCAGGTTCCAGGGCAGGACTGGACCAAACCGGTGGGGGCCGTTCGGGTTGTTAACACCGGTAGCTGACGCCGTTAAAACCATGTTTAAAGAGGACGTGATGCCGACGGTCTCGGACCGTCTGGTATTCACTGCTGCGCCTATTCTCATGCTGTTTCCGGCGTTACTGATCTACGCCGTCCTCCCGTTCGGTGCAGGCACATGGCTCGCCGACATCAACGTAGCGCTCCTGTTTATCATTGCCATAGGCGGTGCAAACGTTCTCGCGATAGTTGCCGCAGCCCTTGGCTCCGGCAACCGGTATGCCATGTTCAGCGCCATGCGTGCGGTTGCGATGCTGATCAGCTACGAGATACCGCTCGTCATCTCGCTCATAGGCGTCCTCATGTTGTCCGGGTCCCTCTCACTGGTGGCAATAGTCAACGCACAGACCCTTCCCTTCTTCATCGTGCAGCCGCTTGGTTTCTTCGTTTTTCTCGTGGCCTCCATGGCGGAGCTAAACAGAACACCGTTCGACGTTGCAGAGGCGGAGTCTGAGATCGTCGCTGGCTACATGACTGATTACTCCAGCATGAAGTTCGGCCTGTTCTTCCTATCAGAGTTCGCCGCCACTATCGCAACCAGCGGTGTTATCACCGCCGTGTTCCTCGGTGGCTGGCACGGGTTCGATCCGATTCCGTCCCAGATCTGGTTCATCGGCAAGATGGTCGCCGTACTGGCTGTCATCGTCTGGATCAGGGCAAGCTGGCCGCGGCTTCGAATTGACCAGATCATGAACTTCGCCTGGAAGGCACTATTTGAGCTGACGCTGATCAACCTGGTTGTCAGCGGCATCCTGCTCCTTATATGGCCTTCGCCGTCGACCCCCGAGCTCTGGTACATGGCTGGCGTCAACTGGGTTGTATTCCTCGCCTCGATCTACATCTTCGGTAAGGTACTCGGACCCAAGCACGACCCTGTGGCGGCCGGCAACATCCAATCTGGGATAACGCTCTCAGACTCCGATGCTCCGGCTATTCCAGCAGGGGGGGGCGACTAATGATTTACGGACTCGGACTCGCCAAGGGGATGGGCGTCACGCTCAAGACGTTACTGGGCCCCTCTTTCACGGTTCAGTATCCAGACCGTCGCGTCGGGATTATGGGCGCGGCAAAGGCCGCCGGTATCAGCACTCCGGGCCTCATATTCAAACGTCCGGTCAAAGCTTTGAGGGCCGTACTCGGATTTGAGCGCATCGCCGTTATGCCCACACAGGCTGCACGATTCCGTGGGAACGAGTTCACCTGGTACGAGGATCGTTGCACCGGATGCGCGAGCTGTGCCAAATACTGCCCACTCGGCATCATCAAGATCGTGACCGCCCCCGGTGGCATCAACATGCAGGAGGGCGAGAGCTACGCGATAGAGACCTTCGACATCGACACAGGACGCTGCATGTTCTGCGCACTGTGTGTGGAGGCCTGTCCATACGACGCCCTCCACATGGGATCCGAGTTCGAGCGCGGAAACTACGTTCGCATGGATCTGGTTCTTACCAAGGAAGATCTGATAGCTGCTCCAAAGCGTCCATCCACGTGGTTCCGACCTCAGATGGAAGAATCCGCATACTCGCCTTTCGCCGAGACACTTGAAGATATGAAACAGGCCGGCCGGCACGAAACGCCGAGCGTTGAGCAGTTAACTAAACGCTGGGTCGAAGACCGCCGCACCGATGAATCGGTGGAAGACTGATGAACGGAACAATCGACGTCGTCTTCTGGATCATGTCCGCCGGTGCAATCGGCGCCGCATTGCTCGTGGTGACAGTCAAGGACGTTTTCCGGGCAGCACTGGCGCTCGCCGGTTCCTTTTTAGCGGTCGCCGGGATTTTCTTCCTTTTGCAGGCCGAGTTCGTGGCCGTCGCTCAGATACTTGTATACGTCGGCGCCATCTCCATCATCGTGGCCTTCGCCATCCTGCTCACCCGTGACATGGGGCAGGGCAACCAGACGCAGAGCAGTCGATTCCTCGTGGTCGGCGGCGGCGTGGTGGCGGCTTTATTTGTTCTAGTTGCAGGGTTCGTCGCATACGACACGGCATGGTCAGACCGTGACGCAGCACTGAACGACAACACGATGGCCGTCCTTAACGGTCAATATGAAGAAGTGACCGACGCGTCCGGCGAAATCATCCTCATTGCATCAACCGACACCGATGTAGCCATGAACGGTGTATTTAGCGATTCAACAGGCTGGCTTGGCGGACTGCTGGTGCGGGACTACGTACTCGCGCTTCAGGTTCTCGGGGTACTGCTGCTTGCCTCAATCATCGGTTCGATAGCGCTCGTCAGAGAGCAGGCGACGAAATGAACCTGGAGAACGTACTGCTCGTCTCCGCGATCATCTTCGCAATCGGCCTTTACGGGGCGATGACCCGGCGTAACGCCATCATCCTGTTGATGTCGATCGAGTTGATGTTCAACGCCGTCAATATAGCCGCCGTTGGGTTCTCTCGATACACAGTCCCCACCGCCCTTGCCGGAGATCCCGTATCGGTCACGACTGACATGGTTCAGTCCGCGCTGTCCGGCCACATATTTGCCCTATTTATCATCGCCGCAGCCGCGGCGGAAGTCGCACTCGGCCTGGCACTTGTTATCGCCATATACCGGCAGCGCGAGACCGCAGACGTGAGTGAACTGGATACGTTACGAGGATGATGTCTCTCAAACGTAATATCGACCAAACATCAACGCCAAACGAGATGCACGCCTAGTGTGGGTTGAGTACAAGAAAACGGCGAACCTATTGACCGCCGAGATGTGGAAGAACCTTCTAGAAGGCGAAGGCCTGCCAGCCATGATCCTTCCGGAAGGCGACATCCTTGATTGGGGCGAGCGCGTGCCGTTCCGGGTGTTCGTTCCACTGAACCGCGAGCACGTCGCGGACGAAATTCTGAGGAAACTGTAGAGCGTGAATATCTCAGATTTCTCAGAAACCCACGCCTGGTTGATCGTACTAATCCCATTGGGATCGTTCCTTGTGAACGGCCTCGTCATACGACCGTTCCTGCCGGGATACGAGCGACTTGCCGGCTGGGTGACCATTCTGTCTCTGGCGATTGCCTTCGGGCTATCGATCATGGCCTACATGGCGGTCAACGACGCCCATGGCATCGTCGAGTTCGGCACCCATGAGTGGCTAAGCTTTGGCGACGAGGTGGACCGATTCACGCTGAGCATCGGCATCCTGCTCGATCCGCTTACGGCGATCATGCTGATCGTGGTGAGCGGTGTCAGCCTGATGGTTCAGATCTACTCACAGGGCTACATGAAGGGCGACTCGAGCTACATCCGCTACTACGCGTTCATGTCGCTCTTCACGGCATCGATGCTGGGGCTCGTCACGGCACGCAACATAATCCAGCTGTTCGTGTTCTGGGAACTCGTCGGTGTTTCCTCGTATCTTCTGATCGGATTCTGGTTCACGAAGCCTTCGGCAGTAGCAGCGGCCAAGAAGGCGTTCCTTGTTACCCGGCTTGGCGACTTCGGCTTCCTGATCGCACTCCTGGCTCTGTTCGCACAGGGCAACGACCTGCTTGACATTCCAACCATGTACTTGATGGTCGGGACGATAGGCACGACAGCTGTAAGCCTGATAGCGCTCGGGATATTTGCCGGCGCGGTCGGCAAGTCAGCGCAGTTCCCGCTGCACACGTGGTTGCCGGACGCCATGGAAGGCCCAACCCCCGTCAGCGCACTCATCCAC
>JAPYSM010000131.1 GCA_029936485.1 Dehalococcoidia bacterium
AGATAACATCATCGCCATAGATATGCATATGGATCGAGATGTGGTGGCCTTCTATACGCCATCCCCATGGGTCGCTTCCAAGTGGGTCGCCAAAAACGGTCCAGTAGTAGAGATCGGGATCGCGGACGAACGACCTGATTCCGGCGGTATTCTCCATCGACCCGAGGATCAATTCATGCTGGATGATCTGATGCGCTCTTGTGTTGGCCGTCTCGCTGAGCCCTGAGGCCATGAGAGCGTAAGCCAGAGTCCGCTGGTTTTCATCCATGTCGCGTAGCGGTAGGCCGTGACGGTTCATCGGCGGGTAGTACCAGAAGACACGTTCGCCATCGTTGAAATGGTAGATCGTTTTCGTTTTCTGGTCCGCCGAGAGGCTATCGACGAACTTGACGCAGGCCGACGCCATCTCTTTTACGGCAAGGGAGCGTCCACTGTGATCTTGGCCGTTGTGGTCGTGCTCGTGGCCGTTATGATCGTGCGTTGTCATGTCTGCTCCTCGCGTTTCGGCGGAATATCGTCTGAGAATAGGTTCGGGAACGGCTCGGCTGCCTCTCGATGGGCTACTGGTCGTGACGAATATATCCAGCCTGCCCTACGGAAGCAAACGCTGCCACGTAATCCACAGGTCGAAGGTTCGAGTATCACATGGCCCTACACCGGCATCCCCTCTAGCTGTCGGCTGCCAACAGAGCTATCCTCCATCATCAACACTGCATCTCAGCCCGGGGGCCACTTCTCATTACAACCGCATCTCATCGCCCCCTAGACCCCGAAAACCCGGATATCCTGTACGGCTCTACCAGCTCGCTATGGGACGCCCGACACCCGATCGAATGGGCGATCAAGCGGATTGCCGCACTCGGTTTGCAAGGCATCGAGCCATATTCGAAACAGATCGAGGATCATCGCTCCGACCCACTGGCGCTAAAGGAGAAGTTCGACGAGTCGGGAGTGACGCTGATCGATGTCTCAAACGGAGCGAAGGGACAGTCGACAAACTTCACGAACCCGGAAGAAACACCGAAGACGATCGCCGACCATGTCGCCTTTGCCCGTGACTTCCTTCAACCGTTTGGCTGTGATGTCTGGAAGGTCAACATGGGGGGCCGGCCGGCCGAGGGCACGTCGGAAGACCAGCTGAAGAGGGTTGCCGATACGCTCAACGAGATCGGTCGCCAGACTATCGAGATGGGGATTCGCCTTGCGCCACACCCGCACGTCTGGGGTCCGGTAGAGCGCGAGCACGAGGTCCGAGCCATGCTTGACATGACCGACCCAGACTACGTGTGGTTCACACCTGACACCGGGCAACTGACCCTGGGCGGCCTGGATGCGGTCCAGATCATGACCGATTACCTGCCTCGTATCGCGGAGGTGCACTTGAAGGACACGTACGCGAAGTACCGCGGGAACACCGTGACCCCCACGCGTGAACAGCACGCCGAAGCCAGCGTGTATCACAACCTGGGTGGTGGTGGTGTCGATTTCCCGGCCGTGATGAAGCTTTTGCGAGACCAGCACTTCAAAGGCTGGGTCATGCTGGACGTGGATGGACCACGGAAAGGTGACGATGGTTTCGACGCGATCGGCGGGAATCTAGACCTCGCCGTCGACGATTATCTAGCCCACAACGTCAACTACCTGCGGGTAGTACTGGGCGTTAAGCTGCCGCCTCTCGACTGAGTTTACGAAGGGATTGGTGTTAGCTCGAATCCTGCTAGACCGGAAACATGCAGGAAGGCCGGATCAGCGACGGTGGACGCCGACGACGGGGACGTCGCGTTCAGCGAAGCGGGCGTGGCGGAATGGATGAGGATTCACAAGGGGATCGTCGCCAAGAACGAGGTCGGCCGCGAGTCGCCCTCCAGCAGGCCCAAGAGCAAAGCCGTGGCCGGAAAAGCCAGTGGCGATGAAGAGGCCGGTTGGGCCACCGCCTACCGATCCGATAATTGGAGCCTGGTCAGGCGTCGAATCTATGTTCCCGGCCCAGACCGACTCGATTCCGACTCCGGCGAGATCCGGGAACAATCGGTGGAATCGCTCAAGAGTCTCACGTACTGCCTTCGAGTCCGCCGGTGGGTCGATCTTTCGTCGGCGCTGCCAAAACTCACGCCGCGCTGGCATTCCCGGCATGCGCGCGGCCAGGTCACGCAGAAGGGGTCGGCCGACGCGCATCCGTAACCATCGCCGATTCTTCCAGGCCACAGGCAGGAACCAGCGCATGTCACGAAAGAGGCCCAGGTCCACGTCGTAGATGGCTTCTTCTCCGCCAGCCAGCACGAACCGGCCAGCGCGGTCCTGCCGGAACGTGAATCCTTCAGCCCATGCGGTTACAGATGTGACCGGATCCACCGGATCCGTCCTCATAACCGTCGATCGGACCGAGCGCTGCGGGAACTGTACGCCAAGCGGTCGGGTCAGGTGCCCAGACCAGGCACCGGCGGCAACGACAACTTGGGATGCGCGGATTAGGCCGCGTTCAGTTAGCACGCCAGTCACGGAACCACCTGCCGTGTCAATCTCTGAGGCAGCGCAGTCACTCACGATGTGCACTCCGTGGCGCTCCGCGCCCCGGGCGAAAGCGGCAGTGACCAGTGAAGGGTCAGCCTGACCGTCTGTGGGAAGGTGGAGCGCGCCGGTCCAACTTCCTTTCATCCTCGCCATCCCGGGCAACATGTCCACGACCTGAGCGCGGGTTAAGACGTTTGTCTCAAGACCGGCGTTACGAGCAGTTTCTCCCCATCGATCGAACTCGGCCAGGTCAGCGTCGTCAAGGCCAAGGCTCAGGTTGCCACCCTGGACCCACCCAACGTCCGACTCGAGGTCTTCGGCAAGATATTTCCACATACGAACCGACTCGACCGCCAGCGGGATGAGGTGAGGGTACCGGACCTGTTGGTGGACCCAGCCCCAGTTGCGGGTCGATTGCTCGTACCCGATCGGCCCCTTATCGACCAGTGTGACCGCCACACCCCGAAGCGCCAGATTGTACGCGATGGCGCACCCGATGATCCCGCCACCGATGATTACAACGTCTGTAGAACTATCAAGCGCTGACATTGCGAGAACATATCACTCAGGTTCGGATGAAAGTAGATTCCGCATCTGATTATTCGATCTCTTACGCGTCGAAGAAATCAGCATCTTCTTCGCTCAGGTAATTCTTTGCCTCGTCCTCGACAAATGTAATACCAAGTCCGGGTCGGTCCCATACCTCGATGTGGCTGTCCTTGACGATATCGGCTGAAATACCTTCCGTGATGTCGTACCACCAATCCGGGTCGCCGTTTGGCAGTTCAAAGGCTATGTAGTTGTCTGGCAAAGAAGCTGCTAGTTGCACATGTGCAGCCAGACCGATCAACCCGTCAAACCTCCCATGCGGCGCAAACATGATCCCGTGGAGATCGGCGTACTCGGCGATGAACTTCATCTCAGCCAGCCCACCAACGTCCGCTGGATCAGGCCCCAGAATATTGACGGCGCTGGTCTCAATCAATTCCACGAAGTTCTGGCGCAAGTAGATCTGCTCTCCCGTGTGTATGGGCGTTGTCGTGTACGGCGTTACCTGCTTGTACAGATCGGCCAGCACGTACGGTGTGTAGTCGCCCGTAATCATGTCCTCAAGCCACATGATGTTCTCGCCCTCGAGCGCCCTGGCCAGCTTTAGTGCGTCGGGAACCGTCATGCCCGGACCGCAGTCAAGGGCCAGCGCGACATCGTCGCCACACACCTCTAGCATCGCCTCGATGCAAGCCATCAGGTGATTGAAACCTTTACGGGTGATCGTGCCCCTGTTCGGGTGACGCCGCAGAGTCTCGGGCGTGCCGTAGTAGAAATCATCGACTTTTCCGGCCCAGCCGTCATGAAATCCGACCGCTTGCTTAATGATGGAGAAGCCTTGAGGCGCATCGATCTCCTTCCGGATTTCCTCGGCGTAGTCCTCCGGTTTGTTCCCGGTCATCTCGAACCGAATGTTGCCGTTATAGACCTGCACCTTGTCCCGGACCTTGCCGCCCAGCAACTTGTAGACCGGGACACCGAGCGCCTTGCCGGCGATGTCCCAGAGCGCCATCTCGATAGCGCTCACTGCGGTCCCCCACGGTTTGAAGGCGCCCATACGCCGGATCCCCAACATCACCCGCTCTACGTCTGTCGGATCCTTCCCGATGATCATGTCCCTGTAGAACATCACCATCGGCTTCAGGTAAGGCTTGGGGGTCTCGCCCTGACCAAGACCATCGATGCCTTCATCGGTCGTTATCCGAATAACCGCAGATCCCCCGATGATTGCGCATTTCAAGTCTGTGATCTTCATATGAGTCCTTCCGGGACGTTGCTTTCTCGGTGCTACTCCCGCGACCTCATGCCATTGGCTGACGTGAGGTGACCGGAGTGGAGTTTGGATATGTTTACGTGAGTTGAACCGTTATCGGAATGCCTGCTTGCGATTCCCACCGAGATTGTGGCTAATCATCAACCCGAAGCGGCTGTCGAAAACGCCCGTGTAATTTCTGCGTTCGAGCGGCGAAGTATTGTTGTGTTCACATGCAGTAGAGGTACCGGCCAGTTGTCGTTTGGCCAGGTGATCACGATCCCGAGGCCAAATAGCTTTCTGACGAACCGGTCCTGATCGATTCCGGGGCCGATCACCAGCTCAAAAATGTTGGAGCCGTGCTCGAACCGACGGACTTCGATTTCGGACAGATTGTTAATGTCTGCGAACAACGAGGTGGCTTTTTCAAGCGCCTCTTTATTTCGAAGTTCAAAACCGTCCATCCCGTCCAGAGCGAGCCCTGCAAATAGATAAGAAGAGGGAAGGCCGCCCCCGAACATCCGGCGGTCATGAAACATGCCAGATATGAATTCACGGGTGCCGGCGAGTACCGCTCCGAACGGTGAACCAAAGTACTTGTACATGGAGACATAAACGCTATCGAACAGGTCCGCATACTCTTTTAGTTCTTTGCCCGTCGCCGCCGACATCATGTAGAGCCTTGCTCCATCCAGGTGGACCGGGAGCGCCTGCTCACGACACAGTCGACTTATCGCCTGCATCTCGTCCCACGGGACTATCTGGCCTGCCTGGCGCCTTACCGGACTTTCGACCGATACAACGCCTACCGGGTTCGACACACGTCCGCCTACCGATTGATCGAGCGCCGTCTGAAGCTCTCCGGCGGTGAAATAAGGCCTGTCATGCGCAAGAGGAATAACGTTCAACCCACTTAGTCTCGCAAGCGCGTCACCTTCGTCGTGATAGACGTGGCTCTGTTCCTGCAAGACGACCCTCGAATTGGTCCCACAGTGACGGCGTAGGGCGATGTGGTTCGCCAGTGATCCGGTCGGCATCCAGATCGCCGCTTCCTTGCCAAGGTCTCTCGCGACACGCTTCTCAAGCGCCTCCACCGTGCCGCCCAGAGAATAGTCATCTGGCCACAGAACGCCTTTAGAAAGCAGAGCTCCAAGGCGATCCACGATCGATTGCGGAGATTGCGATTCCCCATCACCTGAAAACACGACCGTATCGGGGCCGTATTTCTGAACCGCTGGCTGATTAGCAGGGCCGGGTAATTCTTGATTGCTCACAATTGGACTTCACATTATCGATGCATCGGGTTGTCAACTGTGCGGCCGAGTGTAATCCGGAGTTACGTTCGTGTCGCAGAACCGGCATAACACGCCCCGTCCCGTCGGTTGGCGTTGAAGCACGTACTGCTCCGAGGGTTATCCAAAGGACTTGTAAATGGAGACGTAAACACTGTCGAACAGCTTCGAGTACTACCTTACCTTTACCTGTCCTTGTCGCAGCCGACATCATGGAGCTATGCCCCATCCAGGTGGAGCGGAATGACCCGCGTTCGTCCCGTGATCACATTCGTTTCCTCATTCCGTCAACCTTCGTACGCAACCCGTGACTTGAATCTTTCCAGCATCGGGGCCATCATGCCCTCCGTACTGGTCGATATCACTCCCCGAGACGTTATCCGGGGGGGCATCTGACATTCATTCCTGAAAGGAATAGGTTCAAGTCACGTGAACGCTGTTAAAGATCTTTTGAAATCTGG
>JAPYSM010000132.1 GCA_029936485.1 Dehalococcoidia bacterium
TCATCCACGCCTTCATATCGACCACAAACCAGTATCAAAGAGTCCCGTGAGGCGAGTTCCTTGGCGATGTTCTGGTCGAGCCGGCGTCCCTGTGGAGACAGCAGGATCACGTGAGGCTGCAGCTGTCCGGAATCAGACGCGTCCTTCTTGAGGTCCTGGACGGCATCCGCCAGCGGGGCTGGTTTCATCACCATCCCCGCTCCACCGCCGTAAGGTGTGTCATCGACCGTACGGTGCCGATCCTTGGTGTAGTCGCGGAGCTGGTGGGTTGTAATCTCGACCAGTCCATCTCTGATCGCACGAGAAACGATGCTTGCACCAAAAGGTCCTTCGAACATCTCGGGGAAAAGGGTCACGATTCTGATTCGCACGATTAACTCTCGTGCGATCCATCGGCCACATGTGGGCCGTGATCAGAGCGAGAAAATCCTTGACCCGGGTGGGGGCCGCGGCGTCCGGAGAGGATGTCGATCGCGTGGCCCAGCACCGGCAGAATCACTTCAAGAGTTTCCCTCACGCCACACGGGCTACCCGGCAGGTTGACGATCAGCGTGCGGCCTCGGACACCGGCCACGGCACGGCTCAGCATAGCCGCATGGGTGGACGCTAACGATTGTGCCCGCATTGTTTCGGCGATACCCGGCACTGTGAGTTCGATCACGTCCATGGTTGCCTCCGGGGTCACGTCACGCGGCCCCAGACCCGTGCCTCCGGTCGTCATGATTAAGTCAACGTCGCCGCTCTCCGCCCATGCACGTAACTGCCCGGTGATCAGGTCGCGCTCGTCCGGGACCATCACACGGTCAGCCGCCTCAAACCCGGCGACGGTGAGCATCTCGACAATGGCGTCACCGCTCGTGTCTGCGCGATCACCAGCCGCCCCGGCGTCGCTGCTGGTTAGGACGGCGAATCGGCGGCGGCCTTCAGTCCCATGATCATGGTCATGGGCGTGCACTTCCGAATGGGGATGGGGATGGCCTTCGGATCTGGAGTCCCCAGATTCGGGCGAATTGTGTTGTCCTGCATCGTGAGTCATCGGGAGAAAGATGCTAGCACGGAGCGCGTGACGAACAGCCCGAAAATGCAACAGATGCTTGATCAGGTTTTCTAATCGAAATTCCCGGACGTTTCAAGAAAAGTGCCAAAACACGTAATTCGCCTCGCTAGCGGAAAAGTGGCGTGGATTGGTACCTATATACGAGTGCGGACGCGGAAGTCCCAGATCAGAATCCCGGCGTCGCTCATTTTAGGCCTGAAATGCACAGGCGTACGACTCGACATTCACTCAGGTATGCGATCAGGAAACGGCCCGCCAATTGATGCCCGTCATGCTCCCCACGCTCCCGGACTCAACACTGCGAAGTGCCGTGGTGGAATCGCGCTCGCATCGCTCTCCGACGATTCCTGCTCCGACCGACCGGGAAGGAGCCCGAATGCCTGAGACACGCCACATCCCTGTAATGATCCCCGAGGTGCTCAGTGCACTTGAGGTGAAGCCTGGCGGTTTCTACATCGACGCAAATCTTGGCGAGGGCGGCCACACAGAGGCGATCCTTAGGGCAAGCGCCCCGGACGGAGCCGTACTGGGAATCGACGCCGACAAAGAAGCCATCAGTTCGGCGGTGGAACACCTCTCGGGCTCGCCCGAACTCGCCGAACGCCTCATCACGGCGAACGCAAATTTCAGAGACCTCGAATCGTTCTCGACCGAATACGGCCGTAATCAGGGTTCAGTCGACGGCGTTTTATTCGACCTCGGCCTTTCGTCGCTACAGCTCGACACCGAAGAGCGCGGATTCAGTTTCCGGCGCCCTGACCCGTTGGACATGCGTTTTGACGTACGCCAGACGCTAACCGCGGGCGACATCGTCAACACTTATGGCCGTGACGAGCTGGCCGATGTGATCTACCAGTACGGCGAAGAACGAGCTTCCCGTCGCATTGCGGCGGCGATAGTATCGGCGCGACCCCTGCAAACGGCGACGCAGCTCGCAGATGTGATCGCAAGTGCTGTACCTCGACGTGGCTCTAGGCGGATTCACCCGGCGACAAAGACCTTCCAGGCGTTACGGATAGCGGTCAACGACGAGCTTGGCGCCCTTGAAACCGGCCTGCGACAGGCCATCTCTCTACTCAAGCCGGGCGGACGGCTCGTCGTGATCGCCTACCACTCTCTCGAAGACAGGACCGTCAAAAACCTGTTCCGGCAGGAAGCAAGCAAATGCATCTGCCCACCGGAACGACCGATCTGTGATTGCGGCCATACCTCCTCTGTGCGGTTGGTGTCCCGCCGGGTGATCAAACCGTCTCAGGCGGAGATCGAAGGCAATCCGAGGAGCCGAAGCGCAAGGCTCAGGGCGGTAGAACGGCTATGAAGGCTTTCACGAGATACCGCTCCTTGGAACCACCTGATACGTGGGAAGTCACAGGGGTGAAGCGAGCAACCGGCAAATCTGACAACGGGTATCTGGCAGGAACAGGCAAATGATCCAGGAAGACTACAGAGCGGCAATAGATGTCGGAACAACAAAGGTCGTGACCGTGATCGGCCGCGAGCATCCCGATGGGAATGTGGAGATCGCCGGCGTTGGGGTATCGCCCTGCGACGGTCTGAGCAAGGGCATGGTTCGGGACGACGCAGCGACGTCACAGGCCATTAGGGCGTCCATGCAGGAAGCCTCGGTGAACGCAGGACTGTCAATCAAATCTGCTTACGTTGGGCTATCCGGCCACCACATTGAATCCCACAACCGCTGGGACCAGGTACAGGAAAACGCGGCCGAGAGTGTAATCACCCAGGATGTCCTGGACGCTTCGCTCGCAACGGTCCGTGGCCTTGAATCCGGTAGTCCCGGCCAACTTCTACACGTAATCTCCCGGGGCTACGCCCTGGACAACCGGCACCTCGTTCGGCTACCTCTGGGCATGCACGCCAGGGAAATCCACGCACACACTCACATCGTCAAGGGCGACGAGTCCGCCATCGAGCGTCTCAAGGCAGCGACGGAAACCGCAGGCATCCACGTAGCCGGTCTGATCGTCGAGCCGATCGCCTCCGCAGAAGCGGCGTTGACGACATCTGAGCGTGACGACGGAGTGGTCCTCCTAGACATCGGCGGCGGCACCACCGACATAGCGGTGTTCGTCGGCGGTCAGATCGTGCATAGCGCCGTGCTACCGGTCGGTGGTTGGCAGTTCACGAATGACCTCGTTCTCTCGTTCATGACCTCATTTGAAGAGGCCGAAGAGTTGAAACGGGAGTCCGGTTCGGTTACTCCCGAAATTGCTACCATGCAGGAAGAGTTGCTCATCAACTCCCTCGCCGACTCGGTGAACGGTCCGATCTCGATAACAAAACGAGAACTCGGCCAGTTACTTAAAGAACGTGCGCAGGAGCTTTTCCGCCTGGTCAAAGGAAAACTGGCCGCGCCGCAGTTCGCAAACGTCCCGATCGATCGCGTCGTTCTCACTGGCGGCGGCGCGAAACTGGACGGGATGCAGGCGCTCGCACGCTATGTGTTTCAGGGAAGGGTTCGCATCTCGGGACCGAGGCCTCTGGTCGGGCTTGATGAGCAGTACCAGGACCCGGTGTACAGCGCCGGAATCGGGATGTTGATCTGGGGGTTGCACAACATGCCCCGTGGTTCACACCTCGGCGTTTCAACCGTCAACGGAACTGACGGTGGTCGCTGGTACGACGCCTTTACCGGGTGGCGAAATCGGGAACCAAGTGGTTCTTCGAAAAGTACCCGTGAAGGGGCCTCAGTGTGATCAAACAGAACCCGTCCGGTCTCAATGAGTGATCCGGTCGACTTAAAAAATTACCAAAACCCACGGCCCGGGCGTCGGCCAACCAATTCAGGGACCAACGGGCGACAACGGAAGTGATCCGTAGCCGGCGGCCCGCAGATGTATGCCAGGAGACTTAAAACGATATGAACGCAAGAATTGAAGCGACCCCGGACAACATCGGAATAGCGAAGATCAAGGTCGTGGGTATTGGCGGCGGCGGATCAAACGCTGTAGCCCGTATGTACCGCGATCGAATGGCAGAGGTGGAGTACATCACCGTTAACACGGACGCCCAGGCGCTCGTGCGTAGCGATGTGCCTGTCCGTCTGCGGATCGGTGACGAGACAGCTCGTGGCCTTGGAGTAGGCGGCGATCCTGAGAAGGGTCAGGCGTGTGCCGAGGAGAGCCGGGACGAGGTCCGTGAGGTTCTCGAAGGCGCAGACATGGTGTTCATCGCCGCCGGCATGGGCGGCGGCACTGGCACCGGCGCAGCGCCTATCGTTGCCGAGACCGCCCGCGAGATGGGCGCTCTGACGGTCGGCGTCGTAACCCAGCCTTTCGCATTTGAAGGCCGACGACGCATGAAGCACGCCGAGGAAGGTATCGCCCGCCTCAAGGACAAGGTAGACACGCTGATCACGATCCCGAACGATCGTCTTCTCATCATCTGTGATGAACATGTGACGATGGAAGCAGGGTTCAGGATGGCCGACGACATTCTCCGACAGGGCGTTCAGTCCATCGCAGAGCTCGTCACCGTAGCCGGCGAAATCAACCTCGACTTCGCCGACATCAAGGCCGTGATGAGCAACGCCGGACCGGCGTGGATGGCAATCGGCTCAGGAAGTGGCGAGAACCGGGCTATCGAAGCTGCAGAAGAGGCAATCCAGAGTCCTCTACTGGACGTTTCTCTTGAAGGCGCACGCGGCGTGATCTTCAATATCACCGGCGGAAGTGACCTGACGATCAACGAGGTCCACCAGGCCTCTGAAGTGATCTCGCAGGTCGTCGACCCGGAGGCAAACATCATATTTGGGATGGTGACAGACATGAAGATGGAGAACGAGGTCAAGCTGACCATCATCGCCACCGGATTCCCGGCCGGGGACGGCTCGATCAACATGGCGGACGCAGAGGCCATGACAGCTGAAGTGGGCGATCTCGACATCCCGCCGTTCCTGCGCCATCACCCGGCAGCACGACGACGGGTACGCGGTAACGTCGCAGCGACAGGGATGGACTAAGCGGACATCCCGGGGGTCATTCGACGGAGGTCCCAGGCAAATTTGAAAAGGCCCTGCACGTAAATGTGCAGGGCCTTTTCGCGTGCCGTTTACGAGTCGTGTATTTAGGACTGTTAACTCCCGAAATACGTTCAAAACGGATCCTTCAGGGATTCAATCTAACATCCAGAAGTCACCACTTACGCTGATCGTTGGGTGCATTACATTTGGCCGATAATCGGCTTAACCCTAGACTTGACACCCCACTACAGTTGGTGCAAGCTCTGCGTCTCACGCACGATATGTAGGGGTTAGAGATATCACGCCACTAGATAGTGTGTGGCCCTTCCAAAAAGGGTTTGGTATATTAATTCGGGAGGGTCGGAGGCTTAAACGTGCATTGCCCGTTTTGTGGCCATGACGACTCAAAGGTCATCGACTCACGGGAATCTCCCGACGGAGTTCGACGGCGAAGAGAGTGCACAGGCTGTGGACTAAGGTTCACGACCTACGAACGGGTGCATACCACCCCACTCTTTCTCGCGAAGTCGGACGGTCGGCGGGAACCATTCTCAACGGACAAACTTGAGCGGTCACTCCGGATTGCATGCGCCAAGCGCCCCTTAGAAGTTGGAGCGATTGGCAAGATAGTTACAGATATCGATTCTGAGTTGCACCGTCTCGGCAAGGCCGAGGTCGAAAGTCGGGTTGTCGGTGAGATGGTGATGGAACGGTTACGGGAACTGGACCGCGTGGCGTACATCCGCTACGCATCGGTGTACAGGGACTTTGAAGACCTGGACACCTTTGCCCAGGAAGTCGACGCTCTTCGTGATGAATCGTCGGACAACCCCAAACCACAGCTCCGACTGATTGAAGACGACGTACCGAGAATTGCCGATCGAGGCAGAAGACGAAGGACACGCAGGGCCGTCTCAGGCAACTGAGGGAGGGCTAATCTGCAAACAGGCCGCTCCCGGTGTTGGGAGTGAGGGGAAAGGAGGATCCGATGCGCACAGTGCTACGCCGGTGTCCCGGCTCAT
>JAPYSM010000133.1 GCA_029936485.1 Dehalococcoidia bacterium
GAGTTGAGCCAATCTCGTCAACCATGCCGGCAACGATCAGCGGACCGCAGGTAGATTCACCCCAGCCCGTGACCCCTTCATCCGTCTCGATTTTGACGTATACGAAATTGCGCCGGTTCCCACGCTGATCCGTTACCGGCTGGGCGCTCTGAATGCCCTCGACCTTAGTGATCTTCACCGCATGATCTCGCTTTATCTCTGGAGTTAAAAATCATCACCGGTTGAAGCCACAACCGGGTCGGTGCAAACTTACGCCACCTTGTGCGTACGCGCCAGTCGAGGAGGCATCAGAGGCATGGTGACCTTAAACGTCACAGACAAAGTAATCCGTTTCTCCCAAGCGCCTATCCTCGTTCTGCTTGAAGGTCGGCAAGATGCTGAACTACGTTGAACCGAAGTTCTTTAAGGAAGGAGCAGGTACGTGGAACGGAGCGCCAGTATTCGGGGGCTAGAGGATCGCTTAAAGGATGCGCCCTGGCGGTTCACTCCTTATGGAGGCAACCCTCATGAATACATCGTTAGTAGCTGGTCGCCTGAATGTAAATCGCTAGTGTTTACCGTTCGTCAATTGATACTCGAGGGTGGGTACACGGAGATGTTCTACCGCACCCCCTGGCAGTATCTCGATATCGGTGACCATCATTACTTTGCTGGGACCGGAGATATCGCAAAGGCTGACAAGGAGTTTCCGACTGCTCCGTTCGTACTTAACCGCAAACCTTTGAAGGAGGATTGAATGCCCGGCTCAATGACATCGGATGAGATAACCGCGTTTCTTAGCGGTCCGACCGTCGCTCGGCTCGCCACGGTTCAATCGGGAGGCGCGCCGTATATCGCTCCGGTCTGGCAGCAGTGGGACGGGAAGCGGATGTACATCGTCGGGCGGGCTGGATCTGAGTTTGTGGATCACATCCGAAACGAGTCACGTGTGGCCATCTCGATTGCTGACGACGTAAACGCGGAACATCCGCGGATCTTGATCGAGGGCGACGCTGAAATTCTGGAGGGGCCCGCGCCGATGACCGGGCGCATGCTCCAGATCGCCGAGGAGATGGCGCTACGATACATGGGGCCGAACGGACCCACCTACATTGGACGGACCGTGGATCGCCCACGGTGCCTGATCGCGGTTACTCCGGATTCGATCGTATCCTGGGCCGGAGGCGAATGGCATCCCCGGTATTCACGGGGCGATTAGCCAGCTATCACGAGAAGCCACCGCTGCTAGCCCGCGCACGCCGGTAAAGGGCGTACCAGGCTCGAATACCATCGGCGTGTTCGTCGTAGTGAAGGACCGTTCCGTCGTCTAACTCACGACGCAGTGGGGAGCCGCTAGTGAATAGTTCCGGCGACGATGCGTCGATGGCGTCTCGCAGCGCCCGGTGCGTAGCCTCAAGATGCGTGATGGTTCCCGCAACGTCCATGTCTTTGTGACGCTGACGTTCAGCCTCATCAAAAGCGTCAGCATGTTCAAGTTCCGGGCCTGCCGCACCGGCTATCAGCGACGCCGTTGCCCGGGTCTCCAAGGCCGCTATATGGGTCATCACTTCTTTGACAGACCAGTCACCGCAAACTCCGGGCACTTCCATATCCGCTGAAGTGAGCGGATCCAGAGTCCGTTTGAACGACCGCCAGGAGTCGTCAACTGCGGCCCGGACCTGTTCTTTTATCAAAAAGAGCCTTTCCTAGTGAACCGGTCTTAGTCAAGATTGCGTCTGCGGACACGCACTTCGCCCGTGCGACATCTTCGCACGTCTTTCATCTTTTATCGGGGACTGTATTGGCCGGATTGTTAACGCGTTGTGCCAGGATTAACTGATCCTTCCAGCGCTGTTCAGGCGTTTAGCAAGTTCGTTCGGGTTGACTCTGCGATACGTCGGGCGTAGGTTCTCGCCAGTCCAGAGTATCGGTTCAAGCGGCTTGATTTAGTTGGAGATCACACATGACAACCGTCGGCACTGGAGACCTCAAGTTTGAACTGGATCCCGGCTGGCCGCATGACATGCCCGAAGGCTGGGAGTTCACGCTGGCTTCTGGCGTGGCCGTTAACTCACGCGACGAGGTATACGTGTTCTCCCGTGGAGTCCACCCGATCACGATTTGGACCACGGACGGCGATTTCATCACATCATGGGGTGAGGCGTCCTGCCTGGACCCGGCCGACCGATACAACGGCACATTCCGAGATCCCCACGGCATCTACGTCGGTCCCGACGACTCTATCTGGCTTACAGACACGCAGACCCACACGGTTACGAAGCACACTCGGCTCGGCGAAAAGTTGATGGAACTGGGCCGTCGTGACTACGCAAATGTAGCCGTGTCCCAGACCGGCGATCATGGGTTGCCGTTCAATATGCCGTCCGGGGTGGTGCTGAACGATGCCGGTCAGATTCTGGTGTCTGATGGTTACGCCAACCGCAACGTTCATACCTTTTCTGCAAACGGAGAATTATTGGACTCATGGGGCCGTGCGGGAACCGGCCCCGGCGAATTCGGGATGCTCCACAACATCGGCATCGACAACGTCGGTCGTATTTATATAGCGGACCGTCCGAACTCCCGGGTGCAGATCCTGGAGCAAGACGGGACCTTTGTCGCCGAGTGGACCGATGTCATCAACCCGGGGGCGTTCTGGTACGGCCACGATGATTTGATGTA
Source organism: Dehalococcoidia bacterium (assembly GCA_029936485.1). Classification (GTDB taxonomy): domain Bacteria; phylum Chloroflexota; class Dehalococcoidia; order Lucifugimonadales; family Lucifugimonadaceae. Next base: position 2,662 of record JAPYSM010000133.1, read on the forward strand.
CGTGGTCGAGCAGGGGCAGCCGACAGGCGTCAGCGTATTCACGCTGGATGGCGAACTGGTGTCTCGGTGGCGCGGCCCGGAGAACGGGATGGAGGCGCCGCACGATATCTGGGGCGATTCGTCCGGCAACCTGTACGTTGCTGAGATCGGACTGGAAGGGCACGGCCAACGGGTCCGAAAGTACGTCAGGCTGTAAGCGCAAGGTGAGGGTGTCGCCGGTTGAAAAGCGGCAAAGGCCGAGCGCTTTGTGGCAACGATCCAGTCCTTCGAGAGCCTCAGGACGCTGGCGAGGGCGGAGTGATCGCCGCGCTTACGTGTCTCCCAGGTAGTCGTATGCTTCCTGTGCTAGTGGGTGAGGCGCCACTCCCTGGCGTCTTAGCTCGCCATCAAGGGTCTTGATGTAGGTCCGAACGGCGGCCTTCCAGTCGCCGATATAGGCCCGCTCCACAACCTTCGATAACCACGGCCTGCGCTCGACTTTATTGGGATCGATCTTGTCGGCGATAAACACGGTCGCAGCAAGTGGGCCAAGACCCGGAGCAAAAGTGGTGTGGTACTGCACGGCGTCGAGCACCTCTTTGTCGGATACGTGGCCCTCGTCGGCCATCCAAATTGCAGCGAGAGGGCCGTGCAGGAGTAGTGGTTGCTGAATCTCCAACGCTCCTAGGACGATCCCACGGCGGTCCGCTATCCCGAGCATCTCAACATCGGACGCGGCCCTGTAGAGATCATGACCCGCAAGCGCGATGTCGACACGTTCAGGGTCTGCACTGAACAACGGCGACAGCTCACGACCGAGCATACGCGCCCGTTCGATATGAGCCTGTAGCCGCTCCGGCAACTCCGATACGCGGGCTTCCAACAGGGCAATTTGTTCAGCGCTAGTTTCGGCCATTCAATATTCCTTGATTGGACCATTACCAGGACATCCGTTCGATCTGGACCTCATCCAATCCTGCCGAGCTTCCGGCCGCCGAGCAGGTGCATGTGCAGATGATCGATCTCCTGGCCAGCGTCGAGACCCTGATTGATCGTGAGCCGGTACCCCGAGTCCTGGATACCGCACTCCAAAGCGATACGATCCGCCGCCAACGCCATATGGCCGATCAGCGCCTCGTCCGAATCATCAGAGTCACGCAGAAATGTAATGTGTTTAAGAGGGATAACAAGGATGTGCTCCGCCGCTACCGGGGCGATGTCCAGAAAGGCGATGACGCTGTCGTCCCGATACACCTCTGTACTGGGAATATCGCCCGAAATAATCTTGCAAAATAGGCAGTTCGGGTCCATCTCAGGCCTCCTGGGGATCAAGACCTCACTCCAGTTGCTAAGGTTTTACAGGGCGATTCGAAATGACGCACCAGTCGGGCCGTGACCACCTCCGGTGCACCGTCATCGACGCGGCAGAGGGAAGCATCTGTGCAATCCAATCGGCCGGGTAGTAGTTCCGCCAGTTCGTATAATCAGTCACGAGATCGTCCGCTTCCGTCAACACAGCGTACCGGTCCAATACCAGGCGTGTAGCCGAGTCAACTTCGGTGAACTGCATCTCCCAGTAGGGCCAATCTGAGAAGAGCGCCTGGTGCTCGCCGGGCTTCCGGTATTTGACGGCCGGGTCTGGAAGTTGGCCCGGTATCTCAAGTACCAGGCTGCCATCATTGGTCAGGAATCCCATGTAGTGCCGGATCATCGCTGCGAGCTCAATGGCAGGAAATGTGACACAGTGCTCAGATAACAGTGAAATCAGGTCAAATTCCCGGCCCGGATCATAGGTCTCGATATCGGCATGCACGAACCCGAGGTTTCCGCCCTTATGCCCCTGCGCTTTCTCCAGCGCTCGTTCTATCGCCGGAGCGCCGATGTCCACACCGATCACGTCGCAGCCAGCCCATGCCACGGCGATCGAGTGCCGACCGGCTCCGCAGGCGAGGTCCAGGACGGAGGGCAGGGGGGCACCGGCATGGCCGGCTCTGTCGTTCCAGATATCCAGTAGTCGGGTCACGTCCGGCTCCGGCGGTCCCCACCAATGGGCGTCCTCGTCAGTGACCTTTACAAAGCGGCGCACAAATCCGTCATCGTCCCAGGGGAACCTGCGTTCCCAGGGACTGTCGGTGGAGTTTTGCAGCGCTGCCGTGAGCCGTCTCTGGATCAGGCGGTCATCCAACCCTGTATTCCTTATGTCCCGTGATTGCGGCCCGGCGTTACCTGTTTAGAGTCCGGCCGCGTCTGTCAGCGTCTTCTGATGCAGCTTCGTGTCACCGAACGCTAGCCGCTGGCCCGTTGCCCTTCGTGTCCACAGGTGAAGATCGTACTCGTGCGTGTAGCCGATAGCGCCGTGGCACTGGTGTGCCGTTGCGCAGACCCGCGGGTACGCTTCACTCAGATACGCCTTGGCCAGCGCGACCTGTCGCGTGGCGTCCAGTCCTTCACCCAGGAACCATGCGGCCTGCCGCGCGAGTTGTCGACCCGCCTGCACCTCTATCGCCATGTCTGCGGCGTGGTGCTGGATGGCCTGGAAACTGCCAATTGCTCGTCCGAACTGGACACGGTTCTGTACGTAGTCCACGGTCGTATCGAGCATCTTCTGACCGGCGCCCGCCATCTCCGCACACTTGCCCGCCGCGCCATACTGGAAGAGCTTCTGCAGAATCGCCCAGCCGCCGTTAACTTCGCCAAGAACCGACGCCTTGGGCACCGAAACCTCGCCGAAGGTCATCACCGACATCCGGTCCGAGCTGGTGGTCCTGAGTTCCCGGGAATCGACATCTGCGTTGTCGGTCTCGATCAGGAACAGCGTGATGCCGTTCTCCGCGTCCTCACCGGTGCGGGCGGCAACGATCAGCATGTCCGCCGCTGCGCCGTCCTGGACGAAGCGCTTTTCGCCGTTGAGGATCCAGCCGTCCTCGGTCTCCGTCGCCGTCATCTCAGAGACGCCCTCTGCCGACCATGAGGCACCTGACTCGTGGAACGCAAGGGCCGTCTTGAGCTTACCTTCGGCCAGTTTCGCGAGGAGGTCTTTCTTCTGATCGTCAGATCCCGCCAGTTTCAGGGCCTCGGCTCCGATGACAGCGGTCGAGAAGAAGGGGCCCGGCAGCATCGCTGCGCCGGTCTCCTCAAGAAGAATCGCAAGTTCACTGAATGACATGCCTGCGCCGCCGTACTCTTCCGGCACGGTCAGTCCGAGCCATCCAAGTTCCGCCAGCTGGTCCCACAACTCTTCGGTGTGACCGACTTCGTCTTCTTCCATTGCACGCACGTACTGCGTATCGCAGTTTTCCTCCAGGAATTCCCGGGCGGAGTTGCGGATAAGTTGCTGCGTTTCGGAGAGGCCGATGTCCACGTTCAGTTACTCCAGTAGTCTCTT
>JAPYSM010000134.1 GCA_029936485.1 Dehalococcoidia bacterium
GGACCTGCGCGTCGTGGATGTGCTACGACATGATCGAAATCGAGAAGACCGGCGTCCCCGCCGTTCCGATCGTATCTGGCCGGTTTGTGGATGACGCAGTTGCGAGCTCCCGGGCCTTTGGCATGCCTTCCCTTCAGTGGGTGGTGGTGCCTCGTATCTACCGGAACCTTGAGCACGAGCTGTGCCGAAGTCAGACGGTGGATGTCATTGATGAGCTGATCGGCTGCCTCACGTCCGAGATTGATGCCCGTGTATCGGGGATCGAGACAGACGCAGGTCGGATGTACGAAGCTGACGACAAGTACGAAGCCGTGCTGGCCATGAACGACGATCTGATAGGCGAGGACCTCGGTGACGGCTTGCCGCTATTCCCGGCAACTCGGGAAGCCGTAGAGGAGATGCTCACGGGCACAAACCTCCCGCCGGACCACGTCGTGTGCGATATGCCCCCGGGATTTGGCATCGCAACTGTGGAAAAGATCGCGATCAATTCCGTTATGGCGGGAGCGAAACCGGAACACCTTCCGGTCGTAATTGCCGCGGTAAACGCGATCTCGAATATCCAGTCGGACGGCGGCAAATCATTGCTGATGTCCACCAGCCCACAGGCGCCGTTCCTGATCGTGAACGGTCCGATTATCGACGAGCTCGGATTCAACCCGCGCTCGGCTATCGGACCGGGGCGTGATAATCATGTGAACACCGTGGTCGGGCGTGCGTTTGCGATGTGCTTCCGGAACATTGGCTACTGGTACCCGGGCAAGATGGACATGGACACAATCGGCACGACCCGGAAATTCATCCAGTGCATAGCCGAGAACGAAGATATGAGCCCGTGGGATCCTTTCCACGTAGACCAGGGATTCAAACGTGAGGAGAGTACGGTGAGCCTCTTCATAACGGACGGAGAATTGGACCAGCAGGACCAGGGCAACACAACAGCCGAGGGCCTGTTGAAGAACCTTGCATATGGCTGTGTGTTTGGGACAAAGAGCATCCAGGAAAAGGGACACACTCAGCGACTAATTCTGATGCCCCCCGATGTCGCAGGTCCTGTCGGCAAGCAGGAATTCACGAAGCAGGCGGCCAAAGAGTTCATCCAGGCGAACGCTAATCATTCGCTTGGCAAGATGATCCAGTACATGCCGCTTGAGGGCGAGGCCCGGGTGGCGGAGAAGTGGAAGTGGTTGGAGAACTTGACCGAGGAACAGCGGCTTGAGATAGAGTTCCCGGTGATGGATTCGGCAGAAGACTGCTACATCCTCGTGGTAGGAGCAGACCGGGCAAAGACGGCGATCTTCCCGAGCGGTCCTGCTCCGGTCACTGAAGGGATCGACCAGTACAGGGCGTAAAGCTAATCAAGTGCTTTACATGACGCCAAATACGGAACCGCCGCCACCGCAATATTACCGGGCGGCGGTTCCGTATTTGGTGACTTCCGAGACCGTGAATTAAGACCGAATAGTTGGCTCGGAGAAATTACATGCTTGGACTGGTAACTATTGGTCAGGCTCCCCGGCCTGACTTCGACGCGGCCTTCCGTGAGCATCTGCCGATCACAGAAATAAAACTACTTGGCGCGCTCGATGGTATGTCCGTGCCGCAGATCGACGATCTGGCGGGCATAGACGGCTCCTACCCACTTCACACGCTGCTGTCTGAAGGGTCAACACGTGACATCGATATCAAGGTTCTGGCGCCGCTTGTAGAGGCGAAAGCGCGAGAGTTGGTCGATGAAGGTGCACGTGCTGTCGTTGTGTGTTGCGCTGGCGATTTCCCCGATATCGATTGCGGTGTTCCGGTGCTTAGGCCGGGCAGGTTGTTGCCGGCGCTTGCCGGGGCGATCTGCCGTACTCGGAGAATCGGAGTCGTTTCACCCATCGCTTCGCAGATGGCGCCTGCGCAGGATAAGTGGGAGCGCGACGGGTTCTCGGTGAGAACAGCCTTCGCGTCGCCGTATCGGCATGATGAGATAAAGATTGCAGCCAGAGAGATGGCGGACTCAAAGCTTGAGGTTGTGATTCTCGACTGTATGGGCCACGGCGCGGAGTACCGGGACGAGTTCACCCGGCTATCCAGACGCCCCGTGTTGCTGGCACAGACGTTGCTGGCGAAGGTGGCAGCCGAGGTGGTTGGCGGGTGATGAAATTCTTTCAGGTAATGGCCTCAAGTGGTCGAGCGCTTCCATCCTGAGCCCGAGGCGAAGGATATCCCGGACTGTCGCACATCGCAAAAGTATTACGTGGTTATGCCGACAACCATGATGGTTGTATAGGGTTACGGCAATAATCGGTAGGGGCGGAGCAGGCCTCGCCCCTACAATGGCGCTGTTGTATTAGCCGCCCTTCGAGATCCTCCGGGCGCGTGTGGATGTTGGAGGACGTGTAGGTCGGATAGTCATTTCCCCCTGCGATTTGTTGGATCGACTATGGAGAAGAGACATGCTCGGACTCGTGACCATTGGCCAGACACCACGGCCGGACTTCGAGATGGCGTTCCGAGAGTACGGCCCAGGCGTTGAGTTCCGGATCGTTGGCGTGCTCGACGGGATGTCCACGGACGATATCGCAGAATTGGAGTCTGAATCGGGCGTATACCCGCTCCACATGTTGCTGGCTGATGGTTCCACGGCAGATATACAACTGGACACACTGGCGCCACTCGTAGAGGATCGGATGCGTGCCCTCGTTAGCGACGGCGCTCATGCCGTGGGGCTGTTGTGCACCGGCCGATTCCCGCGTTTTGAGATCGGCGTCCCCGTACTGGATCCGGGCAGCCTGCTGCCCGCAATTGCTGGCGCCATTGCACCCTCCCGGCGCGTCGGCGTGGTTACACCTATCGAGTCCCAGATCGACATCGTGAAGGAGATCTGGGAAGGGGATGGATTTTCGGTCACGGTGGCGGTCGATTCGCCATACCACGAGGGCGGAATTAAAGCTGCGGCGGCGGTTATGGTGGATGCGCGGCCCGAGGTGGTGATACTGGATTGCATGGGGCTTGGTCCAGGGTATAGAGACGAGTTCGCCCGGCTCTCCGGGGTTCCGGCAATAGCGGCACAGACACTCCTTGCCAAGGTTGCGGGAGAGGTGGCGGGGGGGTTGTCCTGAATCTGATCCATTTCTGATCTGAACGGGTCGAATTATTGCCTCGCTCCTGTGCTAATCTTCCCGCCGGATTGCTTGGTGACCGCCCCGCCACGTGGACGAGGGTGACGCCGTTCGGAATGAGGCTTAATTCATGACGAAAATGACGGGCGGCGAGGCGATTGCGAAATCGCTCGTACGCGAGGGTGTCGAGGTTGTCTTTGGACTTCCCGGGGTCCAGCTTTACGGAATTATGGCGGGGCTTCGTGACGAACCGAGCGTTCGTTTCATCACGACCAGGCACGAACAGGCGACCGGCTATATGGCCGATGGTTATGCCCGTGCGGGTGGCGGTCCCGGATTCGGAACGGCCCTCGTCGTACCCGGCCCCGGCTTGCTTAATGCAGCGGGCGGGCTTTCAACCGCTTACTCCGTCTCATCGCCCGTCTTCATGATCTCCGGCCAGGTGCAGCGTGACTTCATCGGCAAGGATGTCGGGATGTTGCACGAGGTCAACGACCAGCTGACGCTGATCGAGCCGATCACTAAGTGGCGCAAGCGCGTCTTGGAGGTCGGTGAGATTCCCGCCGCAGTGCAGGAAGCTGTCTATCAGCTCAAGACGGGACGGCCCCGACCGGTCGAGATTGAAGTACCGCCGGAGACGATGGAAGAACAGGGTGAGGCGACGCTGCTCGACCCGAAATCAGCGGTTCGGGAAGCGGCCGACTCCACACGAATAGACAGCGCTGCAGAGATGCTGATCAATGCCAAAAGCCCGGTCATCATCGCAGGCGGTGGTGTCGGTCTCGGAAATGCCCACGACGCGCTCGGAGAGCTTGCGGAGGCGCTCCAGGCCGGCGTGTTCACGACGCTCAACGGCAAGTCTGCGATCCCGTGGTCGAATCCGTTTAGCCTTGGAATGAACCGGGGAGCAAGCGCCAGCACTCCCGCCGGAAAGTACTACGGAGAGGCCGATGTGGTCATCGGCGTAGGCTCTCGGCTCGCAGGTCTCGGCGGATCGATCGTGTCGGGCGACAAGAAGGTCATCCACATCGACATCGACTCCGAAGAGATCGGCCGGAGCCACGACAACACGTATGGTCTGGCTGGCGATGCCGGGAAGACCATGAAGGAACTTGCGGCGCGTATCCGGTCGGCCGGTTCACGGCCATCACAGGTCGACAAGATTGCTGATGTCAAGAAGACCGTGTTCGATTCGGCGCCCGGGACCCAACCCCAGTGGGACATCCTCCAGAGCCTGCAGGCTGGCGTTCCGGATGACACGATCCTCATTCCGGACAGCACCCAGATTGGCTACTACAGCATGGCTTTCTGGAAGATCGCTTCGCAGAACTCTTACATCGGCTCCGGTTACTCTGGAAACCTTGGATTTGCGTTCCCGACCGGTCTCGGAGCGAAGGTCGCCCAGCCCGACCGCCCGGTCGTCGTCGTCGCCGGAGACGGTGGCTTCATGTACAACGTTTCTGAGATGGCGACGGCCGTTCAACACGACATCAACCTCGTGACTGTGGTGTTTAACGACAACGCATTCGGCAACGTTGGTCGTGATCTGGACATCGGATGGGGCGGCGCTTACGGCACTGAACTCCACAACCCGGACTTTCCTCGGCTCGCGAGGTCGTTCGGCATGGAGGCCATACAGGTCAAGGACCCGACGAAAGTCGGCGATTCCATAGCGGACGCGATTCAGATGAACAAACCGGTGCTTGTCGAAGTGCCAGTAGGTCCTATGCCAGTCCCCGGGTTCTTCGGCCAGCGGCCTCAGGCCCCGAAGAAACCCGAATAGCCGAACCCCAGCTAATAAATTCCAAACGTCTGGCCGTTTCGGCCCGCACAGCCCTGATCGGCACACTCGGTGCCGATCACTTTAGGAGAGTCCTGAATGGCTCAAATGACCGGTGGCGAGGCACTCGCAAAGTCGCTCTATCGAGAAGGCGTCCGTGTAATGTTCGGGCTGCCTGGAATCCAGATGTACGGCATCATGTCGGCCCTTCGAGACGAGCCGGGCATCCGGTTCATCACAACCCGTCATGAACAGGCGACGGGCTACATGGCTGATGGCTATGCACGTGCCGGCGGTGAGGGTGGGTTCGGTACGGCGCTCGTCGTTCCCGGCCCCGGCCTCTTGAACGCCGCAGGCGCGCTGAGCACCGCCTACTCTGCTTCATCTCCGGTGCTGATGATCTCCGGCCAGGTGCAGCGTGACTACATCGGTAGTGATGTCGGAATGCTCCACGAGGTCAACGACCAGATGGAGGCGATCAAGCCAATCACTAAGTTCCAGCGCCGCGCGCTTCAGGTCGGCGACATCCCGCAGGCCGTCCATGATGCCGTGCTCGCGATGAAAACCGGGCGACCTCGTCCGGTAGAGATCGAGATCCCACCGGAGACTCTTGAAGAGTGGGGCGAAGCTGAGCTGCTTGAGGCGAGCAATCCGATTCGGCCTTCTGCGCCCGCCAAAGACGTCGAGAAGGCCGTAGAGATGTTGGCGTCAGCCAAGCGCCCGGTGATCTTCGCAGGCGGCGGCGTGAATCTGGGTGACGCACAGGAAGAGCTCAAGGAAGTTGCAGAGTTCTTGCAGGCGGGGGTCGTAATGACCGGGGAGGGCAAGGGCGCGATCGACAGTCGGCATCCTCTGGCCATTGGCTCGGCACTGAGCCCCGGTAGCCCGACCGTCGAGTATCTTCAGACCGCTGATGTTGTTCTCGCTGTCGGCACTCGACTGGTCCGTGCAGGTATCAGCCCGGACCAGACGATAATCCAGTTGGACATCGACCCCGACGAAATTGGCCGCAATTACGAGGCAGCGCACGGGCTGGCTGGGGACGCAGCCGCGACGCTTAGGTCGGTCCTTGGCGGCTTGAAAGCCAGTGGC
>JAPYSM010000135.1 GCA_029936485.1 Dehalococcoidia bacterium
TGGCGGTTTTGAAGCTGAGATCGCTCTTTCTGAGATGTGACGACGAGTCCCGTCTCTAGGTGCGTCATGCGTACGGCGGTGGCGACCTTGTTCACGTTCTGTCCACCGGCGCCGCCCGAGTGGTAAATGTCGATCCGGATGTCTTCCGCTTTCATGTTTATCTCGAGCTCGTCCGGCTTTGGCAACACGGCGACAGTCGCCGTGGAGGTGTGGACACGTCCCTGCGACTCTGTTGTTGGGACGCGCTGGACTCGGTGGACACCACTCTCGAACTTTAATCTGCTGAATGCACCCCTGCCGTGGACCTCAAAAATAACTTCGCTGATGCCGCCAATTCCTGATTCATTGATGTCCACCAGTGTGACTTTCCAGCCGGTCGAATCGGCGTAGCGCTGATACATCCGGTAAAGCTCGGCAGCGAATAGACCTGCCTCGTCACCGCCAGCTCCCTTCCTGATTTCGACGATGGCGTCGACCTCGGCTGTCGCATCCGGCGGGATGAGAGCCAATTCCAGCTCTTCGGTAAGGCGAACTTCGTCCGCCTGCAACTCCTGGACTTCGACGCGCGCCATCTCGGCCAGTTCGGGATTGCTCTCGGCCGCCAGCATCTCCTGAGCTCCCGCGAGTTCCGCCGCCACACGTCCGTGTTGACCTGCCAGAGCCACGATGTCGTGGAGACGCGAGTACTCTTGGCCGAGGCGACGGATCGCATTTGGATCAGTCGCGACAACCGGGTCGGACATCTCAAGTTCGACTTCGGAATGGCGATCTACTATCGCCTTTATCTTTTGAAGAGTGGAATCAAACACGAATTCAGAATATCACGCAGGCGGTGCATGGATTATCTGGGCTGTTGTGAAGGTGGGAGATGGCGCGACCCACCTGAAGCGATCGGTTAGATCTCGTTAGCCGCCCCGGAGGGCCTTTGCGATGACTTCCACCGTCAACGGCACCTCACTCTGGTCTCCATCGTCCTGGAGAGGCCTCAAAGAGCCTTCACCTGACTCAAGTTCACGGTCGCCGATGATCAGCGCGTACCGGGCATTCATAGAGTTGCTGTAACGCATCTGCGCTCGCATGCTGCGTCCGGCTGGAGCAACAAGCACCTTAATGCCATCGTCCCGAAGTCCAGCGGCCAGTGCAGACGCACGCAGCCTCGCCTCGTCTCCAAGATGAACGATCACGACATCTGGCCCGATCTCAGGCGGGACAAAGCCCTTCTGAGACTTCACTTCCGAAATTATGCGGTCCAGCCCGAGGGCAAACCCGATACCCGGCGTTGGCACCCCCCCAATCTCCTCGATCAGTCCGTCGTAGCGGCCGCCACCAAGTAGTGTGCTCTGCCCCGCGGTTCTCTCTGGCTCGATCTCAAACACGGTGCGTGTGTAGTAATCAAGGCCACGTACCAGGCGGTGGTCGATGGAGTAAACGAGGTCCGGATAGGTGTCTTTCAGGCCGTCAAGCAACACAATTACCGAAATCCAGTGCGCTTCGCAGTCATCACACAGGAAGTCGGTCGATTTCGGAGCGGCGTCGCCAATCCTCTGACACTGGGTTTTCTTACAGTCCAGCAAACGAAGCGGCGCGCGCTCAAGCCGTTGTCGGTCATCGTCGCACACCTCGTCGATGTGGCCACGGTAGTACTCACGTAGCGCGTCGAGATAGGCCGGTCGGCACTCAGAATCTCCGATGCTGTTGACCCGAAGCGTCGTGCCGGTGATGTTGAGGGACCGGATGTAGGACCATCCGAGCTCTATGACCTCAACGTCCACATTTGGTGAACCGTCTCCGATCGCCTCGATACCAAACTGACGTAACTGCCGGAAACGTCCAGCCTGGGGGCGCTCATACCTGAAGTAAGGCCCGGTGTAGTACATCCGCACCGGCTGTGGCTGGTTGTGCAGGCCGTGTTCGATGTAGGCACGACAGACGCCCGCCGTCCCCTCTGGCCGCAACGTGAGCGAATCACCGCCGTGGTCCTCGAAGGTGTACATCTCCTTCTGGACTATGTCGGTGGCGTCGCCAACGCCCCGTTCAAACAGGTCGGTCGGCTCAAACAATGGAGTGTCTATGCGGCCGTAGCCAAATCGTGCAGCAGTTTTGGCCGCAACGTCGAGCGCGAATGACCAGTAAGGCTGATCAACAGGGAGTATGTCGTAAGTGCCGCGGGGGGCGCGAAAAGATGGAATCAGGCCAACTCCTTCAACTGCCGCCTTCCGGCTCCATACCCGGCAAGGTGCGCAGAGATAACCGTGTGTCGGTGTTTACGCCGGATCCGCCGTTTCGTAACTACAAAGATCGGAAGTCTACGAACCCAGCCCCGCATGCTGAAATATCTTGCCTTCCGTCTTGATCGAAGGTGCGACCATCATCTCAGCCTGGTGCATCTCCCGTACGTTTGACGCGCCGACCATCCCCATCGAAATCTCAAGTGCACCGACCAGGTTCTGCGTGCCGTCCGTTAGCGAGGACGGGCCTCTCAGAATCTGCTCAAGGCTAGCTTTCGTGCCGACCTCGATACGCGTGCCCCTCGGAAGGGAGGAGTGCGGTGTGGCCATACCCCAGTTGAAACCAAGTCCGGGAGCTTCATGCGACTGCGCAAACGGCGTGCCGATCATGACGGCGTCAGCCCCTGCGGCGATCGACTTGCAAACATCCCCCCCGGTCCTGATACCACCGTCCGTGATGATTGGGACGTATCGGCCGGTGTCCTCGAAGTACTGGTCCCTTGCGAACGCAGTCTGGATAGTCGCCGTGACCTGCGGAACGCCGATCCCCAGAACCTCTCGACTGGTACAGGCGGCGCCCGGTCCGACCCCGACCAAAATGCCGGAAACGCCCTCTTCCATCAGTTGCCGCGTCACTTCAGGGCTGACCGTGTTGCCGACAAGCACCGGCAGTCCGATGCTTTCGACAAGTTCGGAAAAGATCAGACCACGCAGGCTTTTCGAGATGTGCTTGACCGTAGTCACGGTGGACTGCACGACGATGATCTCTGCACCGGCTTCCTTGACGATCGGCGCAAGTCGCTTCGTATTTGCCGGAATAACAGAAACGGCGCACGTGGCGCCACTTGCTTTTATCTCTTCAATTCGCTGGGACACGAGATCGTCCTGCAGCGGCTGACTGTAAACCTTCTGGAGGAAGGCGGTCGCCTCCTCCCGGGGTTTACTTGCAATATCTGAATAGATCTCCTCGGTGTCTGCGTATCGGGTCTGCAGGCCGTCCAGATTCAGTACCGCAAGCCCGCCAAGCCGGTGCAGTTCTCCGGCGAACGCCGGGTTGACGACGGCATCCATCGCCGACGCCAGAAATGGGATCGCAAATTCGTGCCCGTCCAGAGTGAACGATGTGTTCACCCCTTCCGGATTAACCGTTACCTCGCCGGGAGCAATTGCAACATCATCGAAGCCATATGCGCGCTTGAGTTCTTTGATCTGTGCCAACTGGGCGGGTACCCCCGTAAACGGTACTAGAGGTCGAATTGATTGGCCTGATGTTACCGGCGTATGAAGTTCGTCAATGGACCTGAAATCGGGCCAGATTACGAATTTCGACGGACCATATAAAAAAGGCTATTCGGGCGAGTATACGACCGCTCTGAGTTATCCGGAAGCGAGTATCCAATACCCGACCTTACTCGATGTTACCGGTCTCAATCACATATCGTGAATCCGTTCGTGATAACCTCATCGGCCACCGCTAACTCCATACAGTCCGGGGAAGAATCATCGCCGGGCGCGGAGAGGTGAGTGACGGGGCAATTACCCGTAGACCTTTAGCCGACAACATGGGCATCAAGCGCAGCCGTACGGCGTAACAAAGATCTACGAGAAGATGACCCGGCCCGCGGCGTTGCCGCCCGCTCACCCACGCGCACGTCAGACTTTGAAGCGCATCCCCGGGGTTTAGAGCGATCGCAAATTGACGTACAACGCCACAACTTCGAGCTCCAGAATTCCTGATCGGGGACGGATTACCGACGTCCCGGGCATTGCTGTCGGTCACTACACCGACCTTGACCACGCCACGGGCTGCACGGCGGTGCTGGTCGATGAACCGGCCGTCGGCGGGATCGACATACGTGGTGCGGCCACTGCCAGTCGCGAAACACAGCTTCTACATCCGCTCGCCACGCGCGAGCATATTCACGGAGTGATGCTCGCCGGCGGGAGTGTTTTCGGCCTTGATGCGGCGGCCGGGGTTGTGAGATTTCTTGAGGAGAATGGGCGAGGTCTCAAGATCGGCCGTGCCGTGATCCCGATCGTGCCCGCAGCAAACATTTTCGACCTCGGGCTTCTCTCCCACGCAGTACGCCCGACCGCAGAAGATGGATACACGGCCGCCAGAGGAGCCGCCCGGGAATTTGAGCTTGGCACAGTGGGCGCTGGGACCGGCGCAACTGTTGGCAAGCTCAGAGGCGGTAATCACTCGACAAAGGGCGGTATCGGGACAGCATCGGTCTCGTTAGGAGATGGCATCCTGGTCGGGGCCATTGTGACTACCAACGCCATCGGAAGCGTCATCAACCCATACAACGGGGTCGTTGTCGCCGGACCTAGAACTGAGACCGGGTTCGAGAACACGATGGACTTTCTAGTGGATGACCCGCCACGACTCCGAGATCTGATGGGAATTCGCAACTCATCCAACACCGTGGTGGGAGTGGTGGCGACCAACGCCGGACTGGACAAGAAAGCTGCCAGCAGGTTCGCCGGCGCTGGACAGGATGCTATCGCCATGGCGGTCCGTCCGGCACACATGTCCGGCGACGGCGACACGGTGTTCGCTCTGGCTACCGGCGTACACCCTCTCCTGTCTGGCGAAGAAGCCATCGCCGGGATAGAGGACCGATTACGAGCGGCCGCAATGCGCGCCATGATTGGAGCGATTCTGTCATCAATTGAACATGCGACCGGACTGGGTGGCGTTCCGTCGGCCGCCGAACATACGGCCGGCTTTGACCCGGAGGCGGGTTCGTGACCGTCGATGACGCCATAACGCTGGATGCGAACACCTCGATCGGGTTCGTTGGAGCGGGCCGTCTCGGCACGAGTGTTGCGGTGGCGCTTCAGCGCGCCAATTACCGGGTAATTGCCGTTAGCTCTCGCAGCGCGTCGTCTGCCGAATCATTTGCCAAAAGTGTTCCCGGCTGTGCGCCGGTGTCCAGTTCACAAGATGTCGCTGATATAGCGGATGCCGTCTTCATCACGACCCCTGATGCATCGGTCGAGCCGGTCGTCAGCGGCATCTCGTGGCGCACCGGCCAGGCGGTAGTTCACTGTTCCGGTGCTCGCCCATTGAGCGATCTTGCATCCGCACACGAATCTGGCACCCGTACCGGAGGGCTGCACCCGCTGCAAACCTTTCCGACAAGCGACAGCGCTGATCTCATCTCCGGCGCATCTGCCGCGGTCGGGTCGGAAGATCCGATCCTACTGGGCTGGCTTCAGAGCGTCGTCTGCGCGCTCGAGGCAAAGCCCTTCACGATCCGGGACGAACACCGAGCCGTTTACCATGCATCCGCCGTTATGGCCTGCGGGCTCGTTGCTTCTCTGATGGGTCTTGCGGCGGAGATCTGGTCAGAGATGGGCGTTTCTCGCCTCAACGCTCTCGCCGCTTTGAGGCCACTTACGGCCGCCACGGTCGAAGCCGTTGGGCGCGAGGGTCTGCCGGAAGCGATAACGGGACCGGCGGTGCGGGGCGATGTCGAGACAATCCGCATGCATCTGGAGGCGATGAAGAGCCTCTCGCCCGAGTTAGGCCACGCGTACACGGCGCTTAACTATGACGCGATGTCGCTGTTTGAGGAGCGGGACGGCCTCTCCCCAGAAGCCGCCGTTGAGATCAAGAACTTGCTACGTCAATCGCTTCAGGACCACGCAAACGAAAGGGGTTCGTGATGAGAGTTACGACCCGTCAGATTTCACAGATGAAGCGGCGTTCAGAGCGCATCGT
>JAPYSM010000136.1 GCA_029936485.1 Dehalococcoidia bacterium
CTAGTCTTCCGGACTATCCGGAAGCGCTACAAGCTTCCCAAAAGCTTCAAGAAAAAGGGGGCGGGCCTTCGGGTCCGGCCCCTTTTCGCGTCATATATCCTCGTTCCCGTGACACAAGCCCCCTGAACTCCCCCGGCTCGTTGCTACAATCGGCGCAACATGCAACCGTTCCGCTTCGTACACGCCGCAGACCTCCACATAGACAGCCCTTTCAAGGGGCTGCTGAAGTACGAGCCGCGAATTGCGCAGCGGCTCAAAGAGGCGACATTTGAGGCCTACGAAAACCTGATCGACCTGTGCATCGCACAAAGCGTCAACTTTCTCGTGATAGCTGGCGATGTATACGACGGCGCGGACCGGAGCGTGCAGGCCCAGATGAGGTTCCGTGACGGGCTGACTCGCTTACACGAGCATGGCATCCAATCCTTCGTGGTCCACGGAAACCACGATCCGCTTGACGGCAGACTGTCACGTATCCGGATGCCTGAATCTGCCCACACTTTCGGCTCCCAGCCTGAATGGGTAACGGCCTCGACTGCCGGTACGCTCATCGCCCAGATTCAAGGAATTAGTTACCCGACGCAAGAAGTACACGACAATCTCGCGCTCAAGTTCGCCCCTCCACCAGAAGGACTCTTCTCCATCGGGCTGCTCCATTGCAACGTCGGAGGGATCGCAGAGCACGACAACTACGCGCCGTGCACGATCAAGGATCTTTCGGGAACGGGGATCGATTACTGGGCGCTTGGGCACGTCCACACGCGCCAGACCTTGAACCCAGAAAACCCGGTGATCGCGTACCCGGGCAACCTACAGGGTCGACATCCGAACGAGTCTGGGGCGCGGGGCGCGCTGATCGTAGATGTGGACGAATCTGGACGTCCGACCTCAACATTTGAGCCGCTGGACGTGGTGCGCTGGGAATCACTCTCGGTATCAATAGAAGGGCTTTCTGATCTCGACGCGCTTCTGGACGCGGCACACGTCCCAATCGACGAGGAACGTGTCCGTGCAGGTGGGCGTGACCTCGTATGCCGAATCTCCCTGAACGGACGGGGATCTTTACACGGGGATCTATCAGCCGAAAACGCCATCTCTGACCTGTCGGACGAACTACGAAGCAGTTACGCGGCAACGTCACCAGTCGTCTGGGTGGAGCGCATATCGGACCGGACCGGACCTCAGATCGACATAGATGCCCTCACAGACCGTGACGACTTTGTAGGTGCGGTCATGAAGCGCAGTGTCGCCATACTTGAAGAAGACTCCTCGGGCGCCAAACTGCGAGATTCGCTCTCCAACGTCCTGGCCCAGAGACGTTTTTCAGGGATTCTGGAGATGCCGGACGATGCGTTGTTGGCGGAGATCGTGGACGCCGCTCGCTGGGAGCTGGCCGAGTTGTTCGAGCGCGAGAAATAAGATGCGCATTACCCGGCTAGAAATGGACAACTTCGGACCGTTTAACGGCAGGCAGGTGGACGGGTTCTCTCCCGGACTGACCGTCGTTCACGGGGAGAACGAGGCCGGCAAATCCGCCCTCCGCGCCTTCATGCGGGTCGTGCTGTTCGGCTTCCCGCGGCGTCGCACGGAAGATCACGATGACTACTACTACGAGCCTGCCCTTCCCGGGGGCGCGGCCGGCAGTGTTCACATCGAAGACTCGTCAGGTGACCCGTACGTTATCCACCGTGCGGAAGGCATACGTGGAGGCCCGGTGACCATCTCCGGCACCCGTGACGGCGGCGAGGATCTGCTGAGGGAGCTGATAGGTGGCGTGGACGACGCGTTCTACCAGAACGTATTCAGCATCAGCCTGACGGAACTACAGTCATTCGAGGATCTCGGGCGAGGAGAAATCACGGAACGGATCTACTCGGCAGGACTCGGGATCGGCAATATCAGTCTCCGAGAGGTCACTCGTCGGTTGGATGAGCGCATCTCAAAATTCCGCCGCGTACGTTCCGGTTCGTTGTTTGATCTTGAGAAGGACCTCCGCCAGGCCCGCGAGCAGTTGAATGAACGGAGGAGCGAACTCGCCGGGTACGATCATCTCTCGGACGAGTTGCGGATACTGGAAAACACTGCGGAAGAACTCAATGGGCAGTTGACGATCCTGCGGGCCAACGCCACACGCGTCCAACGGCTTCTGGAGATCCGCGGCCCCTGGCTTATCCACCGCCGATTACAGGCCGAACTTCAAGAGTTACCAGCAGACAACGCCATCCCGGCCGATGGAATCGACAGACTGGACAGCTTCGAACGAGATTCGCTCGGCGAAGAATCGCAGATCTCCGAGGGTGACAGGGTTGACCGGGAACGAGAGCGACAGGCTTCTGATCTTCCGGTGATTGAGGCATTCGCCCTTCGGGAGAATGACGTCCGTCGTGCAATATCCCGGATCGACTACTACCAGAGGGCCGTTCAAGACTCTCCTAGGCGCGAAGCAGAGGCTGACGAGATCGAAAACGGTGTCGCCCGCGATTTGGACGCTATCGGACTCAACTGGACCATTCAACGCGCCGGGGATTTCAACGAAGCCGCCGGGACGATCGCCCTTATCCAGGCGACCGCTGACTCCCGGGCCGATGCGTCCAGGACGGCATCAAAGGCCCTCGACGATCTCAACACCGCGGACGTAGAGGTTAAGGAAACGGCTGAAGAACTGCGGCTCGCAAACAGCCGGCTCCAGGCCGCTCCCGAGGCGCCGACCGAGACCCTTGAAGAGCTAGAACACAAACTAGGGCGGCTGAACACCCTCGAAGGCGCACTCGCTGAACTCGACTCGTCCCATTCCTCGAGAGCTCCGGCAAGCAGTTCTCAGTCGTTTTCGGGAACGAAGCTACCAGGAGCCGTGTTGGTCCTCGCGGGGCTGATCGGGATCGCATGGGCATTCGCCACATCCGAAATTACCGGCGCCGTCATCGGAATCGTGGCGGTCATCGCCGGTGCTGCGTTCGCCATAAAGTATGGCACCCAAAAAACCGCCGTTACAGGTGAACGCGCAGCACCGCCAGACGTAGCTGCCGAGGTAGCGTCGATAGCTCGTGAGCTCGACCTATCGACGCCCCTCAGCGCCCGCGATGTGGTTGAGGCGCGCAACGCTGTAGGACGCGCTATCTCGAGAAAGAGCGACTCGGCGGCCCTGACCGAGGTCGCCGACAACGCCAGCGCAGCGTCCGTCAACGCAGAGGTTCACCGGAAGGATTCATCAGACCTCATCGAGCGATCAAATGCGGATATGTTGACCGCCGAAAAAGAGTGGACCGATCTGCTGGCGCGCCTCAACTTACATCCTCATTTTGAGCGCGACGACGCCCTTGGCGCTATCAATAATCTCGGTGTCCTATCGGAGCGCGCACAAGAAGCGACAAGACTTCGAGAGCGCGTGGCCGGTATGCAGACCCAGAACGCCGAGACCGATGATTTGCTGGGTTCGATATACAGCGATGCAGGCCTGGAACATGCGGGGACCGGAGAAGGCCTCGTGGCGCTCCATGAACTCGAGCGTCTCTGGGAGGCCCATGTCAGAGGGGTCGATCGGCGCCAGGCCCTCAAACGAGAGTCCGCCGGTTGGAAAGACGCACGAGAAGGTCTGATCCAGGCTCTCAACAAATCAAAAGACGGCATCACCGGGTTGCTTGAGGGGGCGGGTTGCGAGAACCCCGAGGCGTTCCGTGGGCTCGCCACTCAGTCCGAGATCAGGCGCGCCTTGGAAGGCGAACTGGAGGCCATTAAGAGGACGGCCCCGGACCTGTTCGGCGAGCGGGCATTTGAGATCGACAGCGCTCTGGAGCAGTCTGAACCGGAGCAGCTTCAGGCCGAACTCCAGGCCCTCCAGGAGAAGGTCACGCAAACCGGCGAGGAGCGTGACGCAGCCGTTGGTCAGGCCGGCGAGGTGAAGGCTGCACTGAAGCAGATGGAAACAGAGGCGGAAGTCGCACGCCTGCACTCCCGTATCGACGAACTCACCGAGCAACTTCGGGAAGATGCTCGGCAGTGGAGCGTACTGACGGTCGCTCGCTCGCTCCTGGATCAGACCCGCGAGGAGTTCCAGGAACAACGCCAACCGTCCCTGTTGCTGGCAGCCTCCCAATATTTCAATCGCATGACGCTTGGCAGGTACACCAGCGTGAGGGCGGTGATCGGCGAGGAGCGGTTCGAAGTCGTCACCGGCGATGGTCGGCCGGTTCCGCCGGAACGCCTGAGCCGTGGTGCAGCCGAACAACTCTGGCTTTCCATACGGTTCGCCCTGGTCGATGAGTACGGCTCCGGGTCCCAACTACCGGTGATCCTCGATGACCTGCTCGTCAACTTCGACCCTCAGCGCGCAAGGGCGGCGTGTTCCGCTATATCTGCATTGTCGGAGCGCCAACAGATCATTTTCCTCACATGTCAGCCTTCGACGGTCTCGATGTTGGAAGAGGCTATGGGAGCAAATCCGGCGGCCATCATGTCGCTAATCAACCTAGACAACGCGGGGAACCAACGTGTCGACGAACAATTCAAGGCGACGCACAAAGATCCCAAGAGTCATCCCGCCGGGGCCGAGACCTCGACGGTAGCTCCCTCAGTGCCCCCGGAAACGGCGCGTCCGCGCATGCAACCGTTGCTCTAAACAGGCCCCCTGCGCGATTGAGCGTGGGTGTTAGATCACAGCGCCATCGGTATCCACCCCGTTATCTGTGCGTACGTACGAAAAGTACCCTGAGTAAGGGCGTGTTTTCGCGTCCAGCGCGTTCAGATTTGAACTGATCCTAAGCACGCGGTTCACGGATGTCCGGAAGATACTTATGGACAGATGCAGTGCACTCGATTCATCCATGTGGCTGGTTTCCGGCTCAACAACCCGTACTTCCGGGTTGCTTAATCTGAGCACGGGCGTTAGCGAACACCTGAGAACAGCCCACTTTGATGCGTTTCGCAATCTGCAGGCGTTATGCAAGGCCGAATCGCCAGATTTCCTTTTGATCGCCGGCGGAGTCTTCGATCGGGTGGCCCAAAGCATCCACGCCCAACTCGCATTCCGTGACGGCGTCGCCTTGGTTGACGCCGACGTGCAGGTCTACGTCGGACTCCAGGGACGTCAGACCTACCTGTCCACCCGATCCATCCCGGGACTATCCTCAGGCTCTAAGATTCGTGTCCGACGGCTTTTGCGGCCAACGTCAGGCGTCAAAGATTTAGTTTTGGGCGAAACTCTAGCTTCCCGTTGAAGCCAAACAATGAACCGTCGCTGATTGTCAATTAATTTTTGTAATCGTGTCAATTTAAATCATTCATATTTAGAAGAATATTTTGCTATTAAACATTTAATTTATGTGTAAGCATCTGCATCACATCAAAGCGATTCACTACGCTTACTAGACCATCCGCATCTAGCACGAACAATTCATTTAACCGGTGGGTCGCTATCAAGTCGATCGCGTCGGATATCGGATCGTCGGGGTCGCACGAATCAGTGTTCGCTTCGTCGCACCGCGACCGCAGAGTCTTTCAGGTACCAGCCGATGAAACCCATCCACAATCCGGATACCACATCGTCGGTAATGGCGATAAACACCCCTCCGCTAATCAGAAGCCATCCGAACCCGATGCCAATCATCGATGCGATCGCGGTGGCGCGTGACATGCTCCCGGTGGTGGCCCAGACGATCGATCGCAACACCCGCCCGCCGTCCAACGGGAATCCAGGAAGCAGATTGAACAACCCCACGAGGAGGTTGGCGAGTGTGAAGTAGATGAGGATCCCCTCCACCGGAGAGCCGCCTCCACCGACCCCCGCCCGCAATGCCAGGAATCCGGCCAGTGAGAGCGCAAGGCTGCTCATCGGGCCAACGAAGGCGATCAGGAACTCGTCCCTTGCGGATCGAGTCTTGCCGCCAATGTCGCTCACGCCTCCGAATATAAAGAGCGTGATTCCCCGAACAACATGCCCCCGAGCGATCGCCACCAGCG
>JAPYSM010000137.1 GCA_029936485.1 Dehalococcoidia bacterium
GGGGTAGACGTTAGGGAAGAGGAAAGCTGGAGGTAGAGGTACTAGGGCGCGGGTTGTTCTGCTACCGATACACCCAAGGATGGGGCGTACTTTTCGTCGATAACGTCGTCACTCAATCGTTGGACTCCTTACCCGAGAAATGGATCCCGAAAGGTGGGAATATGGTACTGGGTGACGCACGCGGCCTGTATTTGGCCGGGATGGACCTCGTGCCGGCGGCCAGCTGGGCCACCGCCTCCAGCATCACTAGGACATATGAAACGAGATATGCGTCAGCCGTAGATCGAGATCAAGTTTGGAGTACTCCGGTAAGTTGCGGATACCAGCAGGAAAGGCCAGCTGTACGTCGTAAAATATCCCATCTGTCACAAACCAATGTCTTGTCTCCGCCCAATCTCGAGAATCGAAAATAAAGGAAGTTTGGAATTCATGTCCGCCCACCAGTTCGCCTGAGGACGACCGTGATCTGAATATGTTTGCGTTCTCCGAGATGATCACGTAATCCGTTATGTCCGCCCCGGGGGCGACGGTCCAAACTCGTGTATAGGCTGCCGTGTTCGGGTAAGAAAGCGACTCCACCGCCACCGTCTCGATCCGGATAGAGCCCTCGTTTTTGCCATCCCAAATTACAACTGATGCCGGATCGGAATCATCCAAGCTCCATCCGGCCGGCACGTTGATTTGCCAACCCGTAGTGGCGCTCGTATAGACGCCGTCCACAATTTTCGGATCCGTAATAGGCGTCGGGGCTACAACGATTGAGCCAGATCGCATGACCTCATACTGGTCTTCCAGAGTTTCACTAGAGACGGCAAATCCAAATCCTTCGACAGCGATAGATCCGGTCGAAGTTCGAACCACATATGTGTTAATACCGGCAATCTCACCGCTGTCCAATAACAACGGCCCCCCGCTATTACCTGGATTTAAAGCAGCGTCGGTCTGTATCTCATGGCGCTTGTATATCGTGCTGTACTGAATTCCAGAGACAATTCCGACGGAAATACGTAAAGAATCTACCTCGTCGCCCAACGGATACCCTAATACGATTACTGGTTCCGACAAACGGATACTTTCAGGATTGGCGAACCCCAAATGTGTGAATTCCTGATCGCAACAAATCTGGAGTACGGCTAAATCGCGAATCTCGTCAATGCCTACGGTCATAGCCCGATATACGTCCGAGTCGTTGACCGTCACATCAACAGTTTGACTGCCTTCTATCACGTGATTGTTCGTCAAAATGAAGGCTGCTCCTGCGTTTGGGTCGATTTCAACTATTACTCCTGACCCACTGGCAACGTCGGTCCTAACTCGCACTACCGCGGTACGTACCCGTTCGATCATTTCCGACCGCGTTTCGGGAACCGGTGTTTGTGTGTGGGTTGGAGGGGGAGCGGGCACTGCAGTAGGAACTGGACTTGCAGTTGGAGTAGGAACTGGACTTGCAGTTGGAGTAGGAACTGGACTTGCAGTTGGAGTCGGTGAGGTGATTTCCGTCGGCTGCACTGGAACTACTACCGGTTGCGGTGTCGCAAGCTCAACGATCGGGCCTGGCAAGGCTTCATGCAGCGTGGGACTTGTTTCATCTAAGGCGTCTGACTGCTCAGCGGTAGCAGTAATCGCTTCGATCGCCGCTTGAACGGCTGATTGGAAATCAAACTCAGCGTCAGCCTTAGCAGTTTCGGTAGAAATGGCAGATAGGATCATCGCCGAACTCGTCGCCACGGCAGCTGTCACAGTGGCGTCCACGTCCAACGTGGTCTGGTCGTTAGGAAGCGTGTCCTCTCCCGAACAAGCCACCACTGTTGATAGGAGTACAACCACGGAAACTACCAGTTGTCTCATCCCATCTATCGTCATTCGCACTCGAGCCATCCACAAACTGTAATATCTCTCTCTTGTAGACTAATGTGACAACGATCATCAGTCGACCTGTTTTTGCATCACAATCTGTGCTCTATGCATGACATCGAACTTGCGTTCACCACCAAAGACAGACAGCTCCCTTTTCCTGGGAACTTCGCTATAACCCGACCAGTACGTCTTCGGTGTTCGACGATCCTGAGTCCAAGCATGAGCGTAACCTCCGTCGACTGTACGACGCTGCTGAGGTAGCGAACACGCCTGGCAACACGAATGCTGACGTGCTGGAATAATGATGATGACCGGGATCTGAACAGCATCGCGGTCGTCAGCTGTAAATGGAGGTTCACGATTGCTTGATCGCTACTACCTGCGCCCGGATAACATGTGGTGGCGCGTGGAGAATGACGAGCTTCTCTACACGCCGATTGTGGTCGTCCGGGGTGCAGAGCATTCTCATATCTACCTCTCAGGTCAGTTGTCTCGGCTACCTTCCGGTGAGGTGGTCGGCATAGGAGACATGCGCGCCGAGATTCGGCAGATTTGCGAGAATATCAAGACCGGGTTGAACCACGTCGGCGCAACCTTTGACGACGTTACGCGCTCGGCGACCTACGTTGTGGCCGAACATGTTGAGGAGTACTACGACGCTTCCGCTGAACGCTTCAAATACTTCAGTAATGTGCGGCCCACGAGCACTGTCGTCCCTGTAGTTCGACTCGGAAAGATCGAATGCAAAGTGGAGATCGAGTGCGAGGCGATCATCGAGTCGGAACGGCTGCCGTTGGACGACATGAAGCAGTGGATGATCTAGGCCCAATTGGGGCGTTTATTTCACTTGCTGGCGTTCAACCAAGTCGCTCCCGGTCATTAATCGATCATCGAAAGTGACACGCTTTTGTGATTTTGCACCTGATAGAGGACAGAATGCTGAAAAGTGCAGGTGGCAATCGAACGGTTTAATTGGTGTTCGGATAAACCAATTAAATGTCGAGTTAGATGCTGAATATTTGACCGTAAATTGAAATAACGCACTTCTTTATTTATGTTTGTTGACTTGCTTTATTAAATACACTGTGCTAGGGTATTTAGCGCTTCTAGCTGGTCGGAATAATGCTGGTCGTATATCGGATTTCCCGATGCACGGGAATGTTCTTGAGCGAGTTAATTTTTGCTTGGACATCTGTAGGCCAAAGTAAATTGACGCATTACGTAGCCGCGTCGCCGGCGGTATCTGATTCCGAACAGGCCACTAGAGGACAAAAATCGAGCGACGTTTCACCTGCGTGCTGATCTTCAAGGGATACGACGCGCGTAAGAGCGCAGTGCGACCCAAAGCAAGGGGCAGACTTATTTCGAGGGATCAGACCGAGGCAGAGCTGGACTGTACGACCGCGACTCGGTTTGAGACGCGAGCTGCCAGATGACGGAAACTCGTCCGCTCAACGGGATATTTCCCTCCGCCTTCGGGATTCTCCTGAAGTTTCGCGAGGGCGACCACTCCGTACCTGGCGAAGGCGACCCTCGAACATTTGCAACCCAGGCGATCCGTACCAGCAGCCTCAAAGGAGATCGTTAACCCGATGGTGGCATCTCCTGAAACTGTTGTTTCTGTTGACTCTCTCTGGAAGGTATACGGCGAGAACCCGGAACGCGCTCTGACCGATACTCACAAGAATTCATCAAAATCAGATCTTCAAAATGATTTTGGACTTGTTCTTGCCTTGAAAGATGTTTCACTCGATATTATTCGAGGGGAAACGTTTGTAGTAATGGGTCTTTCAGGGTCAGGAAAATCGACACTGGTACGTTGTCTGAATGGTTTGATTATCCCTACGTCCGGTGAGGTCAATATACTCGGGAATAATCTCTCCGAAATAACGCATGATGACCTGACTCAACTTCGACGAAACAGCATAGCGATGGTGTTTCAGCATTACGCGCTATTTCCACACCTCAGTGTCCTTGAGAACACCGCGTGGGGCCTCGAGATACAGGGTGTCGGACGGCGGGTCCGCAACCAGCGGGCGCAGGAAAAACTTGACCTCGTCGGCCTCCAAGGTTGGGAGGGCAACTACCCCGTCGAACTCAGCGGCGGCATGCTGCAGCGGGTCGGTCTTGCACGCGCCCTTACCCTGGAGCCGGAGATTCTCCTGATGGACGAACCGTTCAGCGGGCTGGATCCACTCATTCGCCGAGAGATGCAGGATGAACTGGTCAGCCTTAAAGAGAGCCTACACTCCGGGCAATCCCAGACCACGATCGTTTTCATAACCCATGACCTCGATGAAGCCCTGAAAATAGGCGACCGTATCGCCATCATGAACGGCGGCGAGGTTGTTCAGCTTGATACGCCGGACCAGATCGTGTTGAACCCGGCAAACGAATACGTTGCCAGCTTCACCGAGGGCGTTCAAACGCAGTCCGTTCTCACGGCGGGCGACATGGTCTTGCCGAGCTCCGCCACCGCAGTGCCCGGAACCTCACCCGAGGAGGTTCTACGGGTTGCTCTGGACAACGACTGTTGTTCCAACGTCCACATCACCGACGATACGCAGCTCTTTAAAGGCGTGATCACGGTGGCTAACGCCATCAAGGCCTTGGAGGCAGGCGCTGCTACCGTCGAGGAGTACGTGGAGTCACCCACGACCTTTAACGCCGGCGATACATACGACGACGTATTGCCATCTGTACTGGCCCATCCATCTTGCCTCCCGGTGGTGGACGACGACGGTCAACTGGTCGGCCTAATTAATTCGACCTCCCTGGCGGCGACCTGGAAACCTGACAGCCCCAGGATCCCTAGCGAACTGGCTTCGATTGTGTATGAGGGGATCGAGCAGGCTCTCGGGAAAAGCTCAGCTGGGAAGGGGAGCTAACAATGGCCGTGAAAGACATCAACCCGAACGGTTTCAGATATCTCCGCCGCGCTTGGGATTCCGCTCGAAATCCTTTCGGCGTAGGGCAAACGGTTCCAGCCCTTGAAGGGGAATCCCCGAATAGGGACATGGCTTCCAAGGTCCTTCACTACGCCACGCTTCGCCTACGTCTCCCGGCCTGGGGTTGGGCGGCGCTGATCATAAGCACTATCGTCTGGTACGTGCTGCCGATTCCACATTGGCCGAACCTAGCAGGGTTCCTTGCCATCTGGTTCATTGTTCCTGCCGCGCCCTGGTTGCGTGTTCTCGGGATCGGACTCTTCATCGGCACATTCGTAACGTTGCTGGGAGACGCAGGCAGCGTGCCCGAAAGCTGGTTCATAGGTAAGGATATTGCGAACTGGCTCGATGATCGTGTCGAGTGGATGGTCTCCCACTGGAGGCCGGCACTGAAAACCGGCAGCGATGAATTCCTCAGACGTGCGCTGCTCCCGCTGGAAAAGTGGTTGCTCGCGCTTCCATGGTGGCTGGTGATAGGCGTTACCACCGCCATTGCTTACAAAGTTGTCGGCAGGAGGCTCGCAATAGTTACTGCCAGCCTGCTCCTCGTCCTCACGGTTCTGAACTTGATGGAACCGGCCCTCTCGACATTTGCAATCGTCGTGGTAGCGACCTTCATCTCCGCAGCGCTTGGAATTCCGCTCGGCATCCTTTCGGCGCAGAGCAACCGGTTCCAGTCCGTTCTAAGGCCCGTACTGGATACGGCGCAGACGATGCCAAGCTTCGTTTATCTGGTGCCGGTGGTTATGCTCCTGGGTATAGGCAAGGTGCCGGCCGTCATCGCCACGGTCATATACGCAGTGCCGCCCATGATCCGGCTGACGGATCTTGGGATACGCCAGGTGGATCCAGAGTTACTGGAAGCCGCACGCTCATTCGGCGCGACTCGCATGCAACTTCTTTTGAAGGTCCAGGTTCCCCTGGCCATGCCGACTATCATGGCGGGACTCAACCAGACGGTCATGATGGCACTCGCGATGGTGGTGATTGCATCGATGATCGGAGCGAGGGGTCTTGGAATCGAGGTGCTGAATGGCATCAATCGGCTGGACTTTGGGCGTGGCCTCCTGGGAGGCATAGGAATCGTGATCATGGCCGTGGTGATCGACAGGA
>JAPYSM010000138.1 GCA_029936485.1 Dehalococcoidia bacterium
GCGTCCGGACGCACACGGACGAGATCGTTGAGTACCGCAAGACCTTACTCGAGATGCTCCTGTCTGAGATCGAAGATCCGTCCAAGATTGGGCAGACGGAAGCCCTTGGCGATTACGAATTCCAGGCGGCGGTTCGAGAGTACGACGCTCAGCCCGACGCGTTCAATCCATTGGATCGACGCAAGAAGGTCACTGACCCGAACCCGTTTATTAAGCGGGATTACGACCTGTGCATTGCCTGTTTCCGATGCACGAATATCTGTAACGACTGGGAACAGGCGTCTGCCATAACGGTTACAGGCAGAGGACAGGACTCGACCATTTTCAGCAAGTTCAACAACCTGCTGATGGAGAGCCCCTGCACATTCTGCGGCCAGTGCGTAAACACCTGTCCCACAGGCGCACTTACGAATCGGAAATTGGCCGATGCCGTTACGCCGACGCCAATGTCGTGGGACGGCGACTCGGTAGACGAGATGATGAAGGGCGTTTCGGGCCCCTCGGGTGACTTCGTACCGCTCGGGCCGGACACTGCAGTAGATCGCACATCCACCATCTGTCCTTACTGTGGTGTCGGTTGTGGCATCAACTTGATCACGCAGGCCGGCGACCTGATCGGGTCCGAGCCCGATTTTTCGGCCCCAAGCCAGGGATCACTCTGTGTCAAAGGCCAGTTTGGATCATGGGACTTCATCAACAGTGATGAGCGCCTGACGACGCCACTCATCAAGAATGCCGAGGGTGAGTTCGAAACTGCAAGCTGGGATAGTGCGCTCACGCTGATTACGGACAAGCTCAAACACTACAAGGACGTGAACGGCCCTGACTCGATGGTGTTCTGGAGTTCCGCCCGAACGACCTCTGAATCGAACTACCTCGCTCAAAAATTCGCCCGAGTGGCGCTTGGGACCAACAACATAGACAACTGTTCACGTACCTGACACTCCCCGACGGTCGCTGGTCTGGCGGTCATGGTTGGCAAAGGTGCGATGAGCAACTCAATCGAGGAGATCGCCGGGGCGGACATGCTCCTCGTGATCGGGTCCAACACCACTGAGGCGCACCCGGTTATATCGCTCCGTATGAAAAAAGCCGTGCGGAGAGGCGCCAACCTGGTAGTCATAGACCCGCGGAAGATTGAGCTGACCCGTTGGGCTAAAAGGCACGTGCAGCTGAGGATAGGCACCGACATCCCGCTCTTGAACGCCATGGCCCACGTGATCATCAAAGAGAAGCTCTACGACGTCGAGTATGTTGCACACCGCACGGAAGGCTTTGAGTCGCTTTCGAAGCACCTGGAGATGTACACGCCGGAGTTTGTAGAGGGAATCTCAGGCGTCCCGGCGGAGCAGATCGTTGCAACCGCTCGTGAATATGCGGCGGCATCGCCAAAGGCCTCAATCTGCTACACGCTCGGCATCACAGAGCACTCGTGCGGTACGCACAACGTCCAGGCGGTCGCAAACCTGGCGTTGCTGTGCGGAAATTTCGGCAAGGAAAACGCAGGTGTGAACCCATTGCGCGGCCAGAACAACGTGCAGGGTGTATCAGACATGGGCGCACTGCCGACCGACCTGCCGGGATACCAGAAGCTAGAGAAGCCGGAGGTCCGGGAGAAATTCGAGAAGGCGTGGGGCACACCACTGCCAAAGCGCCGAGGCATCACCAAGATCACGGCCATGGACCAGATGATCAAGGGAGAGGTGAAGGCCGTGTTCATCATGGGCGAGAACACAGTTGTATCGGACCCCTGTTCTGGCCACAGCAGACGCGCTCTTGATGCGGCCGAATTTGTGGTGGTCCAGGACATATTCATGAACGACACAGCTCGATTGGCGGACGTTGTCCTGCCGGCGGCGGCCTTTGCGGAAGTCGAAGGCACATTCGCAAACTCTGAGCGAAGGGTACAGCGGGTTCGGAAAGCGGTCGATCCACCTGGTGAGGCGAGGGCCGACTGGCGAATTCTGCTGGATCTGTTCGAGTACATGGGCGTTCCCCAGAATCTTCACTCGGCCTCTGAGGTGTGGGACGAGGTTGCGGCTTTGGCTCCTATCTTGAGTGGAATTTCATATGATCGACTCGATCGAGAGCGCGGGCTTCAGTGGCCTTGCCCAACGCCGGATCACCCCGGCACGGTGTTCCTACACCAGGACGAGATGGACTCAGGCCTGCCGGGTCAGTTCGCCCCGGTCGATCACATCCCGCCGGTCGAGGAGCCGGACGATCATTACCCATTGTTCCTGACGACGGGCCGCCGACGTTCCACGTATCACACGGGTACGCAGACGGGCAGGGCGATAGGATTCGAGGAACTTGTGCCTCACGAGCTAGCGGAGCTCAACCCGGTGGACGCGTTAGCGCTAGGTATCGAGGACGGCGAGGTCGTGCGCGTATCGTCACGCCGTGGTTCCCTAGAGGTCCACGCCAAGGTGACGGATCGCTCGCCAAAGGGCGCCATCTTCATGGCGTTCGCCCATCCAGAGACGGCGCCAACAAACGTGCTGACGATCGACGCATACGACTTCATCACCGAAACACCGGAGTTCAAGGCCTGTGCGGTAAAGGTGGAAAAGTTGAGCCGAAGCGAACCAGCGGAAACGGCTGCGGCCGATTAACCTCTGCTCACCGCTCGAACTTACGCTCGTCGTCTTGGGAGGGACAACGCCCGCCCGGATCTATCGGTTTCAGCCACATGGGAATCCACTGCTAGCGTTGCCCGTGATTAACTTTTGGCTAATTCAACCTTTACGGAACGCATCTGTCGGGGCATGACGGCGTTCGATTCCCAGGTCTGGATAACGCCGAGGTTCGTCGTGATCACCGGTTTCACTTGGATCCGGATCAAGATGGGCCCATCCTCCGCCATGATGCGCGGCATCTCGGTCGCCATCTCTTCCGTATCTTCGAACGAGTAAGCGGCCTTATATCCGCTCCCCATCGCGATGGCGGGCCAGTTGATGACCCCGGCACCTGCGATGGGCTGGCCGCCCGTGATGGCGTAAACGCCGTTGTCATACACCACGTGGACAAAGTTTTTAGGTGACTTGTTGCCGACGGTGACCAGGCTTCCCATATTCATGATCAGGCTGCCATCGCCGTCCAGTGCAATGACCTTCCGATCAGGAGCGCCCAGAGCAATGCCAAGGGCGATGGACGATACCTTGCCCATCGAGTTATTCGTCGGTATGTCCAATTCGGGCCGGTCCGATGCCTCTTTCCAGAACTTTGACTGGGTCATGGCGGTCACTACAACTGCTTCACCGCGTTCGCGCTGAATTGCGGTTGCGACATCCTGGTACTCGATCATCGGTCTCTCCTCAGATTCGGAACGGCGATGCCGGGGACGATACCCCGGAAATGTAAGTCAGTCCATGTACAGATATTCAAGCGCTCTCGATGCGGTCGTACGCCTTGAGGGCTCGTAAATTGATCAGTGTCAAATACCCGGCCCACTGGCGCTTGGCGACCTCCCACGCATGCGTGTATTGCTTGCCCCAAGTCCAGAACGGTGCCCAACTCCCGTCGCTTGATTGTGATTCGATCAGGTGATCGAGATATTTATCGGTCGTGGCCCGTAGGCTGCCCGACAGCAGAGAATCAAGGTTTGGGGCTAACCAGGTGGGCGGTGCTTGATAGGACTTCCACTCTGATGGGTCTGTTGCGACTACGGCTTGGGCGGCTGCCGTGAGCTGATCTGACAACCCCGCTGCAATGTGATCGGGGAGACGCGCCTGCATGCGCAGGTAACAAAGCAAAACGTGCATTTCGATCTCGGCCGGTTGCTCTGCAAGATTCTTCAGGGCGAGGGCCGTTGTGCTATCAAGAAACTCTTGCGGAACCAAAGATCGGTATTCGTGTAAGTACCCGATTATCTCGGCAGATGGATTACCCCAACCAGCGGGATCGAACGGGCCGTCCAGTTTCGGTCTGTAGTTCCACCACGGCGCATGCGGAGCATCCTCAACTTCCCACGAAACCTTGCTCCACCCGGCCCGCTTGGTGTCGTAGTTATCTATCAGGTAAGCGACGGCACCGGTAACAAGTGGATGGTCGTCTGATAAGCCCAACGCGCTGATGTGTTGCAGCGCAACAGTGGTCGATAAAGGGGACGAGTCAGGCATCCAGATATCCGGCTCGATTCCGTGTCCGAAGCCGCCGTCGTCGTTCTGAAACTCGGCAAGGGTATCGACAATCGCCTGTTCTGGGCCGTCTTCTACCTCATGTTGGAACACGGCGCGTTCAAGCGGTCGAGCGAGCAACTTCATGAAGTTGCTCGCTTTACGGAACGCGTCTGATGTGAGGGTCAAGGGCATGACGGTGTCGACACGGT
The DNA here is from genome assembly GCA_029936485.1 of Dehalococcoidia bacterium. Lineage (GTDB taxonomy): Bacteria > Chloroflexota > Dehalococcoidia > Lucifugimonadales > Lucifugimonadaceae. The sequence continues at coordinate 4,331 of JAPYSM010000138.1, forward strand.
GGTAACTTCTCCAAGTGGAAGAAGTTGCAGGAGAAAGGGAGAAAAATCTGACGTTAACCGGATCTGAAATCCGCGTCAGTACATTTCCGGGTATTGCCTCCCTAAACGCTGACGTACTCCGCGCCTATGAGTACCGCTACGGGCTTTGAAGTCTCTTCGGCCTTCTTAAAGGCCAGCGCGATCCTGTCCAACTCGGCGTCCGTCTCAATGATCCAGTACGGCGTACCCCAGGTGTGGAGGAAAGGTTCCAGGAACTGGGCTGCGCTGTCGGGGGTGTCGCCGTGTCGTGTGTAACCCCGGTATCCGATGAACATGACGAGCGGCAAATCGATGCCGATCCCGAGTCCACGGAGCGCATCTCCAGACTCGAATAGACCCGAGTTCTGAATCATGACGGCTGGCTTCTGGTTGGCGATCCACAACCCGGCAGCGATGGCAATCGCCTCACCTTCACGGGCGATCGGAACGACCTCCATACCGCTTTCGGTCATGTTGTCGTACATGAAATTGGTCTCGCTGTCCGGCAGAGTGACCATGTGCGTGACCCCCTGCGCAGAGATGTGCTCGACCATGGAGCGAGCGGTGAGGCCCTCGGTTGTCCCCTGTGTCGTCATCTGGAATCCCTCCTGATCTGGCTCGATAACTCCAAATATCAAACGGGGGACAAGCGTAATCGCAGATTCAGATCTGGGCAACCGACCCGAATACAGACGGCCCGTAATGGACTAATCGTCCGCTGCCGCGGGGCCGCTCGCCATGGGGGCACCGTCTGCGACCCGCGCCGGAGGGTTTCCAGGTGACGGGGTGAACAGGATCAACGCCGCTGCGAGGATGGCGAACGCAGTAAGCATGGGAAACACTGCCCGATAGTCGCCCGTGATGTCGTATATCAGGCCTGCGCCCAGCGCTCCCGCCGCCTGTCCCCCGCCCACCCATGGCTCCACGAACCCTCGGACCGCGCCCAGTGAACGCCTGCCAAAAAAATCGGCAACTATCACCGAGGGGATGACCAGAAGGCCGCCCAGCCCGAAACCGAATAGCGTCGCTACGATGAACGCCAGCACCGTGTTGTCCACGGTCAGGAACAGCAACGCAACCACGCCCATGAACAGTGCGACAGCCGCATAGGCGAGCTTGACCGGGAACTTTTCGGCGACCACGCCCCAGAAAATTGCGCCGATCGCTGACCCGGCCGCCAGGGAGGTCAGCGCAGCCGCTGCGACGGTCGCACTGATGCCCTGGTCGCGTAAAAACGCCGCCTGATGGATGTTGACGCTGGCGTGGACGAAGAACAGCAATCCCCCGGTCAACCCGATGGCCCACAACGTCGGGGTCCTCATCGCTCCGCCCAGTGTCCAGCCTTCGATCTCGACGGGCGCAGCGGGGCTGCCTTCATGTGCCGCATCTCCAGAGGTGCTCTCGATCTCTCCAATGTCCCCGTCGCCGTCCGGCAACATGCCGACGTCTTCTGGTTTGGAGACCATCAGGAACCAGAGGGGCGCCAGTGCGACGGCCCATACGGCGATGCCCAGCCAGAACCACGCTTCCCGCC
>JAPYSM010000139.1 GCA_029936485.1 Dehalococcoidia bacterium
GAACGCATCTGTCCAACTGGCGCGCCGGTATGTGTCTGATCGATTTCTACCGGACAAGGCTGTCGACCTCATAGACGAGGCATCGGCCAAGCTGCGCATTGAATCGGACCGAATGCCAGACGATCTGCGTGATGAGGAGGAAGTGGTTCGGAGCCTGCGTGAAGAGGAGATCGCTGCTTCAGAGCGGCGTGACTACCAGACCGCGGACGCCAAGAAGGCTGAACGCTCTGCGCTTCAGACGACCCATGAAGTTCGAGTGAAGGAGTGGGAGAAGGATCATCCGCACGACATGGTGGTGACCGCCGAACTCATCGCACAGTTAATCGCAGAAAGGACCGGGATCCACGTCGAGAGACTCGTCGAGGGCGAGGCCGACCGGCTGTTGCACATGGAGGAGCGGATACACGAAAGGGTGATCGGCCAGGAGGCTGCGATCGCGGCGCTGGCGGACGCCATTCGTCGTGCTCGTTCAGGTCTGGCGGACCCCAAGCGGCCAATCGGCAGCTTCATATTCCTTGGGCCTACGGGTGTGGGTAAGACGGAGCTGGCGCGGGCGCTCGCGGAGTTCATGTTTGACGATGAGGACAACATGGTCCGGATCGACATGTCCGAATACCAGGAGAAGCACACCGTCTCCCGTCTGATCGGCGCGCCTCCGGGCTACGTGGGTTACGGCGAGGGCGGCCAGCTCACGGAAGCTGTCCGACGCAGGCCGTTCAGGGTGGTTCTTTTCGATGAGATCGAGAAGGCGCACCCGGACGTCTTCAACTCACTGCTCCAGGTTTTGGAGGACGGTCGGCTCACGGATGGAAATGGCCGGACGGTCGATTTCCGAAACACCGTGATCATCATGACCAGCAACCTCGGAACCGGGGCCGTTTCCCGGGACGCAATTGGCTTCGCAACGCGGCCCGAAACCGTTCCCGAACAAGAACGTTTGCGGTCCGACATCGAAGAGGCTTTGAAGCGTGCGTTCCGGCCAGAGTTCCTCAACAGGATCGACGACATCATCGTCTTCGACCCGCTGACGGAGGAGCAACTTGGCGAGGTCGTGCGGTTGATCGCCAGGGACGTGAACGACCGGCTAGGCGAGATGGGCGTGACGATGGAGCTGGATGATACCGCGCTGGGATGGCTGGCGAGGGAAGGGGCGGATCCCGAGTACGGCGCGCGTCCTCTGCGTCGAGCAATTCAGCGTTTCGTCGAGAACCCGATGTCCAAGAGAATCCTGGGCGGCGAGTTCAAAGAAGGCGATCACGTGAAGGTGATCTTGGGCGAAGAGGGTCTCGAGTTCACGGCTGTCGACCGACCGAATTCGGATGATGAAATTGCTGACGGGTCTGAGCCGGATCAAACGGACGAGGGCTTGGCAATGGAGCCTTAGGGGGCGACGGCTGGGGATTAGCTATGTGCGGCAATAGTTCAGTCTTCAAGAGAGGCTGGCGTTCTTAGGGATGCCGGCCTCTCTTTGGTTGCGGGGAATATGTATACGACAATCTTCTAATCTGAACCCGCTGATTTGCAAAACAGTTGTTGGGGTCGATTGGTATCGACCCGAGGACGGATAGTTATTCGCCCCTACGGTGTTTCAGGTCATACACCTGTATTCTTCAAAACGAACGATAGAACCGTTCAAGGGTTTCAAATTAGTGAATTGGATGATCAATGCCGCCTGAAGGCGTGCCCAACTGTACCCAAGCTGACGCCGGTGTGGTGCTTCTGGCCGCCGGCGGTAGTACGCGTATGGGTGTCGACAAGATGCTGTTGGAGCTGACCGGCAGGCCGGTGCTTGAGTACTCACTTGAAACCTTCCAACGCTCGGATCGGGTGAGTGCGATCGTAATCGTCGCCTCTGACGCAAACCGATATGCAATCAGTGATCTAGTTTCGAGCTCCGATTACGACAAGGTGTCGGCCGTGGTGTCTGGAGGGGCCAGACGCCAGGATTCGACGGCCAACGGCGTTGATCAATTGATGAGTGAACACGGATCTGGCATCAAATTTGTTCTCGTACACGATGGAGCGAGACCGTTCGTAGACGAAGCGATGATCGAGAGAGGCTTGATGGCGGCGGCAGAGCATGGCGCGGCTGTACCGGCGTTGCCCGTTTCTGACACCATCAAGAGCGTTAAGGGTGATGGGACGGTGGAGCAGACGCTTGATCGATCGCGTCTACGAGCCATACAGACACCGCAGGTATTCCGGGTAGATGTGTTCGCGCCGACCCTCCGTCCTACAGAGGAAGTTACCGATGATGCTACGTTTGTCGAACTGGTCGGCGGATCGGTCGGCCTGTTTGACGGGAACTCGGACAACATCAAGCTGACCACGCCGGACGACATAGAGCGAGCGGAGGCCATCCTCACCAGGCGAGCCGCCCGAGGCGCAAGCGGCTTGAACAGGTGGGGGACCGGCTTCGACGGCCATGCGCTTGTCTCAGGCGGGCCGCTGCGTCTTGGTGGTGTGAATATTGAGCATCATAGTCACCTCGAGGGCCATTCGGACGGAGACGTGCTTCTGCATGCGATCGCGTCCGCCGTGCTTGGCGCCGCCGGTCTAGGTGACCTTGGATCTAACTTCCCCTCAGGCGATCCTGCGTTCGCCGGTATTGATAGCCGGGAACTTCTCCAAAGGGCGGTCTCTGTGACGGCCAACGCAGGGTGGGAGGTGTCGTATCTCGATGCTACAATCATCGCCCAGCAGCCAAAGCTGGCTCCGTACGTAAACCGCATAAACGATTCGATCGCCGAGACGCTCTCGATACCAGTCGATTCCATCAACATCAAAGTTACATCGACAGACCATGTAGGGGCAATCGGAGCAGGCGAGGGAATAGCCGCCCAGGCGGTCGCTACGCTCTCGGTAAAACCGATTTTCTCAGCACGGGACAACGCTCGACCGATCCGGACGAGCGACCAATAATTTTATGAAGCTATACAGCACATTGACGCGCGACAAGCGCGACTTCGAACCCGCGGGCAATGCCGTCACGATGTACGTCTGCGGGATAACCGCCTCTAACTCGTCGCACGTCGGCCATGCGCTCAGCTCGGTCGTATTTGACGTTTTGCACCGCTATCTTGAGTTCCGGGGCTACGAGGTGCGCAGGGTCCAGAACTTCACGGATGTAGATGACAAGATCATCACGAAAGCCAACGCCGAGGGCCTGACATCTGACGAGGTCTCGGAAAAGTACATCGAAGAGTTCTTTACTGACATGGACGAACTGAACGTCCGCAGGGCGACCGTCCATCCCCGTGCGACGCAAGAAATCGCGGGCATCTTGAAGATGATCGAGGGGTTGATCGAGAAAGGGAACGCGTACCCGGCGACCGACAAAAGTGGCAGCGTTTATTTCAGGGTCAATAGCGCCCTGGAGTACGGCACGCTTAGCGGCCGGACTGTGGAAGAGCTGCTGGAAGGCGTTCGTGTCGATGTTGAGCTCGGCAAAGAATCTCCGGCCGACTTTGCTCTCTGGAAGGCGTCAAAGCGCGGTGAACCGGCATGGGACAGCCCATGGGGGCAGGGTCGTCCGGGATGGCATATCGAATGCAGCGCTATGGCGCTCGAATATCTCGGAGAGACGATCGATATCCATGGCGGCGGGCTGGATTTGGTGTTCCCACACCACGAAAATGAGCTAGCCCAGAGCGAGTCGTACACTGGGCAGAAACCGTTCGCCAGGTTCTGGCTGCATAACGGGCTGCTCAGGCTTGATGGCGCAAAGATGAGCAAGTCGCTTGGCAATCTCGTGACGTTGCGTGATGCGTTGGACAGTAACAGTGCCGATGCCATTCGGATGTACATCTTGACGTCTCACTACCGTAGTCCGCTTCTTTACGACGAAGACAATATCCACACGCAGGAGCGCGCCGCACGCAGGCTCAGACAGGCAGTAACGGCTGGATCAAGTGCGGATAGCGGTGAGTCTGTGGATCCGACGCCGTTCAGGGACCGGTATATCGAGGCGATGGAAGATGATCTGAACACCCCGCAGGCGTTGGCCGCGATATTCGATCTCGCACACGAGATCAACCGGGGTCGCGACGCCGGCCATGATCTCGCAGACGCCCAGGCGGGGATGCGGTCTCTATCGTCGGTGCTGGGCCTCACACTGGCCGAGCCCGGGGCTTCCGAGGAAGGGTGGTCGGACGAGGACATAAAGGCCCGCCTCGCGAGTCGATCCGAGGCTCGCACCAACCGGGATTTTGCGGCCGCCGATGCGATACGCGATGAGTTAGTTGAGGCTGGTGTCCTGATAGAGGACGGTCCCGGCGGAACAACCTGGACTCGGATTTAAGCGGCTCGGATCAAAGCTTTTAAAGTACCGTCATTCTTGGAGGTCGGGATTGAGGGGATGCATTTGCCCCCTCTCCCGGCGGGAGAGGGTTGTTGTGAGGGATTTGTCCACGAATGACTCTCACGTCTCAAAAACGCGTTGACGAATTGTCCTTCTGCTGAAGGCCCCCTCATTCCTTTGTCTAGGGCGGCGGATGTTATGAGTTTCCACCGTCCCGTTACCGCCCTTTGATCTCCGGCTTTCTACGCTCGAGGAATGCGCGTCGGGATTCTTGGCCGTCTTCGCTGGCGAAGGCGGTGCCGATGGTCTGTAGTTCGTATCGGACCTGTGCCTCGATGTCGATCTTCGTTGCCTCACGCACGACGCGTTTCGTCAGGCGGGCGGCGATCGGGGAGATCGTTGTGAGGGATTGGCAGTATTCGGCAAATCGGGCCTGGAACTTGTCGTCCGGAACGATCTCCCCGATCAGGCCGAGCGATAGCGCTTCATCTGAGTCCACTCGCTTGTTCTCCAGCAAGAATCGCATCGCCTTCTCGTAGCCGATGGCTTGTGGAAGGGTCCAAGATAGGCCGCCGTCTGGAGAGCCACCAATTCGGGAATAACCGGGGAATAACCATGCGTTTTCGGCTGCGATCCGTATGTCGCACGCCATCGCCAGCGCTAGCCCGGCGCCGGCCGCGACCCCGTTAAGTCCGGCGACCACGGGCTTGTCACATCGCTCACGGATTGCAATGGGAATCTGGCCGACCCAGCTCAGGTCGTCGATTTGCGATTGAATTTCGGACATCGGCCCTTGATCGGGCGCGTTCCCCGCCGGAGCGAGGTCCACGCCAGAGCAGAAACAATCGGCAATTCCGGTGATCGCCACCACCCACACATCATCATCCGATGTGGCCGCGTCGAACGCGCGAATGATGTCCCATGCCAAAGTCTGTGATAGCGCGTTTTTTTTGTGTGGACGGTTGAGCTGGATAGTCCGGACGTGCGCGTCGTCGGTGATCTTGATCTCAGGGGATTCTGTCGTCATCCGATTCTCTTAATGCCAGTGATGTGGGGAGGTTCGGCGCATTGTAGATGGGATTGCAGGCCTGCACCCCGGTCCTTCGAGAACCTCAGGACAGGGGTTTGGCTTATTAACCGCGGTACGGAAATGTAGGGGCGTATGGCGATACGGCTCGGGCTCGATACCAATCGGACCTCTACGACTGTGTCGCTGGACGCTCTGGTACGCGGGCGACAGATGTGATGGGGTGCCAGCCGGTAGATCCTTTGCCTCGGGCTCAGCATGATCGTCAAGCGCGGATAAGGATTTATGCGCCGATTCGCGCGGAGCGCACTGACAAAGACGCTTTCAAAATAACCACCCGCCCGGGTCTAATTGAACCGGGCTGTTAGTACCGCGATCACCGTAAACATTCCGGCGAGCACTATCGTGCCTCGGAACAGGAATCGTTCGATACCGCGTCGGGTCCGGAAGGAGCTTTCGGCCTGTCCGAACAGCGTCGTGCCTGAGCC
>JAPYSM010000140.1 GCA_029936485.1 Dehalococcoidia bacterium
AAATGAAAGTAAATAGATGCGAATAGGTGTGATCGGCGCGGGCGCGGCGGGACTTTCCGCTGCATACGATTTCGCCAGAGCGGGCCACGGCGTGACCGTCTACGAAGCCGCGCCCTTTGTCGGCGGGCAGGCGTCGACCATTGAGGTCGGAGGCGGGCGGCTGGAACGCGGGTATCACCACCTGTTCACCAACGACAGCGCCATCCTCGAAATCATGGACGAGCTTGGAATTGGCGAATCGATGCGGTGGATACCTTCACGCGTCGGCATCTACACGGACCACAAGGTGTATCCCTGGAGCACGCCGATAGACCTGCTGAGGTTTAGCGCACTGTCCTTTCGCGACCGCATTCGGATGGGGATGGTCGCTAAAAAGCTCCAGCGCATGAAGGACTGGCGCGCGCTGGAGGATACCACGGCCGCTGAATGGATCCGGGAGAACGCCGGGGCGTCGATCTACTCAAAGGTCTGGGAGCCGCTGCTGCGGGGCAAGTTTGGTGACCGGTTCGAGAGCGTCGCCATGCCCTGGTTCTGGAGCAAGATCCAGACCAGGTTTGCGTCACGTGATCGACTGGGGAGGGAGAAACTTGGCTACCCGATAAACAGCTTTGACGAGGTGTTTGAAACCCTTGAGAAACGTATCAAGTCCATGGGCGGACAGGTATATCTCGAAACCCCCGTGACCCATGTGCTGGTTGAGGACGGTGCGGCGACAGGGTTACGGGTCAAACATCCGGATGGTACCGAGACCGAAGAGAACTTCGACCTTATCCTGTCCACCGTCCCGTCTTTTGCGTTCCCCGGGCTGGTGGATCTGCCCGAGACCTATCTTAAGAAGTTGGGGGCGGTTGAGTACATGGGGGCTGTTGTCATGATCCTCGAGATGACACATCCGCTCACGTCCGTCTATTGGATGAACATCGCCGATCACGAGGTGCCGTTCCTCGGACTGATCGAGCACACAAATCTGATGTCGAAAGAGTTGTACGGCGGCAGCAACGTCCTCTATCTGACTAACTACGTCGAGCGCCAGAGTGAACTCTTTCTGATGTCGGACGAAGAGCTGCTTGAGGTGTACGCCCCGTGGCTGCCGCGGTTTAACCCTGAGTTTGAGCGCTCATGGATTACACGCGTCCACGTGAACCGGGTGAGCGCCGCCCAGCCCGTGATCGGTACGAACTACTCACAGCACATCCCGGAGCACCAGACGCCCATTTCAAAGCTGTTCCTGGCGAACACGACGCAGATCTACCCGGAGGACCGCGGTACGAACTACAGTATCCGCATGGGGCGAGAGATCGCCGCGACGATGTTGTGGGGTGGTTGAGATGTAGGGGCCTTATCGGGCGGATAGTCATGGACCGAGGGCGGGGCAAGCGCCGCCCCCTACGGTGTCGGCTTTTTCACGATGTGAAGCCAAGAGAGTATTAGCGCCGGGACGCAGCGAGCTCCAAGATATCTTCAAAATAGCCCGTAATGGCAATGACCCTGTGCTAGAATTCGGCGGCTTTTCTAGGTTTATTTTGGACCATTTGGTATCTCCTGATTTCAAACAAGAACTAACTCACTGAGAGGACGTTCCATGGGCAAGTTGGACGGCAAGGTCGCCCTTATTACGGGTGCCGGAACCGGAATCGGACGCTGCGCTGCGTTAATGTTCGCCGCAGAAGGCGCTGAGCTCGTGATCGCGGGACGGCGACAAGCGCCGCTGGACGATGTGGTCGCAGAGATCACGGCATCTGGCGGGAAGATCACCGCAAAGACGGCCGACATGGAAGTCCAGGAAGACATCGAGGGGCTGGCCGCGTATGCCCTTGAGAAGCACGGCCGGATCGACATCCTCGTCAACAACGCCGGGCACAGCTCCAAGGTCCGAAGCGTTCGCTGGATCTCCCGCGAAGAGTTTGACAGTGTTTACGCCGTAAACGCGGCTGGGCCTGCCCAGCTGACCCGGTTGCTCCTCCCGCCCATGCTTGAGTGCGGAGAAGGCACCGTGATTCTGGTGTCGTCGATGGCTGCACTTCGCGGAGGCCTGCTCGGTGGTGTCGCTTACGGGCCTGCCAAAGCGGCCGCCAAGATGTACATGGATAACCTGAGGACCGAATTGCGTCAGAGCGGGATCCGGGCGACCACGATCTACCCGGCCGAGGTGGACACCCCCATCTTGAACAACCGCCCGCACGTGCCGGACGCCGAAGCTCGTTCAACGATGATGCTCCCGGAAGACATAGCGGAGGGCATCCTACTTGCCGCGACGCTCCCGGCGCGCACGATGATCGACGACATCACGTTCACGCCGACCATCCAGCGTGACACGACCAAAGATGTAGCGGTCGCCCGCATGGCCGGTGCACCGGAAGGCGCGGTCTAGATCGCTCTTGCGGTATCGTCGCCTGAGCCATTGCCGATAGGTGAACTTGATGTCTGGAGCGGATAAAAACGAACTCCGATCCCGGCTTGAGTTCGCTGTCGGCGCCGCAAGGGCGGCGGGCGAACACGCGCTCGGCTATTTCCAGTCGACCGACCTCGTGATCGACCGCAAGTCGGACGCGTCTCCCGTAACTCGTGCCGATCGTGAGGCCGAGCAGTTGATCCGGGCTAGCCTTGGCGAGTCGTTCCCGGACGACGCGATCCTTGGAGAAGAGTTCGGGGAACAGTCCGGTAGCACCGGGTATCGATGGTACCTGGACCCGCTGGATGGCACGAAGTCGTTCGTCAGAGGTGTTCCCCTCTGGGGGACCACGATCGGACTGGAGCTAGACGGTCAACCCGCCGCGGGAGTGGTCGCATTTCCGGGGCTTAAAGAGATCGTCTGGGCGGGTTCCGGCCTCGGTGCATGGTGGGCGAACGGTGTTTCCCCACTTCAGGAAGGCGAAACGCTCCCAGATGAAGTGCGCCCGGCGCGCGTATCAGACGTGTCCAATATCGCTGACGCATTCATGACTTCTACCACCGTTAAAGGCTTCGACGAAGCCGGGACTTTTGCCGGTTACGACCGGCTTCGCAAGGTGGTATCCGAAGATCGCGGTTGGGGTGACTGCTACGGCTACCTGCTGGTGGCGACGGGCCGTATCGATATCCACATAGACCCCGAGATGAACATCTGGGACGTTGCGCCGATGCCTACGATCATCGAAGAGGCTGGCGGCAGGGCCACCGATCTGGATGGCAAACGGGGCATTGATCTCGAAAACCTGATCGCCACGAATGGCCAGCTTCATGACAGGGTGCTGGAGTTGTTGAACGGATGAGCAGGATAGTGACGCACTCGCTGGACACACATCCCGGACCCGGGAATACGCGTATCCGCCGATTGCTGGCTACGAACGGCCCTGCTATATTTGTGACGCCCGTAGCAAAGTCAATTTTTCCCAAATCGAGGAGCCACGCTTGAGCGACGGCATAACGTCCGCCAGCGACGAGTCGCCCTCCAGTGATGAACTGAGAGATCGGTCACGAAAGGCACTGCAATCCCAGCAGCAGCCGACGGTTACCGTGCTCTCGTCACTGCTCGCAGTCCAGGATGACCTGCATTACATCCCGGATGAGGCCATAGAAGAAACCGCCACGCACGTGAAATCCACCATCAATGATGTGTGGAGTGTTGCGTCGTTCTACACGAATTTCAGATTCACGCCGCCGGGAGATCACACGATAGACGTGTGCTGGGGGCCGTCCTGCCACCTCAACGGCGCTCAGGATGTGATGAATAGAGTTCATTCCGAGCTCGGAATCACAGAGGAAGGCGAGACCGCCGACGGCAAGCTGACACTCCGGTACAGCACTTGTCTTGGGGCCTGCGCACTCGCTCCGGTGATAGCGGTGGACCATCACATGAAAGGCCGAGTATCGCCCGATTCGGCGGCGGCGGTCGTCGGCAGCCTGAAGGCCGCCCAGTGAGAATCTCACCACAGACCCAGACGCCGGCAGACCGGAGTGGGGCCGTATGTCAGTAATTTTCTCTGAACTGCGCCAGAAGGCTGACGCCGAGTGGCTCTCACTGACCGCGGGCGACAAGCCGTGGGTGAGGGTTGGCCTGGGCACTTCCGGTGAGGCAGCCGGAGCCGAGGAAGCTTACGACGCTTTGATCGAATCGCTCGGCTCGGACGCCAACGTGACCCTGGTCGGATCGATGGGCCTCTGTTACGCCGAGCCGCTTATCGACGTTCAACTGCCCGGCGGCGCACGCGTCTTCTACGCAAACCTCGGTGCAGATGAGGTTGCCGACGTCGTGGGTGGCCACATCAAATCAGGCAGGGCAAACGCCGACCGGGCGTTTGCATGGCACGGCGACGAGCGTCCAGAAGGCCTCGGCGCAGTCACCCGACTCTCTGAACTACCAACAGTCCGGGTCCAGACCCGGCTGGCAACGAAGCTGGCCGGCGATGTCGATCCACGCGATCTGTCTCAGTACATCGCAAACGGTGGGTACAGCGCGCTCGAAAAGGCGCTGGAAGATATGGACCCGGCGTCGGTGCTTGACGAGGTCAAAAACTCCGGCCTTCGGGGCAGGGGAGGGGCCGCATTCCCGACCGGCGTCAAATGGGGATTCCTTGCGCCCAACCCGGCGCCCGTGAAGTACATCCTCTGCAACTGTGAAGAAGGCGACCCCGGCGCATTCAACGATAAGGGCATTCTTGAGAGTTGCCCGCACACCCTGCTTGAGGGGTTGATCCTCGCCGGGTATGCCACCAACTCCTCAAATGGCTTCATCTTCATACGCCAGGGCCACAACCTGCCTATCGACAACTCACGCAAAGCTGTTGAGGACGCATACGCGGCGGGCCTTCTCGGACAGAATATCCTCGGCAGCGATTTTAGTTACGACGTTGAGATCGCTCTTACGGGTGACTCGTACGTAGCCGGCGAAGAGACTGCGTTGATGGAGGCCATCGAGGGCAAGCGCTCGATGCCTCGTTACAGGCCGCCGTTCCCTGCCGCCGAGGGACTGTGGGGCAAGCCGAGCAACATCAACAACGTCAAGACGTTGGCCTACGCGCCGACGATCATCCAGAACGGCGCCGATGCTTTTAAAAGTGTTGGAATTGAATCGACTTCCGGTACTGCGATCCTCTGTATCAGCGGAGCTGTAAACAGGCCCGGGATGTACGAGATTCCGATGGGGTCTCTGACCGTCCGAGAGGTCGTTGAGGATGTGGCGGGCGGCATCAAAGACGGTAAGAACATGAAGCTGTTCCAGGCCGGAGGCCCTCTGTTTGGGCCGATCGGTGAAGAAGGCTTTGATTCCCCGATAGACTTCGATTCAATAACCAAGACCACAGGCAGCCTGGGCTCCGGCGGAATCATCATCGGCGACGAAGACGTGTGCGCCGTTAACCTGACCCGCAACCTGATGGCGTTCAACCAGTTCGAGTCTTGCGGCAAGTGCTTCCCGTGTCGCCTCGGCATGACGCACATGGTCGAGACCCTGGAACGTATCTCGCAGAACGTGGGACGGGAAGACGATCTGGCTCTCATGGAACGGATGGGCGCCAGCATGCGGATGGGTTCACTTTGCGGGCATGGACAACTCGGTTACAACCCGGTTGCATCCGCTCTCAAGTACTTTGAAGCCGATTTCCGTTCTCATATGAACGACAAGAAATGCCCGACGGGCGCGTGCGGTGAAGGACAGATGGTGACGCCGAGCCGGACGAGGCCCTAGACGGAATAGCCGCCGATGAACGGCGGCCGACGAAAGTTCATTCGAACAACGAATTCCCAGGAGACTGCGCCGCATGGCGGACGACACGATCAAAT
>JAPYSM010000141.1 GCA_029936485.1 Dehalococcoidia bacterium
AACACGATGTGGACCATGTTGTAGCCGTCCTGCTTCTGCGGGACGACGTTGGTGCGGTGCCACTCTTTGAACTCGTCTGAAGCATCGTCAAACGAAACTTCGGCGGCGGCTTTCAGATCGGCCGGCGCTGCATCTACGGATTCGTCTTCGGTCCAGAGAAGCGCGTCCAGGTCGATCGGCTCTACCCAGTCGCCCTTTAGCTCTTCCTCGATCTGGTCTCGGAACTCGTCGATTCCGATGCGATCAATCAGGAACTTGACGCGGGCCTTCATGCGGTTCTTCCGCTCTTCTTCGGAGCGGTTGAAGATTCGCAGGGCCGCTTCTGCGGCGTGAAGGTAGTTGTCGATCGAAATCCATTCGTAAAGGACTGGCGCTTCCTTTGGAAGGATGGCAAGTCCGCCACCCATGACCATCTTGAAGCCTCGTTTGCCGTCCTTCATCTTGGAGATGAAGCCGACGTCGTGGATACCGACCACGGCATCGTCGCTCGGTCCACCGGAGAAAGCGGTCTTGATCTTCCGGGGCATGATGCCCGAAAGCTCATGACGCAAAAAATAGCGTGCGTACGCAGCCGCGTAAGGAGTGGCGTCGAAAACTTCGTCGGCTGCGACACCGGCTGCGGGAGACCCGGTTACGTTGCGTACTGTGTTGCCGCAGGCTTCGCGGGTGCTCAGGCCGACATCGCCGAGCATGCGCATGATTTCTGGAGTGTCGTCCAGGAATATGTGATGGAACTGGACGTTCTCACGGGTGGTGAGGTGGCCCTTTTTCAGCGGCGCGTATTCCGCGGCGACTTTGCCCATGACATCTAACTGGTCGGCCGTAAGTCCACCGAATGGTGCCTTGATCCGCATCATCTGCTGGTCAGCCTGGCGCTGGCCGTACACACCCTGCTTCAGGCGGTACGCCATGAACTGGGCTTCTTCCCATTCACCGTTACGGAATCGCTCTACTTCACGTTCGAAGTCTTCGATCTCGTCGGAACGAATTTCGAGAACGCGCTGTCCGTCGGGACTTGGAGTCCATCTGGGTTTCTGAATCTCAGTAGTCAACTAATGCTCCCTGGTCCGGCATAGCCGTTTTCGGGGTCCGGTATGGCCATGTAATGGCCGGAATCAACTGGAAATAAAAAAAGCCTCATCCGTCGTGATGAGGCCCTTGCAACGTCTGTCGCGCGCAGTCAGGCTCTCAAAGCTGTCCGACAACAAGCCCGCGCGCGCGCCTTTTGATCAAAGTGATTCATGACTAGAGAATCGTAGGTACGCCCGTAGTAAGTGTCAAGAGAATGAAGCTTACCGTGGAATTATTCACAATCTTTGCGGAGCTGAGAGCGCGGTGTCAGCAGCTTCAGGAAAAACGGTCGCCGGGGACCAGATTCGGGTAACCTTCGGCGACGGATTCTCGCGCCACTGGCGAATGAAGCCCTACTACCAGTTGATTCCCATATACGTGTCTACCGAAACCACATGGAGGACGAATTGCCCGCTGACACTAGCTTGAATGGTATCCACTTTATGCTGCCGACCCCTTTCGAAGGGAACGGCGAGGTCGATCTTGCGCCGTTCAAACGCCTGGTTAATTGTGCCGCCGACACGGGATGCACGGGTGTCGTGGTACTCGGCGTAATGGGTGAAGCGCACAGGCTCGCAGACGATGAGCGTCTGGCGGTCCTGGATGCCGTTGTCGCGGCCGCGGATGGCCGGATTACCGTGACCGTCGGCGTGAGTTCGGAGAGCAACGCGCTCGTTGCTAAACGAACCCGAGAGGCGCAGGAACACGGAGGAACGGCTGTGATGGTCTCGCCGGGGCGAATGGCAAAGCCGAATGAGGCGGTTCTATATCGCTACTTTGAGACGGTTCAATCCGTCGCGACCATCGGGATAGTGGTCCAGGATCATCCGTCAGAGAGCGGCGTGAACATGTCGCCTGGGTTCATTGCACGATTGAACTCGGAACTCCCCCGAGCACAGTACTTGAAGCTGGAAGACCCGCCGACGCCGCCGAAGATCACGCAGGTGCTGGCGCTGACCGGCGACAACATGGCGATCTTTGGCGGGCTTGGTGGATCATTCCTGTTTGAGGAACTCCGTCGAGGCGGATCGGGAACGATGACCGGATTTGCGTACCCGGAGGTCCTGGTAGCCCTGTATCGACTCCTGGAGGCTGGAGACGTGGCTGGAGCGCGCAAACTCTTCTACGACTGGGTGCCGTACATTCGGTACGAGAACCAGCCCGGAATCGGCCTCAGCATTCGTAAGTACTCGATGATGAAGCGCGGGCTGATGGACACCTTTGGCACACGACCACCGAGTCCGGCGATCGACAAGCCGACACAAGATGAGTTGGACGACATCCTGGCTTCACTGCCGGAGATACCGGCCGTCTAAAGCCGATCGTCTCCCAGCTAGTAACGAGATCGAGCGGACGTTGTTCGCCCGATTTTCACGTCTGCGATGCTATTCCGCTCCGGCTCAGACGGATTATCGATGTGCCTGAAGCCCAGTGTGTAGAGGCCCGAATGATGGATTTCCTGCCATCAGCGCGGCGACCCCGCAAAATGGCGGAAGGACCATATATGCAACAAGGCCGGTGGTGTATGAGCCGGTCAGATCCAGTGCGAGAGCCAGAGGCAGCGGGCCGAGCGCCGCGGCCGCCATCATGCCGAAGTTGGTGACGCCCCGAATACTGCCCAGATTCTTCCGACCAAAATAAGTCGGCCAGATTGCCTGAGTGGCGTTCATCAGGAAGCCCATGTTGACCCCGAGCACGGCCCCGTACAGATACGCATGCCACAGCTCACTTATGCCGAGCAACAACAACATCGCAACGACGATCACGCCCTGTCCGCTGGCAATCAGGTAACGGATAGGGACGCGGTTGGACAGGTATCCAGACAAGAACTGTCCGGCAATAAGTGAGGGCGCGAACACGACGAAAACTCCCGCTGCTGCGGACGATGTCAGGCCCTTCGATGTCATAAACGAGACCTGGTGAAACATCACCCCCGTCCCGACCAGCGATTGCGCAGTTCCTGCGAAGATCAGTAGCCAGAGCGCCCGGCTGTGCATCGCGTCGTTCAAGCTCCACGACCGCTCTGAATCGAGCATGTTTCTCTTGACAGGAACATCAGGTCGACCGGACCTGGACGTGTTTCCGTCCGGGAGAAGGCCAATGGATTCCGGACTCGTACGGACCAACAATATGGCTGGCAAGATGAGGATCGACCACGCCGTGAACGCAATGACCACCCACGCCGTCCGCCACCCGAACGTCTCAATCAGTGTGGCGCCGTAGATAGGATAGAAGCCACTTGCGGCGGCGCCGCCAAGTGCCATCAGCGCCAGTGCCATCGGGCGCTTTCTGACGAACCAGATCGACACGACCGTCGCCGGGATCAGGTTCAGCGCTCCTTGTCCCATCGATCGCATGATCGCGAAACCAACGAACAGTGCCCATGCGGAGTCAGCCCGGGAGAGCCACAGGGCGCCCGCCCCAAGGAGCAGCGTGGACACGACGAGCATGATGCGCGGGCCGAATCGGTCCAGGCTGCGTCCGACGACAATTATCACGGCAGCGGCGAACAGTGAACCGAACAGGTACAACGTCGAGATCGTCGTCGAAGACAGACCAATGTCGTCGATGAACGAATCCTGAAACACCGAAAAGGTGTAGGTCTGACCGGGGGCTGATGTGAAGCTCGCCAAAGCGGCTACTACGAGCACCACCCAGCCGTAGTAGAAGGGCGTGCGAGCTATGCGCGGCAAGGCTTTCGGCTGGTCGTCAGAATTCGTACCCACGAAGAACTCAGTCTACCGAAGCCCTCTGTAGGTTGAGGTGTTAATCGCTATCAGAAACGGGCAGTGATTGTGAAAAGCGGGACCGCCTTACGGTCCGAAACCGTCTGACGCTATCCTGTGCCAGTCAACTAACTATCACCGTCATCATTGGAGAAACCTCGTGCCACGTTCTGTCCCGGAATATGACGTCGTCGTTGAGCAGGATGTCATGGTCCCGATGCGCGACGGTGCCCTGATGGCTACAGATATCTACCGCCCAGCCCGAGACGGCAAGATAGTGGAGGGGCGCTTGCCGGTTCTTTTGAACCGAACGCCGTACAACAAGGTCGATAATGAGCACTCTTCCGGCTACAACCGTTGGTTTGCTGAGCGCGGCTACATCGCCGTTACCCAGGACTGCCGTGGGTGTTATCGATCCGAAGGCGATGTCCACTTTTTATTGCCGGAGGCGGAGGATGGGTTCGACACGCTGGCGTGGATAAAGGAACAGCCTTGGGCTGGCGAGAAGGTCGGCGCGTGGGGGACATCATGGGCGGCCTGGACGCAGACATCGATGGCGGCGCTTGGTCCTGACAATCTGGCGGCGATGGTGCCGAATATGAGTGGCTCGAACGCCTACACGAGTTCCGTACGGCATGGTGGCGCGCTGGAGTTGCGGTTCCTTGCATGGGCGTTCTGGCACTCCGCATTGAACACACAGGCACGACTCAAACAGGACCCGCACATCGCCGCATCTCTGCTGGCAGGGAAGCCTTCGTTTCGGGACTGGTTAACCCGGCTGCCGATACGCCCGGATCAAACCCAGCTGAGGCATACACCGCCCTACGAGTGCTGGGCGATCGAGTTAACCACCACCGCCGATTACGACGATTACTGGAAGCACCCGAGCATGAATCCCAGCCTGTACTGGGACAACTACCCGGACGTGGCGACTCTGTACGTCGGCGGTTGGTACGATTCTTATACGCGCGGAACGTTTGAAAGCTTTGTCGGGCACGGTGATGTGGCGTCGGCTCCGGTTCTGGTGCTGGTCGGGCCCTGGACACACGGCGGCGCCATGCCCGAACGCACGTACGCAGGTGACGTGGAATTTGGAGAAAGCGCGGCGCTTTTGGACTTCCGGGAGACGCACCTGGACTGGTTCGATGCAGCGCTAAAGGGGGCGAACGACACGGTCCATGCAGAAGTTCCGGTACGAATATTCGTGATGGGCGGAGGTAGCGGACAGAAAGATGGAGCGGGCCGTTTGATCCACGGCGGTGTGTGGAGGGGTGAGCAGGAGTGGCCGCTCGCCCGCACCCGATTCACAAGTCTGTTCCTACGCGGCAACGGGATGCTTGATGCAAACACCCCATCAGAGGTTTCTTCCAGCACTACATATCGTTTCGATCCATCGAACCCGGTCCCGAGCATAGGCGGCAATGTCTCTTCGTTGAGCTCATTCAGAGGCTTGCCTTCCGGAGCGTCCGGTCCGGAGTCGGTGCCACGGGCCGAGATGCTGGATGAGATCATGGCGGCGGGCGGATTCGATCAGGTAGAAAGGGCGGGTATCTTTGGATCGAACTCCCCGTACTTACCGCTTGGATCGCGACCGGATGTCCTTGTGTTCCAGACGCCGCCCTTAGAAGAGGACATGGAAGTCACGGGGCCGATAGAGGCACGTTTATGGGTGTCTTCATCGGCGCTCGATACGGACTTCACGGCCAAGTTGATAGACGTTTACCCCTCAAGCAGGTGGTACCCGGGTGGATACCGCTTGAATCTGACTGACAGCATCATGCGGCTGCGCTATCGCAACGGCGATGGCGTACCGGACTTCCTGACACCTGGCGACGTAGCGGAGATAACGATCACCCTTTATCCGACAAGCAACTTGTTCGCGCAGGGCCATCGCGTGCGACTGGATGTGTCCAGTTCCAATTTCCCTCGATTCGATGTGAATCCCAACACGGGGG
>JAPYSM010000142.1 GCA_029936485.1 Dehalococcoidia bacterium
CGGAACGGACCGAACAGGGCGGAGGAGTACTTTGCGGCGTACGCCATGATGGGCATGTTCAGGAAATCGGCACTGTCGAGGCCACTACGGAGCGCCGCAATCTGCCCGTCCATCATCGAGGACGGGGCGACAAGATCTGCGCCTGCTCGTGCGTGCGACACGGCCTCTTTTGCTAGTAGTTCAAGTGTGGCGTCGTTATCGACCGTGCCGTCTTCCAGCACGATGCCGCAGTGGCCGTGGTCCGTGTATTCACACAGGCACACGTCCGTTATCACGAGCAGGTCAGGGTGGGTCTGCTTAGCTTCCCGAATGGCCTGCTGGATGATTCCGTTTTCGGCGTAAGCGTCCGTGCCAACGGCGTCCTTCTCGGCCGGAAGTCCGAACAGAAGCACGCCCGGAATTCCAAGTGTCTCGATCTCGTCTAGTTCTTCGGAGAGGCGGTCCACGGACAGGTGGTAGCAGCCGGGCATCGGCGGAATTTCGGCTTTGATGTTCTCGCCCGCGGTGATGAAGAGCGGGTAGATGAAATCGTCAACACTGACCTTTGTCTCGCCGACCAGTCGTCGAAGTCCGGGCGATGTGCGTAGCCGGCGGTATCGGGCGAAGGGCGGTAGCCCGTTATCAGGCATCGGGTTCTCCGTTTTTAAAGTGCTCAACGATGGCCGTTGCCAGCGATTTCATGGTTCGCTCCGAGGCCACGATGTCCACTCTAAGCCCTCGCTCCTGGGCGCGCTCTGCCGTGATGGCCCCCATGGCCGCGGTCACGGTCCTGTTGATGAGGTCAGGCCCGCCCGCCAGGTCAACAAGGTTGTCCACGCCGGAGGAACTGGTGAATGTCGTGATATCGATTCCCGGGTCTTCAAATGCCGCAGCTAGCTGGACCCTAGAATTATCAGGCCTATGCGTCTCATATCCGACGACGCGATCTACGGCAGCACCGAGGGCTTGCAGGCCGTCCGGCAGTACGTCTCGTCCGATGTCTGAGCCGATCACGAGCACGCGCTTGCCGTCCATCCCGAGGGCTTTCATGTCACGTAAGACGGCGTCTGAAACGTACTCCTCCGGAACGAGATCCGGAGTTACACCAAGCTCTTCCCTCACGGTCACACCCGTAGCCGGGCCTACCGCAGCAACTTTCACGTTTGCGAAGGCGCGACCGTCCATTCCCAGTACGTCCATGCGGGCGCGCAGCCCGCGAGCTCCGTTGCTGCTTGAGATGGTTACCCAGTCATAATCGCCCAGATTCTTCAGTGCTCCGTCTAACAAAGAGGGATCGGCTACCGGGACGATGCTGATAGCGGGGAATTCCACGCAGTCAGCTCCGGTGCTTTCCAGCTCGGTGCGTAATCGCGACGCCTGGGAGCGAGTGCGAGTGATGAGTACGCGTTTACTAAATAAGGGTTTGTTGTCGAACCATGCGATGCCATCACGCAGTCCGACGACATCGCCGATTACCACCGCCACGGGCGATCCAAACCCGGCGGCTTTACCGACCTCGGCTATGTTTTCCAGCGTGCCGGTCACCGATCGTTGTTTTGGGGTTGTTCCCCACTGCACGAGGGCGGCCGGCCGGTCCGGCGATGCGCTGCGTGAGATCAACTCACGGGTGATGGCAGGGAGCGCCCTCCAGCCCATGAGGAACACGAGCGTTCCGGGCAGGGCGGCAAGCGCGTCCCAGTTGAGTTGTGAGTCTGGCTTGGCTGGATCTTCGCTGCCGGTGACGACGGTGAACGAGGTCGACACGCCCCGGTGTGTGATGGGGATGCCCGCGTAGGCCGCCGCCGCTATGGAAGATGTCACGCCGGGTACGACTTCGAACGGCAGTCCGTGTTTGGATAGCGCTAGGGCTTCTTCACCGCCGCGTCCAAATACAAAGGGATCGCCGCCTTTTAGACGGCACACGGACTTCCCGGCCGATGACAGTTTGACCAGCAGGGCGTTGATCTCGTCCTGCGTCATCCGTACGTCCCCGGGGTCTTTTCCCGCGTCGAACATCTCGGCATCCGGTCGCGCCTGGGCGAGCAGTCCCGGGTCAGACAACCTGTCGTAAACGACGGCGTCTGCTGCCCTGAGACGGTTCATGGCCTTGACGGTAATAAGCCCGGGGTCGCCCGGTCCTGCTCCGACAAGCGAGACGAGTCCGGGGCCGGCCTGACTGTCTGGACTCTCAGGCATGGATCAACTCCAGGGCGCCATTTTTGATCATGTCTTCGGCCAGTGCGTTTCCTAGTTCGGACGCATCGCCGATATCACCCGAACTGGTCCTGGTCATCGATCGATCGCCATCAAGGGATGCCGCAAATCCGCGGATGGTCATGCTGTCGCCGTCCAGCGTGGCAAAAGCTGAGGCGGCCGTGGCGCAACCGGCTCCAAGACGGGCTAGGTATGCCCTCTCGGCGTTTGAAACCGCCCGGGTGGGGGCGTGATCGACGGCTGAGATGAGTTCGATCAGGATCGTATTCGATGCCATGGTCTCAACGGCGAGCGTTCCCTGTCCGGAGGCCGGGATGAAATTGTCCGAGTCCAGCGCTTCTGAGACCTCCCCCATCCGGCCCATCCTGTCGAGCCCGGCGGCGGCGAGGATGGCGCCGTCGTAGCCGGTCTCGTCGCCGCCGAGCGCCTTGGTCATGCGGGTATCGACGTTGCCACGAATTCGGATGATCTCCAGATCGCCTCTTGCTGCGCGGAGTTGTGCGACGCGTCGCGGGCTGCTGGTTCCGATTCGTGCGCCGGACGGCAGGTCCGCGACGCCGCCTTCGAAACGGCTGACAAGTACATCTCGCGGGTCGCCACGTTCCGGCAAGGCCGCGAGCGTGAATCCTTCCGGCAACTCGGACGGCATATCTTTCAGGCTGTGGATCGCGATGTCAGCCCGGCCGTCTTCAAGCGCCGCCTCCAGTTCCTTCACGAAGATGGAAACGCCTACGGTCTCTAGAGCGGACCGTTTGTCGCGATCGCCCGCGGTGCTGATCCGTACGAGCTCGAACTCGATATCCGGGTGCGCCTCGCGGAGCATCGACATAACGAGTCCGGTCTGTATGACCGCAAGTTCGCTTGCGCGTGTCCCGACCCGGACAAGGGGCGGTTTAGTACCGGTCATTTGATGTGTCCGCCGTGGCTTTCAGGGAGAGTGAGATCGCCAGGATTTTGTACTCAGCCCCACCGTTTACTGTGCAGCTCGCTCTTCGAGTGCAGAGACCAGCATAGCCCTTGCGCCATCTTTGTCCCCGGATTCGAACTGCTCAAGCATCTTGTTTGTGATGGATTCTGCCCAGTCGTCCGGAGTTATTGGAAGTTCGCGGCCACGGACTTCTACCCGCACATCTGCGAACATCGGACCCATGTCAGCCCAACGCAGGCACTGGCAGTAGTCCGTGTCCGTCATACGCTCGCGAAGCCGGCGCGCGAGAGCGGGGCTGGTTCCGGCCGTTGAGACGGCGACGGTTACGTCCTGACGGTGAATGATCGCCGGGGCGATGAAGTTGCATAGAGGGGTGACGTCCATCACGTTACAGAGGACGTTTCGCTTTTGAGATTCTGTTTCGATCGCTTTGTTTATCTCTTCCGAAGAGGTGTCCGCAACGATGACGATCCAGGCTCCTGCGATGTCTCCCGCCTCGTATTTGCGATGCTCCCAGGAAATTTTGCCCTCTGAAACGAGTTCAATGAGTCCCGGAAGGGTGTCGTTGTCTGGGCTGAATAACGTCACCTCGCCCCCGCAATCGAGGAGGTATCGGACCTTGCGTTCGCCTTCGTGGTCTCCGCCAAAGACAAGGCATTTGCGATCACGAATATCTACGAAAATGGGGTAATACGCGGGCATAGGTATCTCCTCTGGGTGATGACGCGAGGCCATCATTAAACAGCAGCGACCGTGGTGACTCGCCAGGCTGAGCCCTGATTGCTTGCAAGGTTTCTCGCCGCTATGTCAGATTTTGTGGCCTACTCGTCCACGAAGTAACGGACACGGGTCTTTTTATACTCGCGGCTCGAGTACAGGAGCTGATAGTCGGTTATTCCGGTAGTGTCGGAAATCTCCTTCGCCAGTTCCTCGCATCCCTCCTGGGAGGTCGCATGAAGCATGGTGAAGTGGGAGTACTTCCAGTCAGGGAAACGTGGTCGCTCGTAACAATGAGTCACGGATCGTGACTGCGCCATCAGATTGCCGACTTCTTCCGAACGGGCTTCAGGGACGTTCCATACGCCCATAGCGTTTGCGTAAAAGCCAGCTCTGCGGTGGTGCAACACAGCGGAAAATCTGCGCATCAACTTGCGGCCCACCATGTCATCGACATGCGCGAACAACGCGGCGATATCTATCCCGAGCTCATCCGACATATCCTTGAACGGTTCGGGGATGATCTGGAGGTCTTCCTGCATCGCCCGGACGAACGCGATGTCGAAATCGGTCAGGGCCTGTGCCTTATTCCAATCAGCGTCCATCATCGGGGCGTCTGACTTCGAGTCCACCGGCTCGTCGGGCTTGAAATAAGTGGAGGCGTCGGATTCCTGTTTCACCATGTCAAAGTTGACGCCGATCTTGAAGAATTTGATCGTCGGCATCTTGCGGGTAACCTCTGCTCCTGTCTCCTTGACCATTTTGGCCAGGGTCTCATCCATATCTTCAAACGGAGAGACTGCGAGCGTGAACCAGAGGTTGAAGCGTCCGTTGCGGGCGTAGTTGTGGCTGACGCCCGGGTGGCGGTTGATGATCTGTGCAGCGTTCTCCAGCGACTCCTCGGGGATACGCATAGCGACGAGCGTGGTTATGTAGCCGAGCCGACGTGTGTCGAAGATTGCTCCGATTTGTCGAACGATGTTCTTACGCTTTAGCTCGATTATCCGCTCCATCACCTCGTCTTCGGTGATGCCGAGGCCTTCCGCAATTTTGAGGAAAGGGCGTTCTACCAGCGGGAAGTCAGACTGGACGACGTTACAGATCTCTCGGTCAACAGTCTCTATGGTGCTCGTGGTCATTGAGTCTCCCGTACCCGGTGCGATCGAATTCGGATGTCCTGGACAGCGGTACAGATTACCCGTTCTGGTAGAGGCAGGTCTGGAACTGTCGTCGCAGATGAAAACATTTTACCGCCACATACGTGAAAAACAGCCTGTGATTTCCGCATCAGCGTTAATTCGAATCCCAGAGTCCTCTGGTGGTTCCTTAAATCCGCGATTGCTGAATGGCACAAAGATCATCACGGAAATGAGATATCGCTCGTAAATAATCCCGGAATTGTCAACAATCTTTAAGATTGAACTAGCTCTGTTTAAAACCGACCCTGTATTACACGTCTGGTGAACAAACCGATTGCTGCTTCAATATCTACGCCCGTCGCTACGTCGATCGTCGCCCCGGCCGGATGCCGACGCGTTCGACCCCGCTCCGGGCCGTCGCTAGTGTCTACCGCAATGTTTAACCGTTCCAGTTTCACAATACTCGGCCGTGCAACGGCCATCACTGTGACCGGGTCGTAAAGGGTGATCCGACGACCTGGCCGGGCGGCGTACTGCGCTTGGGTGAGACGTCGTATTACCGGATTGATGGGTACAGGCGTCTTGTCGGCGTAGGTACGTACTTGATTGCATACATCACTACCGACCATTGTCACGGGCACGTCGGAATTGAAGACAAGTGCGGTGGCTTCCGGGTCCGACCAGACATTGAACTCGGCATAGTCCGTGACATTCCCGGGGACGTCCAGGGCGCCGCC
>JAPYSM010000003.1 GCA_029936485.1 Dehalococcoidia bacterium
TGGTCGTTGTGGCCCCTGTGACCGGATCAGCCGGGACGTCCACGCCGATATCAAAGTGATCGATCCTCACACGCCGATACGCGGCGTCAGCACCGGGACACGCGAGAGCACGGAGAAGGAAGATGCAGCGCGGACGCTGATCAGCATCAACCACATTCGGGAGATGGAGCATGATGTTCACCTCAACCCGTTTGAGGGGGGGCGGCGGGTCATCATATTTGACGGGGCAGACCGCATGAGCCCGGACGGCGCAGGCTGGAACGCCCTCCTCAAGACACTGGAAGAGCCGCCGGAGCAGGTCATCATCGTCCTCCTGGCGCCTTCTGCTGAATCGCTCCCCCAGACCGTGATCTCCAGATGCCAATTAATAGAGCTGCATGCGATCCCGAGGGCAGAGATCGAACAGGGCTTGATAGAACAGGGAGGCGCGAACCCGGATAACGCGGCGCAATTGGCTCGCCTTGCCGGAGGTCGACCTGGTCGCGCCTTTGCTGGACTGAAGGATGAGACGACGATCGATCGCTACCAGCAGGCGGTGCTTCGTGTGCTTGTCACTAGCGCCGGCGATATCGAAGAGCGATTCCGTTATGCAAACGAGATAGCGAGGGAGTTCTCGCGGAATCGCGATATGGTGTCCCGAGAGTTGGAACTCTGGACATCAATCTGGCGTGACATTCTGCTTCTCAAACACGAAGTCACGGATTCTGTGGCCAACATTGCGTGGACCGAACATTTGGGCAGAGTAGCTACAGCGGCGGGTGATGACGACGCTCGGATTGCGATCGAGGCCATATCCAAGGCGGCAGAGGGACTGCGACGTAACGGTATGCCACGCGTCGTCCTGGAGGTCTTGATGCTGGAGCTGCCAACGATCCCATCAGGGATCGTTGAGTCGATAGCACTCGGGGAGGCGGACGAATCGTCAGACGGCAGCTGGGATGCCCCGGCCTCTTGAGGCTCACACTTTGAGCAAAGACATGATCGGTGTCCGGACCTCTCGAAATTCGCCGGTTCTATTCGTTGACGCCAGCGGTGTGAACACCATCCCGGGAGATACGGTCGTGATCGAATTGTCCGTGATTGGAGACGATGATGGGACGGAACTGGAGGCCGTGGTTGTTATCGGTACGGCCCAGATGCTGCATGCGTCGATCGGCAAGCTGGCCGGGCGCGTAATCAGATCGGCGTGATTCACGGATGAGCAGACCTTAAGTCGTTTGCTCGGGCGAAATTCCCGGACCGAGTCAATCGGCGCTCGCTACCTCGTATTCGTCGTTCATGCCGAGCTTGGAATCCATCCACGGCAGGTAGGCCCGCCACTGATCCTGGATGCGTCCTGCGTGGAAAAAGGCGTATGGATTTGGCCGTGGAGGCGCAGGATCACGGGGAAGCAACATATTGGCCTCCCGAGGCGTGCGTCCGGCCTTCCGATGGTTGCAGCGATCACATGCGCTAACGATGTTGGTCCAGGAGTGCTCGCCGCCGCGTGAGCGCGGAACCACGTGATCCAGGGTCAGGCGGCCACTCTTTTTGCCGCAGTACTGGCAGGTGTGGCGGTCGCGTATGAACACCTCTCGGCGCGAGAGTCTCCGCTCATGCAACGGTCGCTTTACCATGTAGAGGAGCCGCAGAATGGAAGGCTCTGCGTGTTCTTCGTACGCGCTTCGGATCACAGCGTCAGTGATCTCAAGCGTCTCGGCTTTGCCGTGACCCAGGAGTACGAAAGCCCTTCGTACATCGCATACGTTTAGCGGCTGATAATTTTGGTTCAGCAGCAGAACTGGAGAGCGGTCCACGCGCCGTCATCCTCCGCAGATGCCCTGTTTGTGAATGAAATCAGGGCATAAGGCTGAATTTTGAGAAGTTTATTTCGTCGTGTTCTCTGACTTGAAGGTGACCTACGTCGGAAACGGGGTCGGAGACCTTAAGCATTCAGGCCAAACATACCTTCTCGGACGCCATTAAGCACGCTCAAATGGGTAAAACGTCAATTATTCGATGTTATCGGCTAGGTCCGCTTCAAGGGTATCGAGCGCCGTTGCGAACTCTCCGGGGACCAACCCGAGCACGTTTGCTGGCAATTTAGACCTGGTGCTCAGAACCCCGGGAACCAGAGACGAGCCTGCGAGCCAATCCTTCAGGGTGTCACGCCCGTATCGCTCGGCAAGTTCCTGGTAAAGACGCTCTTTGGCGGCTTCGAGATCTCCGGAGACGAGATCTTCGATTTCGACAAGGATCGTTTCGTCTTGAGGGTATGCGACACGAGCCATAGCAGTTACCGCACCGATGACCAGGATTCCGCCAAGTAGTACGCCAACTACGACTCCGCCAAGCTTATCGACCCATCCAAGGAAGATTAGCGTAAGCATCGGCCGGATGATCTTGCCCACTATCTGGACGATTATGAAGACACTCAGGAAGATGACAACGTAACCGATGGCGGTAGCAATGGATTCGTTCTGGATGTCATCGGTAACACGGGCCACCAGACCGTCTGCGATCTGTGCACTGACAAGCATTGCGACGTATACCGCAATGAAGTTCAGTATGGATTGCACAAGGCCCCATTTGAGACCTAGAAGGGCGCCACCGACAAATACAGCGATCAGTACCCAGTCGAATAGGTTCATTCGGTCCACTCCTGCTTGCATGTCGCTCGGTGATCTATTGACGAATTCGCGCCGACCGCAGCCGACCGATGAACGGGCTTAAGTGTCTCATTTTTTGCAGAATATTGAGAATAACGTGAGGACGGCACCCGGCTGCCGTGTGGATTCATATCCGAAATGTCCAATGCCTATGTTCGTGTCAGGGTGGAGAATATAAACTCAGGACGGAGAACTGCGATAATCCACGCCGCGAGAAACTGTCGTAACAAGGACCAATGTTTGTCGACTGGAGTCGCCACTTTCATAGCGATAGATGGGCCGGTTGGCTCGGGAAAGACCGCGGCCGGCCGAATGCTTGCAGCACGCCTGGGGCACATGTTTCTGGACACCGGCGTGATGTACCGGGCCATCACCTATCTGGCGCTCCAGAAAAACCTGTCATTGAGCGATGCTCAAGTGTTAACGCAACTTGCATCTGAGGTTCAGATGGAGCTGGTGGGTGACCCGGGTGAGGAGTGCAGAGTGATCGTTAACGCCGGTGATGTGACACACAATCTTCGAAGCCCCGAGGTTGAGCGGTCCGTTTCCGCTGTATCGGCGGTCCCGGGCGTACGAAAAGTTCTTGTGCGACTACAACGAGAGGCTGCTGCGAAGGGTCAGATCGTGATGGTCGGGCGTGACATCGGGACGGTGGTGATGTCCGGCGCCGGCCTGAAGATATATCTGGACGCCTCGGTAGAGGTGCGCGCCCGTCGTCGG
The DNA here is from genome assembly GCA_029936485.1 of Dehalococcoidia bacterium. Lineage (GTDB taxonomy): Bacteria > Chloroflexota > Dehalococcoidia > Lucifugimonadales > Lucifugimonadaceae. The sequence goes on from JAPYSM010000003.1 coordinate 3,369, forward strand.
CACGACCAGTTGCTGGAGTCAGGGTCAGACATAGCGTACGAGATCGTGCTTAAAGACCTGCGTCGCCGGGATGAACTTGACTCGACACGTGACGCTGCACCGCTGAAACCCGCCGGCGACGCCGTGACATTGACGACCGATGATCTTGGGCTGGAAGGCGTAGTTGATCGCCTAGAATCTCTAGCCCGTGGCGTTCCCGAAAAGGGCGACATTTGATGACATTTCTCGTGCACAGGTTTGCCAACAGCGCGCTGCGAGTCACACTAAAAATATTTGCCGATTACGCTGTCGATGGGCGGGAAAATATACCGGCTGACGGACCGCTGATAGTAATCGCAAACCACCAGAGCAATGTGGACATGCCAATTCTTACCGCGTCACTCAGGCGCGACACTCGTTTCCTGGCGAAAGAATCGATATTCAAGAACTTAACTCCAGTAGGACGGTGGTTCTTGAAGTCTTATGGTGCGCAGCCGTTGCGAAGGGGTGCGATGGATCTGGGGGCGCTTCGATGGGCGTTGACTGAACTCAAGCGCCCGGGGGCGACACTTGCCCTATTTCCGGAAGGCACACGTAACCCCGGCGAAATGAAAGGCGCCCAGTCTGGCATCGTACCGCTGGCCGCCCGTGCCGGAATACCGATCCTCCCTGTCGGAATGGTTGGGGTTGAGGAGATGCGATCTGGACTCCGAGTATTCAAACCCAAAGGCAGTATCCGTGTGCACATCGGACGTCCATTCCATTTGAATGTAAAACGCAAATTGTCCAGATTTGAGACCGGGGTGGCTGCATCTGAAATCATGGGGCGTGTAGCGACACTTCTGCCTGAGAGCTATCGGGGCGAATACAGAGAAGTCGCTGAAGCGCCGTTTTTCTATACGACTACGATCGAGTTGCCGGACGAATAACCTGGGCGGCAGGTTAACCAACCCGAAATAACAGGGAGTAACGAGCCGCCCATGTGCGGAATTATCGCTTATGCCGGTAGCGAACCGGTCACCCCGATCCTCGTGTCCGGTCTCCGGACCCTGGAGTACCGCGGTTACGACAGCGCCGGGATTGGAGTCCAGAACGGCGACGGGAAGTCCGCGGTGACGCGCGCGCTCGGGGTGGACGATCTTGCGGAGGCGGTCTCCGGACAAGATTGGAACGGCGGCGCTGAACCAACGGTTGGCATTGCCCACACGCGCTGGGCCACGCACGGCGGCGTCACCATCCCAAACGCCCACCCGCACACAAGTGCGGAAGGCCGGGTGGCGGTGGTGCACAACGGAATCGTGGAAAACTACATCGCATTGCGGACCGAGCTATCCGACGCCGGTTATCTGTTCAGCTCCGAAACCGATACCGAGGTGATCGCCCACCTGATCGCACGCCGTGTCGAATCTGGGGAGTCCCTGGCTGCGGCGGTGCGTTGTGCTGCGAGGCGGATACAGGGCGCTTCGTCGTTTGTGGCGACTTCCGCCGCCGAACCGGGAGTGATTGTAGGCGTACGGCTTGGCAACGCCGGGGGGATCGTCGTCGGGATTGGTGATGGTTTCAACTTGCTTGCGAGCGACGTGCTGGCGATCCTTCCGCACACAGATCTCGTGGTGTATCTACGCAGCGGTGAAATGGCGTCCATAACGGCATCCGGCGCGGAATATTCAGACCTATCCGGGATGGTTCTCGAACGGTCCCCCGCTAGGATAAGCCGCAATTTCGAAGCTGCCGCTCGCGGTGAGTACCCACACTTCATGGCCAAGGAAATAGCGGAGCAGCCTGAGGCCGTTTCATCTGCGATGCGGCGCCGTGTGGATTTTGAAAATGGTGTAGTCGATCTTCCAGAGTTGCCGTATACGGACGATGAGATCCGGCTGATTGATCGAGTGATCCTCTCCGGCATGGGTACGAGTCTCCACTCCTGCATGTACGGGGCGCAGATGATCGAGGCGGTCACCGGAATCCCGGCGCAGGCTGAGAACGCGTCTGAACTTCGGTATCGTTCGACCTCGCTGAACGAACGAACACTGGTGATATCGGTAACCCAGTCCGGGGAGACGGCCGATACGCTCGCCGCGATGGATCTTGCTACCCAGTCAGGTGCGAAACAGATAGCGCTGGTCGAGGCTGAGGGCACGCAGGCAACATTGGTAGCTGACGGAACTCTCTACCTGGGCGCAGGTCAGGAGATCGGCGTCGCATCGACCAAGACGATGATGTGCTCGCTTACGGTTCTCTATCAGCTAGCGGTTTACCTTGGAATTCACAGGGGCACGTTATCCGCGAAACGAGCAATCAAGCTGGTTTCGGACCTGTCACGCCTGCCCGGCCTAATCGCTGAGATGATCGACGATGACGACCATTGCGAACAGCTGGCCCATGATCGGCTCGGGGACAAACGCCATCTCCTCTACCTAGGGCGTGGGGCGCTGCACCCGGTGGCGATGGAGGGCGCGCTCAAGATGAAGGAACTCGCCTATATTCACGCGGAGGGCTATCCAGCCGGGGAGATGAAACACGGCCCTATAGCTTTGATCTCAGATGACATGCCTACAGTAGCGCTGGCCCCGCAGGGAGCGCTGTACGACAAGATGGTCGGCAACATCAATGAGGTGAAGGCACGCGGCGGTGAAGTAATCGCCCTGGCGACATATGGCGACACGACGATGCCCGGGCTTACGGATGAGGTGCTGTGGGTGCCGGAAGCACCGGAGTGGATTGTTCCCATGATCACGCTGATCCCGATGCAGCAACTCGCCTATCACACGAGTGTGGCGCTCGGACACAACCCGGACAAACCCCGTAACCTGGCAAAGTCCGTCACAGTCGAATAGTTGTCCAGCAAGACAGTCGTAGGGGGCGTCGGTAGACTTACGGGGCATTGTCATACGCCCCGATATTAGCGTCAGGACACTATCGTCATCCTGAACCCGAGACGAAGGGTTTCCTGCCCAGCACTCCGGCACGCCCTCATCCACCGTGCCGCGATGTTGCGAAGACTTAAGCGCTCAGCGCCTCGGTAACGAAATCGTGGATCTTGACGTCATCCTTGTCGCCGTCCGTCTCAACTCCGGACGACACGTCAACGCCCCACGCGCCGAGTCCCTGGATGGCATCAACGACGTTGTCCGGGTTCAGGCCACCGGCCAGTAACACACCTTCCAGTGACGCTACGGCCGCCGCTTTGGACCACTCGAATGGCTTACCGGTCCCGCCCGGACTATTGGGGTCGTAAGCGTCCAGCAGCACCATGCGGCCGGCTTCCAGGTGCGCTCTTACCTCCGCCCCAAGATCCTCAGGGGATGTTTCAGGACGCACGCGTACCTGTCTTAAGATCGGCAAATCCACCTGAGCGTAGTACGCGTCATCCTCATCGCCGTTCAACTGCACCATGTCGAGTCCAGCCATTCGTGCGACCCGATTGACGAACTCAACCGATTGATTGCGGAACAACCCAACGACGCGTGGCCCCGGCATCGAATCTTCAGACAGGGAGTTTCGGAAGCGGGCGATTATTGTTGCGCCGGTTGTTGGGTCAAGCTGCCTGCGAACACCTTCGACGAAAACGAACCCGACCAGATCCGCGCCGGACAAGGCGGCTGCCTGGGCGTTCTGGGCATCTCGCAGCCCGCAAATCTTGACGTGTGGTGATGGCATATGGCGGTTACCTGGCCAGCCTGGCCACAAGCTCTGACACACTGCCACCGGCCCGCATTAGCGATTCACCGATCAATACGGCGTGTGCTCCGGATGCCTCCATTCGCTGGACGTCCTGCACACCCTTCATGCCCGACTCGGCAACAAGTATTTTATCTTTGGGAACCTGGGGGGCGAGCGATTCAAACAGAGCGATATCGGTTTTTAAAGTTTTCAGGTCACGGTTGTTGATCCCGATGATCTGTGGGTTTTGTACAAGTGCAGTATCGAGCTCGTCCTCGCTGAAAACCTCAACCAGCACTCCCAACCCGAGGCCCAGTGCGAGGGCAAGTAGCTCCGAGTACTGGTCGGGCTCCAGGATGGCGATGATGAGAAGGACGGCGTCTGCACCGTTCGCCGCCGCCTCGTAGATCTGGTAGTCGGAGAAGACAAAGTCCTTCTGCATCACCGGCACCCTATCCGGGCCGGCTACCGCCTTCACCATACGCAAGTCGTCTAGCGTCCCAGAAAAGTGGCTGGCTTCGGTCAGCACCGAGATCGCTGAAGCACCGCCATAAACGAACGTCTTCGCCATCTTTGACGGATCAAGTTCTGGCGCAAGCGACCCGGCGGACGCTGAAGACCGCTTCATCTCCGTGATTACTGAAACACCGGGGCCAGAGAGAGCCGTATAGAAGTCCGAGCGGGACCCGGCAGATTCCGCAGCATTTCGTACAGCGGGCAGCGAAATTTCACGCTGCGCCTCGAGAAGCGCCTCTCGTTTATTGGCTACGATTTCGTCTAGTACCGTGCCGGTGTTTTTGCCGTGCGCGATCATCTTGCGGCCAGCTTCTGAGACAGCGCAGCCAGTGACGCCAGCTTTTCGAGAGCCCTTCCGCTGTCGATGGACTCGGCCGCGAGACCGGCGGCCTGTTCAAGCGTTTGCGCCTGTCCAACGGCCATTAATGCAGCAGCTGCGTTCATCACTACGACGGTGCGTGCTGCCGCCTCAACGCCGGAAGAACTCTTGCCTTCCAGCACCCCGCAGATCAGCCTGATGCTTTCCTCCACCGTGTTTGCGGTCAGGTAGATGCGTTTGTGCTCGGTAAGTCCGAAGTCATTTGCACTCACGGATCGCTCGGAGACCGGTCCGTTCCCTACCTCGTACACGTGAGATGAGCCCTCGGGGCTGATTTCATCCATACCGTCTTCCGAGTAAACCACGAAAGCACCGGACGTCCCGAGTATGTGCAACGCCTGTGCCACTTTTCCGGCGGCCGCAGGGTCGCCCATACCGATCACCTGGTGATCCGCGCTCGCCGGGTTGGTCAGCGGGCCAAGCAGGTTGAAAACGGTCCTGATGCCGATCTGCGGGCGCAGCGGTCCGGCGAACTTCATGGCCGGGTGGAACGCCTGGGCGAACATGAATCCGATACCGACCTGTTCAAGGCAGCTTCGAACGTGATCCGGTCCGAGATCAATCTTGACCCCTAAAGCTTCAAGCGCGTCTGCGCTGCCGGATGACGAAGACATCGCTCGATTCCCGTGTTTCGCGACGATCGCCCCAGCGCCGGCGGCCACGAACGCGGCTGTCGTAGAGATGTTGAAGGTCTTCTGGCCATCGCCACCTGTGCCGCAGGTGTCCACGGTCGGTCCGTCAAACGTGACATGCAGCGACACGTCACGCATGGAGCGTGCCATCCCGGCGATCTCTTCCGCCGTCTCGCCCTTCATGCGCAGTCCGGTTACGAATGCCCCGAACTGCGCCTCGCTGGCTTCGCCGCCCATGATCTGCTGCATCACGTCCGCGGCTGCATCGACCGTGAGATCCCGGCCCTCAACAACCTCTGTTATTGCTTCTTTGATGTCCATGAGTTCGCCTCAAGCACCCACTGGCGCGGACTCAACGGGCGCTGACTTGTTCAGGAAGTTCTGGAGGAGGGCTTTGCCTACCTCCGTCAGGATAGATTCAGGGTGAAACTGTACGCCCTCTACCGGCAACTCACGATGGCGGATGCCCTGGATGATGCCACCCGGGCTGTGTGCCGTCACCTCAAGCGCGTCCGGAATCGAGTCCGGATTAATAGCAAGGGAGTGATATCGGACGGCTTCGAATGGATCAGGCAGTCCGGTGAACACCCCTTTGCCGTCGTTTGAAATCATCGAGGTCTTGCCGTGCATGATTTCGCCCGCGTGCTCAACACTTGCGCCGTACGCCTCACCGATGCACTGATGACCGAGGCACACGCCCAGGACCGGTACGTGCTGCCCGAAGTGCCTGATGGCCTCGATGGACACGCCCGCGTTCATCGGCGTTGACGGTCCCGGGGACACCACGACGCGTTCAGGCGCCATCGCTGTCAGCTCGTCGATTCCGGCCGCATCGTTGCGGACCACTTCGACCTCCGCCCCCAGTTCACACAGGTATTGGTACAGGTTGTATGTAAAGCTGTCGTAATTATCTATTAATAGCAGCATTTTGTTATCTCTGGAGTTCTCCGAAAAGTTCAGGCTTGAGCATCTGGATACCTCGGATCGCCCGGGATGCGTTCCGGGTTGGGATTGATAAGCGCGCTTTCGATCTTCGGTGGCTCCGGCGCGTCCGGCGCATTGATCGAGACCCTTACAGATGGGTCGCGTCCTGTCGTCCTGATGGAGTATTTCGTGCCAGCAGGCACGAACACGATGTCGCCGGGACGGGCGTTCATCACTCCCTCATCGCCGATACGCCAGGAAATCTGACCGAACAACACAATCCAGAACTCGTCGTTGTCAGGGTTAATAAGATCGAAAACCGACTCGCCGGGCTGGTTGTAAATAACCCGAACCCGATTCCGGTCGTTCACGATGACGTCTTCACTCCAGGGCGTCTCTTCGTGGGCCGCCAACAAATCGGACAGGCTTGTCCGTTGCTGATTTAGGAGTGAACCGTTGTCATTTGTCATCATGAGTATCCGATCGTGTCACGACTAAGGCGTGCTGACCGTGGGAAGGTGGTTGGTAAGCGGCAGATAAACACCTCTGTGGGCTTCAGTCTTCGCCCATGTTTTCTTCGGCATGATCGATGGCCCGCATCATCGCCGCCATCTTGTTGATCGTCTCCTGGTATTCTCCCTCGGGCGTCGAGTCGGCCACGATGCCGCCACCCGCTTGGACGTGTGCAACGCCGTCCTTGAACACCATAGTCCTCAGCGAGATCGCCGTATCCATGTTGCCGTCGTAACTGAAGTAACCTGCTGCGCCTGCGTATCCGCCGCGCTGGTCGGGCTCCAACTCTGCGATCAACTCCATCGCACGAACCTTTGGCGCTCCGGACACGGTGCCGGCCGGGAAGCCGGCGCGGAATGCGTCGTAAGCGTCTAGGTCATCCCGCAGCGTGCCGGTTACGTGCGATACGAGGTGCATTACGTGCGAGTAGCGCTCCACATCCATCATTTGCCTGACCTTCACTGTCCCGGGCTTGCACACCCGCCCGACATCGTTCCGGCCAAGATCGAGGAGCATCACGTGTTCCGCTCGCTCTTTTTCGTCTGATCGAAGCTCTTCTTCCAACTCAAGATCCTCCGCCGGGGTCGCTCCCCGTCGGCGCGTTCCGGCGATCGGATGCAGCGCCATTTCGCCATCGATAACCTGGACCAGCATCTCCGGCGATGCTCCGACCAGTTGAAAACCGTCCAGGTTGATGTAGAACATGTACGGAGACGGGTTAACTGTCCTGAGTGAGCGGTACAGGTCGAATGGCCGGACATCCGTACGGCGCGACATTCGGTGGGACAGAACCACCTGAATCACTTCGCCGTCGAAGATGTTCTTCTTGCCGACCTCGATCATGTGGTCGTAGTTGTCGCGGCTCATGTTGGATTCGGCTTCGTAGCCGAGATCGCGGCCGTTGGCCGTAACAGGTTCTCCCGGTTTGCTAGCGTCACCGTAATCGGCGCCGCCCTCCGAGGAACGCATCCCGGGTTGAGGAGCTGAGATTCGCCGATATGCGTGACGGGGAAGTGGTCCCTGCAATCGGTTGACCAGTGTTTCCACTTTGTTGGTTGCATCCCGGTATGACCCTTCTACGTCTCCGTCCACGAAGGCGTGTGCGACCACCGAGATCTTGTGCTGTACATGGTCAAAAATGAGCAGCCCATCGGCCAGCATGAAGACTGACTCCGGCACATCGACGCCGCAACCCGGTGCCTGTGGCACACGTGGTTCGAAGTACTTAATGGCGTCGTACGAGACGTATCCGACAGCCCCTCCGGAGAAACGTGGCAACCCTGACTCTTCTGCGTAATGGATCTTTGCGAGACGGGCCTTCAACAGGTCAAGCGGATCCACTTCACCGCCGGGCTGACCAGGGCCGGTACTTAGAACTTCAAGCGGCTCGGCTCCGATGAAGCTGTAACGGGCCAGGTTCTCGCCGCCCTCGACGGACTCAAGCAGGAAGGAGTATGGACCGCGGGCGACCTTCAGGTAGGCTGAGACTGGAGTCTCCAGGTCGGCGCTAATCTCCCTGTATACGGGGATCGTGTTGCTAGTCGCTGCGAGCGATTTGAACTGTTCAAGAGTTGGGGTGTGCATGGGATTCTCCGAGGTTATCCGGAACGCGAAACGTTCTCGGACGATGGTGAATAACGAAGCCGATCAACTTCGCCAGCCCCATCTATCCGCTCTGAATAGCACTGATGCTCGGGCACGTGCCATGCCCGGCTGCTCTTTCAAAAAACTAGGCGACGCCAAAATATAAATAGTCATTTCCAGCTGTCCGTGTAACTGCTGATCTTCATGGCGTCTCGAACGGACTTCATCGTCTCCGCCGCCGTCACCCGTGCCCGCCGGGTACCCTCCATAAGCGCCTCTTCGACCTCATTCATGTGGGCCTCGTAGTAGGCACGCTTTTCACGGATTGGATCCAGGAAGTTGTTCATGGCGATGACGAGCGATTTTTTGACGTCGACGTCGCCTACATTCCCGGTTCGGTAGCGCTCTTTGAAATCGTCGACTTCGGCCGTGTCCGGGTTAAAGGCGTCGTGGTATTCGAAAACTGGATTGCCCTCGACGTGGCCCGGGTCTGTCGCGCGCAATCGGGTCGGATCGGTGAACATGCTCATGACCTTCTTGCGCACCGTCTCGGGATCGTCCCCGAGCAGGATGGTGTTGCCACGGCTCTTGCTCATTTTGGGCGAACCGTCGGTGCCGGGAAGTCGTGGAATGCGCCCGATCAGAGTGCCTGGCTCCGAGAAAACAGGGGCGAACAGACGGTTGAACTTGCGTGCGATCTCGCGAGTCATCTCGATGTGCGGCGCCTGATCTTCGCCAACCGGCACCAAATCAGCGCGTGGCAGCAAGATGTCTGCGACCTGGCTCATCGGGTAGTTGAAGAAACCGACGTTTAACTGATCCGCCCGTAACTGCTCCGTCTCCGCCTTGAGAGTTGGGTTTCGCTGCAGCATCCCGAGCGGCGTAATGAAGCTGAGCAACATCGTCAACTCTGCGTGCTCTGGCACGTAACTCTGGATGACAAATGTGCTCTCTTCAGGGTCAAGCCCGACCGAGAGCCAGTCGATAGCGACCTGCAACACGGAATCACGAATCAACTGAATATCGTCTATGTGATCGCCCAGCGCCTGATAGTCCGCGATAAGAAAATAAGCGTCGTACTCTTGCTGTAGTCGGACCCAGTTTTCCAGTGCACCAACGTAATGACCGATGTGAAGTTGGCCCGTCGGCCGGATGCCGGTCAGGATTCGTTTTCGTCCAGTGTTGTCAGCCATATCTGCCTCAAGCCCTCAAAATCACTCAAAGATCTTCGGGCAAAAAAATACCTCGCTCCCGGAAGGGGCGAGGTTGAAATAGCCACGCGGTGCCACCCTTGTTACCAGGGCGGGAAACTAATGTTCCTCACTCCGGCATCTCAAATCAGGCGCCGATCCCGGTTCCCACTAACTGGAGAACGGCCCGAGGCCCTGGGCTCTGATAACGGTGCCCACTCCGGCAAAAACTAATCGGGTGGCGACTGCCATCCCTTTCACCCTGCGGCTCCAAGGTCCATTCGGTAAAGTTCGTGGATACCGGACTCACACCAACTCCGGCTCGCTCGTTCTCGTAACTCGACCTACTAGTCCATGTCACAGCCATTACGAAATCTGATTAACCACGAGTATATGTAGATGCTTCTCGTCGCGTCAAACTTGTGCGAGGGGTTAGTACCGGGACAAGAAATCCGAACAGTCAGCCGTGGCGTTATGGATTCAGAGGGCGGAATGATCCACAATCGACACTCTATTTTAAGAATTAGGCACTATACCAAGGAGCGGAATCCATATGAATCGGGCCGTGCGTGCGGGGATGTTTCTCGTGATCTCAGCGTTGTTTGTGTTGGCGGCTGCGTGCGGTAGCGACGACACACCGCCTGACGCAGAGTTCGCTCCACGCATAGAGGTTTTCGCGCCGATCGACGTGGCCGAGGTCATAGTTACGGATGATGGCGAGTCCGACTATCTGCTCAGGATTGTGTCAGGGCTGCCAAATGGCTGTGCGAAGTATGACAACATGCATGTGAACGTCGGAACTGGCGTCATCACTGTGAGCGTCATGAACACAATCCCTGAAGATGTTCGCGTGGCCTGCACTGAGATATATGGATCACATGATCGGACGGTTGAACTACAAGGACTTGAAACCGCGACCGATTACGAAATTATCGTCAACAGCGCTATCAATCTCACGTTTACCACAGAGGCGGAACCCACAGAGGGGATGCGTTCTGTTCAGGCTCGGATCTTAGATTTCAGGCTTGAGCTGACGAATAGCAATCCATTGAGCTATGACTTCATCATGAACTCTGGTCTAGAGTCATCATGCATCACCCGAGGTGATGCAAATCAATCACGCTCGGGTGGCCGGCTGTTCGGCGACTTGATTCGGATCAACCTCACCAATTTTGAAGATATCGATTCCACGGTGGAGTGCACCGGTGAGTTCACGCCGTACGAGACACGTCTAACGCTTCCTGGCAACTTTGTGATCGATGGCGAATACGAGATATTGCTCAACTTTGGCAATGTGTACGAATTCATGGGTGGCTCGACTGTGCTGCGAATCAAGCCGCCTACAAACTGACCCCTCCCGGCTGGTAGTCTGCATCCTCCTCGAACGGGTAAAGTGGCCGGCGTCGATGCTTGAAGTTGAACGTCGAAAGGTCGGCGCTTGAGACACCCGGCGTGTCTGCCAGGATGATCTCCCGAGCGATCGGCTCGTACGCGGCCCTCGGGGAGACTACTCCTTTGGCGATCACGATTCGATAGCGCTCGGGGATGATGCCGATCGAGTACATCTGCTCCCTTGTCATGTTGCCGACACCTCGCTTTGTGTGCAGCAGGAGCGTGTTCCCTTCACCGAGGCCTCCCGTGGGAGCGAGGTCTAGTGCCACGGTCGGGCCGTAGTTGAAAAACCTGAACCCGCCGTGGATAGGCGTCGGCTCTTCAAAACGCCCGTCTGTGATCGCCCGAACATGGCCACTGACCTCGATAGGGATGCCGTGAAGATCATCTGTTTTGCCGCCAACCTTGAGCGTCACGTCAGTACCCGGACCGGCGGCGATGCACGCTTGCACGGATTCCGGGTCGAACAGGCTCATCAGTAGCTCGGAAGCGTGCTGTCGCTGTGCCTCCACCAGTAGATGGGTGGAATCAGCAGAACCGCCGCCGCCCACGTTGTCGCCCATATCCATGATTACGCTCGGCCCTCCATCTAATGGCGCGTTTATCGCCGCGGCCAGCGCTTTGGAAGGCGTAGGAGTGTCGTTGCCGAATAGCGCTCGCCGCTTCCAAGCCCGTTCCGCAAGCCACTGTGCTGCGTCACGTGCCGCATTAACATCGCCGTCCGCGATCACGACGAATGACACGCCCATCTCGATCACATCTGCGTACGGATAGCCCTGTCCACAACTTGCCGAGATAATCCCTGGCCGCTCAATCACGGCTCGTACATCATCCATCACGGATTTCATTGGCTCGAGTTCGGTGGCCTGCTTGGAGATGTTGATCACCATAGGCAGTTGCTCGATCCATTGAACGGGGTTCACATCGCCCCGAATCGTTTGGACCAGGATCTCGGACGCCTCAACGGCGCGCGCCTTCGGATCCAGATGTGGGTTGGTTCGGTATACGACCGTAGCGTCCACGTTCTCCACCATGGCACGGGTGATGTTTGAATGTAAGTCAAGGCACATCACGATCGGCGTGTTGGCGCCCACGGCCTCCCGGACCCGGGAAGCGATCTCACCATCCATATCCGAAAATTCTTCGGACACGGCGGCTCCGTGCTGGCCAAGCAAAATGCCGTCAAACGGCCCTGCGCCCCGAAGCATATCGATCATCTCTCCGACGATCCGATCAAACGCGTCCTTCGTGACGGTACCCGTTGGTCCGGTGAACGCGTGTAACAGGGGCACTAGATCAAACTCGTAACGACCTGCACCTTCAAAGAAACCAGAGATCGTGGAGTTGGCGGTGGCGTGTTGCGCCGTGATCTCGTCGTCCCGAAGCAGCTCAAATTCTTCGAAAGCCTCGTACGTCGTTGGCACCGTTTGAAACGTGTTCGTCTCGTGCATCATCCCGAGGCAAGCGATCCGCAAATTGATGTCTCCCTAGTTTGGTTACTGGCGGTTCAAGTTATTTTAACTAACGACGATCGGCACTCATCCACGCTAGTCGAGTAATTGTCGGGGACCATTCGCAGGGCGGCGTGCGTTGCACGCCGCCCTGCGACGCCATAGGCTGAACTGCTGTTAATAAGTTATCTCGTCATTCCCACTTTGCCTATTCAAGTGCCAAAACCCAGCAAACCGAACAAGCATGTAATCATGATCGGCGCCGCCGATGGCATGGGCCTCTGGGCCGCTCGCCACTGGTTCGCAGAGCTGGACGATGTAGCGCGCGTCACGCTGTGCGACGTGGAGCCTCTGTCGGACAAAGCGCTAGACGCCTTGTCGAACGCTCCCGCTTCTATCGAGTATGTGCGGGCTGAATACAGTACATCCGGCCTGTCGCTGGTTGATCGGAAAACGATCGATTCAGCGAGTAACGCCTCTGTCGGTTGCCCGGAGTTGTCAAAAGCGGACCTCGTTGTGCTCGCTGTACCTTTGTCTGCGATCGGTGTAGTTATGGACGGGTTGAACGGTCACCTGGCAACGGACGCCTGGCTTATCGACATGTCTTCTGCCAAAACGGCCCCGTTGGCACACATGGTGAAACTAGCAGGGCCCGGAGTTGCCGTTGCGGGCACACACCCGCTCTTCGGCATCACCGGAGACTCGATTACGGACAAAACCGTAGCGCTGGTGCCAACGCAGACCGATGACGGCTCGCTGATCAGATGGCTCGATGGAGGACTTCAAAGGCTCGGCGCGATCACCATGAATGTCACGGCGGAGAGGCATGACCGCTACATGCTCATCGCTCAGACAATGACCCACTTCGCACTGATGGCGTTCGGGGATGCCGTCACGAGCTCACTTCAGGGTGATGAGTCTTTAGAAGAACTGCGGCAGTTTGGGACGCCGCCGTATCTGGCAATGGGCGCCGTTACAGGTCGACTCCTGACCCAGAACCACCGCTTGTACGCTTCGATCCAACAGACTCAAGGCGCGAAAAATATTCGTGAGGTGTTTGCGGAATCGGCGCAGAGACTTGCGGATTCCTTCGCCGAAGGTTCACTGGACGATATCGAAGTGGAACTAGACGGTCTGGCAGATAGGTACGGGGCCGACGAGCTATCCATATCGACCCGACTGTCAGAGGAGTTGTTCCGGGCAGGTCGGGTCGGCCCGGAAGATGATCTGGAACGCAGCGATTCTTGAACCCGGTACGCTTATCCATCCTGAACGAACGCGAATCAACCGCGGGCATTGCATAATTACTCGTCTCTCCCACCTGCGCCTGAGCTAACGGCGTCATGTGCGAGCCGTCTGGAGACATGATCAAGTTGGCTGAATCAGTAAATAATTCGAAAGGCGATGGCGCTGGGCCATCAGCCGAGGACCGCATTACGGCGGTCAGAGACGCCGGTCTGCTCGCGCTATCGGCATCAGAGACCGCCGACGCATTGCAAGAGTGGCGTAACCAGTACATCGGTCGAAGCGGAGAGGTCACGCTCCTGCTCAGAGGTGTTGGATCGCTCCCAGCGGAGCAGAGGGCCGTGTTTGGACAGGCGGCGAACCGGCTGAAGAACGAGTTAGAGGCCGCGTACGACCAGCGAGAGGCCGTGATAAGCGCCTTCACCGGACCCGTCGGCACTATCGACGTGTCGTTGCCCGGCCGTAGTCCTGCAGGGGGGCGGTTGCACCCGATAACGCAGACCATCAGGGAGATCACCGCGGCGTTCGGTGCAATGGGCTTCCAGACCTTTGAGGGGCCAGAGGTCGAGCTTGAGGGTTACAACTTTGACGCAATGAACATCCCGTCTGATCACCCGGCGCGTGAGATGTTTGATACCTTCTGGCTTGATCGGGTCGATGAGGACGGCAACAACAACCTCCTCCTTCGCACCCACACCTCTCCGATGCAGGCTCGCATCATGGAGACCCACGAACCGCCGATTCGGGTCGTTGTACCGGGGCGTTGCTATCGCTACGAGGCGACCGATGCCAGCCACGAGTGGCACTTCAACCAGGTTGAGGTGATGGCTGTGGATGAGTGCATCACGTTCGCTGACCTGAAGGGCACTCTGTACGAGTTCGCACGGCGGGTGTTTGGGGCGGAGCGCAAGGTGCGCTTCCGATGCGATTTCTTCCCCTTCGTGGAACCCGGGGTCGACATGTCGGTCGACTGTTTCAACTGTGATGGCGATCCAGCTTGCCGCATCTGTCGCGGCAGCGGCTGGCTGGAAATTCTCGGTGCCGGAATGGTCCACCCGGAGGTGTTACGTCGCGCTGGTTACGATCCCGATAGATACACGGGATTCGCGGCCGGGATGGGTGTTGAGCGTGTGGCGATGCTTAAGCACGGAATCGACGATATTCGCCACTTCTACACCAACGACATGCGCTTCCTAAGCCAGTTTTAATGAAAGTCCCAATCTCCTGGCTTGAAGAGTACGTTCCAGTCACCTTGCCGCTTGACGATCTTGCCCATCGCCTGACGATGGCGGGAACCGAGGTTGTATCGATCGATACAACGCTGTCGTTTGAAGGCGTCGTGGTTGGGCTGGCGAAGGAGGTTGGTCCTCACCCGAACGCTGATCGCCTGAGGCTCGTGCAGGTGGACGCCGGCGACGAAACCCTCGAGGTCGTGTGCGGTGCGCCAAACGTTGCGACAGGCCAGAAGATTGCATTTGCACGTATCGGTTCGGTCCTGACAGATGCGCACACCGGAGAAGAGCGGAAGCTCAAGCGCTCCAAGATCCGGGGCGTTACGTCTAACGGGATGGTTTGTTCCGAGCGCGAACTCGGGATGAGCGACGAGCACGAAGGCATTCTTGTGCTGCCGGAAGGCGCGCCTATCGGGATGTCGCTGGGCGAGTATCTCGGCGAGACGCTCCTCGACCTTGAGTTGACGCCAAACCGTCCCGACTGTCTCGCCGTAATGGGTGTCGCCCGGGAAGTGGCGGCTCTGACCGGCGAGACGGCTACCCCGCCATCGATCGAATATCCAGAGCATGGGCCTGATATCGCAACACTGGCGAAGGTCGAGATCGAAGACCTGGACCTGTGCCGACGATACACGGCGACTTTGATCCAGGGCGTCAAGATTGGTCCCTCACCGGACTGGCTGGCGGACCGCCTGAGAGCGATAGGTGAACGTCCCATCAACAACGTGGTTGATGTGACCAACTACGTAATGTTTGAGCTGGGGCAGCCGCTTCATGCGTTCGATTTTGACTCGCTCAGCGAGGGCCGAATCGTCGTTCGGCGCGCCCGCCCCGGCGAGACACTGCTCACGCTGGACGGCGAGACGCGAGAACTGACCGACGATAACCTGATGATCGCGGACGCCGGAAAGCCGATTGGGCTCGGAGGGATCATCGGTGGCACGGAGTCCGGGATTACCGGCAGCACGACATCTGTGCTCCTCGAAGCCGCCAACTTCGACGGGCCTAACAACCGGCGCTCGGCCAGCAAGTTCGGTATTCGTACAGAAGCTACACTTCGGTTCGAAAAGAACCTTCGGCCCGAACTTGCCGAGTACGGTGTGCGCCGTGCGACAAAACTGATCCTAGAGGTTGCTGGTGGGACCGTGGCGTCCGGAATAATCGACGAGTGGCCCGACAAGGCGGGCGCAGTCCAGGTGGTCGAACTGCCGGCCAACGCGATCGAACGCCTGCTCGGGGTCAGCTACGAGTCTGGGGTCGTTATTTCTACCTTCGAGGGGCTCGGTATGGAGGTCGTTTCCAACAACGGCGCTTACTCCGTCACCCCGCCGTACTGGCGCCCGGACATAGGTATCCCGGAAGATTTGATCGAGGAACTCGCCCGTGTAATCGGGTACGAGAAGATCCCGACCACGGGGATCACCGGGAGCGTCCCCGTGTGGGAACCGAACCCGGATCGCGTTTTGCGAGAAGCGATGAAGAACATTCTGTCCCGCTTCGGCATGCAGGAAACGATCTCCTACTCGCTCACCACGCCGGAGGCTGAGGCACATGCGCGTCCGCCCGGGCACGGGTTACAGCCGTTGCAGGTGATGAACCCCCTTTCTGCCGAGCATGCCACATTGCGCACCACGCTTCGGCACAGCATCCTGACTGTGCTTTCCCGAAACGCCCGTATCTGGCGCGGACCGCTTTGGATGTTCGAGTCCGGGCGGGTCTATCTTGACCGCGGTGAGGGCGTCGGCCTTCCCGACGAGCCCGAAAAATTCGTCGGAGTAGTGGCCGGTCCCCGATCTGACCTTGAGTGGATGTCCGGAGAGCCGGAATCGTCTGACTTCTACGACGCCAAGGGGATCGTGGAGTCGCTTCTTAGCGAGTTCGGCGTGACAGCTAGTTTCGTGCCTGTGGAAGAGAACACTTTTGAACCCGGGCGATGCGCACAGATAGTGATCCCGTCTGCCGGGCGTGCCGTGATTGGCGTCCTTGGTGAAGTCGCTTCGGACGTTCTTTCCACGTTCGATATCGATACCGCTCCCGTGGCGATGTTTGAACTGGATGTCGAGGCCATCGCGAGACTTCCGGAACTGCAATCACTTGGTCAACAGGACTACGTGCCGTTTGGCCGATTCCCTGACTCGTCCAGGGACCTGGCGCTGGTGATCGACGACAACGCCCCGGCGGCAGATGTACTGGCGCTAGCGGAACGCAACCGGCTGGTCGTCAGCGCGACGGTATTTGACGTATACCAGGGAGACGCTATCCCCTCCGGGAAGAAGTCCCTCGCCGTTCGGGTGGTGTATCAGGCGCCGGACCGCACCCTCACGGCGGATGAGCTCATCAAAGCCGAGAACTCGATACTCCGGGCCCTTGAACACAATTTCGGTGCCGAGCTAAGAGCACGATAAACCGATCCAGACGGACGCAGATAAGCTGTAACCCTCATGCACAAAGAGTACGTTCACGATCGGCCTCACCGCCACCACTACGACGCCGAAATGCTGGACGTCGAAGAGGCGCTTGAGCGAATTATGACCTTCTTTGTACCGCTCCCGGCGGTGGACGTTCCCTTACTGGACGCCCTCGGGCAGGTGCTCGCTGTGCCGTTGGTGGCGCCGATTAATATCCCCCCTCTCGATAACTCTGCGATGGACGGGTACGCGCTTCGTGCGGCGGACATATCGCAAGCCGCGGACAACTCGCCGGCGGATCTACGCGTGACCGGTCACATCCCCGCCGGGACTGTTTCCGATCAGACCGTCGAACCCGGGACGGCGTTACGAATAATGACGGGGGCCCCCATTCCGGGTGGAGCGGACACCGTGGTCGCTTTTGAAGACACTGATGAAGTTGAACGTCGCGACGCCGGAGGCTCAATGGAAAAGGTAGGCGTCCGACGTGCTGCGGAGATCGGAGAGAACATCCGACCTGCGGGCGAAGACGTCCAACTGGGAAGTATCGTTCTCGAATCAGGCACGGTTCTACGTGCCTCAGAGCTCGGGGTAGCGGCGTCTCTCGGCATGGACACAGTTCCCGTGATCCGTCGTCCTGTCGTCGCTGTGCTGGCCACTGGGGACGAGCTCCTCGAGCCGGGGGAGGCGCCCCAGCCCGGTAAAATCTACAACTCCAACAATTACTCCGTGGCCGCATCTGTCAGTGCCTTCGGGGGCGTGCCACGGGTAATAGGCGTGGCACGTGACACAGAGGCCTCTGTGGAGGAAGCACTGGCGCTAGCGCTGGACGCCGATATGGTCATCACGACCGCCGGGGTGTCCAAGGGCGACTATGACTTCGTGAAGGACGTGCTCGCAAATCGTGGAGAAATTGCGTTGTGGTCGGTACGCATGCGTCCGGCCAAGCCGCTCGCTTTCGGCGCACTGGACGCGCCAGATGGTCGACGCGTGCCGCACCTTGGGCTCCCCGGCAACCCGGTAAGCGCTCTGGTCGCATTCGAGCAGTTTGCGCGCCCTGCTATACGGAAAATGATGGGTAAGGAGCTGACGCCGCGGCCCACTGTTCAGGCAATTCTCGACGATCCCGTAAACAACTACGATGGTCGCCGGGTGTACGCTCGTGTTGTTGTATACCGTGAGAACGGCGAATATCGAGCCCGACTGACCGGAAATCAGAGTTCCGGAGTTCTGACCTCCATGGCACGAGCAAACGGCCTTGCCATATGCCCGGACGACCGATCACGACTTGAATCGGGTGAGACGGCCACCGTCCAAATGCTGGACTGGCCGGAAGACGTGTTCTAGCCTGAACACTTGAATTTTTATGTTTGGCCGTGAGTTGCGACGATCAACGACGACCATAAACGGAACATCAACCTCAAATTATCTCGGAGCACCACAATGAGCGATGAACAGGCTGTCGAGGCAGTGATCCACCGGTACGCTATCAATGTGAAAGCGTTTGATGCGTCCGGGAAGTCGTTCGCGTTTACCGTGCGAAACAGACGATGCTGGCAGTGCCGGCAGGTTCTCGATGAGATGGAAGTCGTTATTGGCAACGCTAAAGAGCACATGAAGGAGATCTCCTCATGCTGCTCAGGAAAGCCGGACTATCTTCTTCCGGGAACCCCGTTGACCGAGGCCGTGTTCCGCCTTCTGCTCGCCAACGGCAACAAGCCGATGACCGCTGAAGAGATCCGGAAGGGCCTGGGAACGGCATGGTCCAGCGTTCTTTACATGAAGGATTTGTCGGACGAGCTGCTCATCAAGTTGGTCGAGAGCGAAAACGCGTACAGCATCGCCCCGATTCCCGTTAAGAAATAACGCCCAGACGCTCTATAACTGGATACGGAATCCCGGTCGATCAGGCAGACGTGTGATTTCAGCGTCTGACCGCTCGGCAGTTACAGACTCGACTGTTGCCTCCCGGCCCCCCCCTTCAAGCTGGCTTGGTAGCTTATCGAGCGCGTCCTGATGGCCAGATGCGACCACCTCAATCGATCCGTCGGCCAGATTATGTACGTGACCGTCTAATCCAAGTCGCGTTGCCACGGTGCGGACCCGCGTTCGGAAGCCAACGCCCTGAACAGATCCTGAAACGCGCGCCGAAAACATCGGGTCGGTATTCGGATCCGTCATCTTCGGGGCTGAACGTATTCCGGGCTAAGAGAACTCAGTCCAGATCAACCCGGAAGAATTTACTCGTCGTCTTCGATAGGCCGCCTGCGCCGTTCGACGCGTGTGGGCTCGGGAGGAGGCAAGGGGGCGGAACTCAAGGCCACAGATTCTTTGCGACCTCCAGACTTTTTCTTCTTGGTTTCTCGTTTGCTCTTATCGCGTGATTTCGCCATACATCGGCCTTTCGATCAGAAAAGAGGCCGCGTTCTAATATCTTTTGGAGATGTACACGGCGCAGTGTGGACGGAAGGCTGAGTTTACCAGACCCGTGCTGCTCGCTTTCCAGTGAAAACCATACCGGTTAAGGCTCGGCTCGAACCTTGGGCTTGTAGCGTGATTTCTTGGATTCTGATTCGTACCACTTGAAAAACAGTATCGTCGCTGCGCCCAGGAGGATGAAGCCGCCAGGCACCCACATGATTAACCCGCCGATATTCTGATCCTCCTGTGGTTCCAGGCCCCAGTGCATCGGAGTGGTCTCGTAGTGTGAGTAAGCAACGGTACCGACGAGCGTGAGCAACGCGCCAAGGGCGGCGCTCGGCGTGAAAGCCAGCATCAGGTAAAGCAGGCGTTGCGGGTAAGACAGCGGTGTTCGCATCGGCGCTGGGCCGACTACGGGCCACCAGAACATCACGCCGACGGTCAAGAACATCAGGTGCTCAAAATAATGCAACGGCTCGTTGTGTATCGCCGCCTCGTACATAGCGGGCAGATGCCAGATGTACATCGTCAGGATGTACACGATGATCGCTACTTTTGGAAACGTCAGCTTCCGCATGATCCAGCCGGTCTTGCCACGCCGTGACACAGACCCGGCGACGGCATGTCGAACACCAGTCGGAAGCGACCATAAGTAGGCCGCTACGGGGCTCGCAGCCAGCAACAGAGGGGCGGCGACGAGGGTCAGCAGCAGGTGCTGCATCATGTGGAGGAAGAACATCTCTTCCGCAAGAGCGTCCGGGGGGCCGACAAGGGAGAAGGTCAGGGCGGCGAACCCCAGCAAAGTCAACGTGATCCGCCAGGCTGAGATAGGGGCGGCATCAGATTCGGAGGTGCGTGAGTTCAGCCTGTAGAGTCCGAACAGGTATGCGCCGAGTACGAACGCAAGTACAACCGTGACAGGGGACACCAACACCCACTCGCCCCAGAACGCGGCAAACGAATCGAGCGGCTCACGGCTTTCGGAGCTGATGTGGAGTAGGGGCACGGACAAAACGTTCCTCGGTTTCGGGGCCGACGTTCATTTGAATACCGGGACGAACGATCTGATCAACCGATCAATCGTAATCCTGTTTGTCCGTGCGGGCCTTATTTGGGCGTTGCAGGGCTTACGGAGCGACCAGAGGGGCCGGGGCGATTTGGCCCTGCACGCTGAGCATGATTACGAACACTAAGATCGCTATCAGGAACCCGGACGTAAACACGAGCGTTAACAGATTTTTATCAAACCTGAGGTGCATGAAGAACGCGACCACGATGACAAACTTGAGAAGCGCCAACAGCAGCATGACGGTTACAAAAAAGCTGCCAAAGAAGTCATCAATCGTGAAGAAATACACTTCGATGAGCGTCAACAGGCCCAGCAACACACCAATAATGGTGTAGAAAAACGGCGTAGCCACTTTGCCGCCGTACGTTAGGCGGTCAATCCAATGCCAGACCGGCGGACCGGCGTCTCCGAATGGCCCCTCGTTAGGCGGATCCGGGAATGCCGAATCTACTTTTGGTAGAAGGAAGTAACTGCCGCCGTCCTGGTAAAACAGCTTGCGCCATGCTCTTGAGATCGGGTTTGCCATATCTGTTTCTGCTAACCCCCGATGATCGAAGCGGCGTGTTCGATCGTCTCGATACCTTCACCGTCGCTGAAACCGATCAGGTAAATGACCGTGAAGATGATGATCCACACGATGTCGACAAAGTGCCAGTAGAGTCCGGCCATCTCAAGGTCTTCGACCGAGCGGCTTGTGAGCGCACCCTTGAAGTGGGCGAAAGCCATGCCAAGGAGCCACAGCACGCCCATGAGCACGTGCAGGCCGTGGAAGCCCGTGAGGATGAAGAACGTAGTGCCAAACAGGTTGGATCGGATCGTCAGGCCTTCGTTTACGAAGGTCGTGAACTCGAACACCTGGAAACCCAGGAAGATTGCGCCGAGTACGGCGACCGCAAGAATCCAGAACCGGGTTAGCCCCAGTTGGTCTTTTTGTGCGTAGTGAAGGGCGAGCACCATCGCCAGACTGCTCATCAGCAAGACGAACGTGCTGACCGAGGTAATTGGAATATCCAGGACCTCGTTCGGGTAAGGTCCGGCGAGACTCTCGTTCCTGTAAACCAGGTAGGTGGCGATGAATGATCCAAAGAACAGGCAGTCAGACGCCAGGAACACCCACATGAGCAACTTACGATTGCTTATGCCGGTATTCGTGTCAGCGATGTGACCGTGCTGTTCTTGTACTGTGGCGGCTTGCGCCAATTTCGCGTCCCTTAATCCTTATGTACGTTTAATTGGTTATGGCTGAATGGGCGTCTGCTAGTGTCCGCCTTCTGCCGTAACCGGCTCGAATATCCAACCCAAGAGACCCCACATACCGACCACAATACCTACAACGCTCAACCATGGGAGCTGGAGGTCTGTGCTGGGAATGTCGACCCGTATCTCCATAAATCCGATGATCCCGATGGACATTCCGATCGCCACCACAAACGGGTAGTAAGACATGCTCGGCAGGTGGATGCTTCCACCACCGTGCGAATCTTCCTCGACCGGCGCAGGGGATTCAGTCTGTTCTCCGCGTTCATCGTGGAGAAGTTCCGGGTGCTTGGTGTACCAGTAGTCGTCGAGTGATTTCACCTGCGGAATGCGGGCGAAGTTGTAGGCCGGCGGAGGAGACGGGATGGACCACTCAAGTGTTCGTCCGTCCCACGGGTCATCCTCGGCTTCTTGTTTACTGGAGATTGTCCTTATGACGTTGATGATGAATATCAACACACTGACAGCGATGAGCATCGCACCGGCGGTGGCGATCGCGTTGCTCGTCTCCCAACCCATGCCTTCGGCGTAGGTGGAGATTCGTCGGGGCATGCCGTTCAGTCCGAGCCAGTGCATCGGTCCAAATGTCAGGTTGAACCCGATAAGCATGGTCCAGAAATGCCACTTGCCGAATGATTCACCGAGCCGTTTGCCGGTCATCTTTGGCCACCAGTAGTAGCCACCTGCAAACAGACCCAGGATCGAACCGCCAAACAGGACGTAGTGGAAGTGGGCGACGATGTAGTAGGTGTCTTGCTGCTGCGCGTCCGTAGGCGGTGACGCATGCGTCACGCCACTCAGCCCGCCGATGACAAACATGGCGATGAAGCCGAGCGAAAACATCATCGACGTGTTGAGATGAAGTTTGCCGCCCCAGACCGTGCCCATCCAGTTAAAGATTTTTACCCCGGTAGGCACCGCAATCAGCATTGTCGAGATAGTGAATGCTGAGTTTGCGGCCGGACCAAGGCCCACCGTAAACATGTGGTGGCTCCATACGAACCAGCCCATGAATCCGATAACGGCACCCGCCAGGACGATCGCCGGATATCCGAATAACGGTTTCTTGGAGAAGACGGGCAATGTCTCAGACACGATGCCCATCGCCGGCAGGATCAGGATGTACACCTCGGGGTGGCCGAATAGCCAGAAAAGGTGCTGCCATAAGACCGGGTCGCCACCGGCCAGCGGGTTGAAGAAATTGGTGCCTAGGACCCTGTCGAGCCCCAGTTGGATCAGGGCGACCGCTATGACCGGCATCGCAAGCGCCAACAAGACGTTAGTCACGAGAGCCATCCAGACGAACACAGGCATCTTCATCAGGCTCATTCCGGGCGCCCGCATGTTCAGGATGGTGACAATAAAGTTGAAGGAAGCGGCTAGAGAAGCGACACCCAATATCGTGAGGCCCAGTGCCCAGAACGTCACGCCATCGCCGGGGCTGTAAGTGTTTCCGGTGAGGTTTGCATAGCCAAACCAACCGGCGTTCGGCGCGCCACCAAGGAAGAAACTCATGTTCAGGAAGATAGTCCCGAAGAGGAACGCCCAGTAGCTAAATGCGTTTAGCCGTGGGAATGCGACGTCACGAGCGCCAATCATCAACGGAACCATCCAGTTGAAGAATGCTGCGGACATCGGCATCACGACCATGAACACCATCGTCGTGCCGTGCATCGTGAAGAGTTGGTTGAAAATCTCGGGCGAGACCATGTCATTTTCGGCGGTACTCAACTGACCCCGAATAACGAGAGCTTCGATACCACCGATCAGGAAGTACAGAAACGCCGTCACGCCGTACAGCGTGCCGATGCGCTTGTGGTCAACCGTGCCTATCCAGCTCCACAAACCTGTGTAGCTGGTCGGGCGACTGATCAACGTTGGAAAAGCGATCGTGGTCAACTATGGCCTCCGGTGTATGGGGCTCGGGCGACCCTGCAAAAAAGCAAGTCGTCGTGCGCCTGCCGCACCACCAATTTCCTAGAGTGACTTCAGGTAAGCGATAAGGTCGGTGAGTTCATCGCTGGATAGCGTGGACTCAAATATCTGTGGCATTACGGAGTCGGGAAAACCTTCCACAATTACTGCGCCGGGGTCGGTGATTGATTCATGGATCTCTGCATCACTGCTTCGTGAAGAGAGGTCGGCAAGACCGGGACCGACAAGGGTCGCTGATCCTGTCGAGTGACAGCCGGAACATCCGCTGCTACCAGCGAATACAGCCTCACCGCGTTCCTCAGCAGTGCCTCCCAAATCGACCGCCGCCACGACAGCATCTGCGGCGATCGGCTTCAATTCAAGCAGATATGCCGCCAGTTGACGAACGTCGTTCGTCGATAGTGAGTTGTTGCGGTACGGCGCAGCCAGATCCTTCATGCGGTTACCTTCCTTGACATCGTCAGGGTCGGCAATCCACTTGATGAGGTTCTCTGAATTCAGTTCGATCAGGCCGGCACCGAGGGTTTCTCGGCTGGCAAAATGCGTCAGGTTCGGGGCTGGAATGACGGCTGAATCCTCGATGTTTCCGATGAATGCCGTGCGTAGACCCGCGAGTCTGGTGCGTTCATTTCGTGCAGCAGGGGCCTGCCATGTATTGGTGGCATGACAACTGCTGCAGTTTGCTGCAAATAGTGTTTGGCCGGCGATTGCATCTTCGCTGACCAGCTCAACCGGCGGCCTGCGCATGGAGTCAAGCCAGGCCTGGAACTCTTCAGGCTCTTCCGCTTTCACCCGGAAGCGCATCTTCGCGTGTGCCTCGCCGCAGAATTCAGCGCACTGACCAAAGAAGAAGCCGGCTTCATCAGCCTTCATCGCCAGTTGACGTACATCTCCAGGGACGATGTCCAACTTACCGGCGAGCTTTGGCACCCAGAAGCTGTGGATAACGTCGTCTGAATGCATCGTGAAGTTGACCCATTGCCCGACTGGGATGTGAATCTCGTTCGATGTGACAACATCTTCGCCAGGATAGTCAATTTCCCACCACCACTGGTGAGCACGGACATTGACTTCTAGAACCGGACCCTGATCCGTTGGGGGACCATCTTGGTCGTAAATGATTTTTATCGTTGGAACGGCGATGACGACGAGGATTATCACCGGGATGATCGTCCAGATGACCTCTAGTTTGTTATTGCCGTGCGTCTGCTCTGGCAGAGAATCATCAGAATCTCCCCGGCGTCGGAACTTCACGATCGAGTAGATCAATGCGGCTTCTACAAGCACAAAGACCACTACGGCAATCCAGAAGATGAATATAAAGAGACTCGCCTGTGTGTCGGCGATCGGACCACTCGTACCGAACGTGGACTGGGCGTCCTCTTTATTGCACGCGACCAAGAGGGCCGGGGCAATCGGGATCAGAAATAGAAACCGGGAGCGCAACGGGCGCAGCAGACGACGCAAGTTCATTGCGGAGATATGGGTCCTTCATCGGAGCATTGAACGGAACCGGACGGGAAGGTTCGACAGTTAGCGCAAAGCCGTTCGTGCTTTTTTGAACAATCGGCGAAAGGATAGCAGGTGCCATATGGCGCTGCAACAGATAAATAGCCAACCAAACACAAAAAATACGGCGAGTGTGGTAATAAAATCAATGACGGTGGCTCAGCCACCCATAAATCCGTCGGTGAGTAGCTGTTCAGAAGCCGAGATATTCAATGCCATCAAGCGTCCTACCAGTACTTGTCATAGCTACCCGGAACCCCGGCAAGGCGCGTGAGTTCCAGCAATTACTGCAAGATTTACCGTTCCGTATCTTGTCGCTCGAAGATGTTGGTGTGGATATCGAGGTCGAAGAGACAGGGGACACGTTCGCGGAAAATGCCATCCTGAAGGCTGAGCAGTACCACGCGGCGTCCGGAGAGTTGACGCTGGCTGATGATTCTGGGATCGAGGTAGATGCTCTGGCCGGTGCGCCCGGTGTCTATTCCGCTCGATACCTCCGGCCCGGTCAGACCGATGAGGAAGGGCGGGATCATCTGTTAGCGCAAATGATGGATGTTCCGGGCTGGAAACGTCAGGCGCGTTATATTGCCGTTATAGCAATCGTCGGCGATCGGACCGGGAACCGGCCGCAGCTATTTGATGGTTCGTGCGAAGGCGCGATAGCGCACGGCCCCATAGGTGGTGGTGGTTTTGGGTACGATCCCATTTTCTGGTTGGGTGCTGAACGCAAAACGATGGCAGAACTATCAACGCAGGAGAAAGATGTGATCAGTCATCGCGGCATAGCTGTGCGTAAAGCGGCGAAGTACCTTCAGTCCATCGCTTGAAATAAATGTCGAGTGGGTAGCGTTACCGGTAATTAGCGCGTCCGATGTTCGTTTCGCCCGGAAACTCGACCACCCGTCGTACAATTGGAACCCATGACTTTCGATAGACCAGACGGCCCGACCGATGTCTTTGGCCGCCATCTCCGCGATCTGCGGATTTCGGTCACCGACAGGTGCAATTTCCGCTGCCCCTACTGCATGCCTTCCGAGGTGTACGGGGAGCGTTATGAGTTCTTGCCAAAACCCGAAATCTTGACGTTTGAGGAGATCGTCAGGCTCGCCGGCCTGTTTAGCAGGCTGGGCGTCCGCAAACTTCGGTTGACCGGCGGCGAGCCGCTGCTTAGGGTTGACCTCCCGAAACTCATAGAGAACCTTATTTTGCTGGACGGTATCGAGGATATCGCCCTGACGACAAATGGATATCTACTTGGAGATCAGGCACAAGCGCTCAAGGACGCGGGCCTCTCCAGGGTCACAGTGAGCTTCGACAGCACGGTCGAAGATGTTTACAAGACGATGAACGGTCGGGACTTCGGAACCGAACGCGTTCTTGCGGGCATTGCTGCTGCTGAAGGTGTTGGTCTGGATCCGATTAAGATCAATGCCGTTGTTCAGAAAGGCGTCAATGACCACACAATTGTCGATCTCGCTCGCCATTTCAAAGGGACCGGACAGATCGTCAGGTTCATCGAATTCATGGACGTTGGCACGGTTAATTCCTGGGACGCTGACTCGGTCGTAACCGCAGTTGAAATCGCCAGCGCCATCAACGCGGAGTTTCCGATCACACGGGCAGATCCCGGCTACCCGGGCGAGGTTGCGACCCGTTGGACCTACGATGACGGATCGGGTGAGATCGGGATTATTTCGTCGGTCTCAGAGCCGTTTTGTGGTGACTGCACACGGGCCAGGCTCAGCACAGAAGGACTGCTCGTGACGTGCCTTTTCGCGGCTGGCGGAAAAGACCTCAAAAACCCGATGCGCTCTGGAGCCAGTGACGCTGAACTGTTGGAGTTGATGACGGGCATCTGGTCGTTCAGGAAAGACCGGTACTCGGAACTGAGGGCATTTCAGGCCGGACGCGACCCCTCGGATACGGTCGATGGCGATTCGGCGGCACGGACCACGGGGGCCCCCATCCCTGACGGGATCAAGAACCTTCGCCGGAAGAAGAGCAAGATCGAGATGTACCAGATAGGCGGCTAATGCCGGTTATCTGTTTGTAGCGTTTTCCGCCCAATCGGCGGACGACACCGAATACACGATCACGTCCTCGGTAGCCGACGCCCCGCGGTCTACCCGGAGAATCTGAAACCCAAGCCTCTCGGCGAGCGCCCGCGCCCGCATGTTTCCGGCACCGGTGTGGATCGTGACGCCCGCCAGTTCAAAATGCGCGATGGCTGCGTCTACGGCGGCGCGGCAGGCACGGATCATCAGGCCGCGCCCTTCCCACTCCCCGCCTATCCAGTAACGAACATCTGCCGTTGCGCCATTGTCTTCCGATTTGGATGGCTCGACGTTCAGAGCCCCTATCAGGGCCCCGGAGTCGTACACAAAAAGCGGAGAACCGAGATCCTCGTCATGATGCGTCGACGATCTGATTAGCTCGGCGGCGTCTTTCCGGGTTCGGACGCGGGTCGACCAGGCTGACCACCATTCGAGTCGATCTCTGTTGGAATCCAACAGGGCGTAGAGATCTTCCGCGTCGGTCGCACCCGGTCGACGCATCATCATCTGGTTATCGATCAGTATTGGCGGCGTTCCGAACGTCAGCGGACGGCCTGAAGGATCAACGAACCCCATCGCCTGCGCGCCCCGCCACTCAGAAGCCAGCATGGAGTACACGGCTATGTCCACAAATCCGTCTGGGAGTTTGACGGCCTGCCTCTCGACGCCCTCGTGAACGAATCCGAGACGCTCTGGAACTGCTCGGCTCCGCGTGTTTTCGACCGCTGCGCGTATGGCGATGCGGTTTATTCCCTGAACTCTTAAAAGCTCGTCCACAATCGCAGCACACGAACGTGTGGTGATGCCACGACCCTGCTGGCCCTCTGCCAGCCAGTACCCGACTTCAGCTGAGGCGTTTCGCTCCTGAATATGCGCACCGATAACGCCGATCACACTCTCGTCCATGATGATCAGTAGCGGCTTTTCGCCTCCGGTATCGGCGATTCGCTTCTGGAGCCACTTGCGCTCCTGTTCAACCGTCTCAACCGCGAGCAACCCGGGCAGCCACTCCCTTAAATGTGCGCGGTTGGAGTTGATCAACTCAAATAACCGCTCGGCGTCCGACAATGTCGGAGTCCTGAGCGTTATCTCGCTATCTACTTGAATTTCTGTCATGAATAAGACGTTTCACGTACGAAAAAAGATTGGGTCGCCGGCCAATTCCGGCCCAAGGCAGCCATTCAGTATATGTAGGGTCACGAAATTTTGACCGGTACACGATAAACTTGCAGCCTGCGGATTCATGTTTAATCGTCAGAAATACACTCCCCATGGCTATCGGGCAGGCGTGTTTCGCCAACGGACACAAGCACATTGAGTTACCGACTTTTCACAGATGGATCGTGCCTCGGGAATCCTGGACCGGGCGGTTGGGGTGCCGTGCTACGCCTGGATGGGGAAGACGATATTGATCTTTCAGGCGGTGACCCACACACCACAAACAACCGGATGGAGATGACCGCCGTTGTGCGGGGCCTGGACCAGACGCCGGCCGGATCAGAGGTTCTCATCACGAGCGATAGCTCTTACGTCATCAACACGATGACGAAAGGTTGGAAGCGCAAGGTAAACCAGGATCTGTGGGCTGAGTTGGATCGGACCGTCGGCGAACGCCGTGTGACCTGGCAGTGGGTCAAGGGCCACAATGGACACACGGAGAATGAACGCGCGGACCGATTGGCCGTGGGCGCGGCGGAGGCGATCAGGGATGCCCGCCCGGCCCCGATTCAGGCATCGATGGCGATTCCGGAATCTGAAAGTTCAGAGTCGATTTCTAAAGCTCCCGGCGAAACAGCCCCCGGTCCGGGCGGCGCCGCCGATAACGATGACGAGCCCCGGCTTACACACCTCGACGATACCGGCGCAGCGCGCATGGTCGATGTGAGCGACAAGGTTGAAACCGAACGCGTGGCAATTGCTGGCGGCTCGATCACCATGCAGCCAAAGACGCTGGAGTTGATCAGATCTGGCGGATTTGAGAAGGGTGACGTACTTGCAGTCGCCCGGGTTGCGGGGGTTATGGCGGCGAAAAGCACGTCACAGCTGATACCGCTATGCCACCCGCTGCCGCTAACGCAGGTGGTCGTTGAGTTTGACGACTCCGTATCGACCGATCGTATCGACATCAAGGCGACCACGAAAACGACGTATAAAACGGGGGTCGAGATGGAAGCGCTGACTGCTGTGAGCGTGGCGGCGTTGACCATCTACGACATGTGTAAAGCGGTCGATCGCGGGATGCGAATCGGCGATGTACGCCTGCTGAGTAAGTCAGGCGGCAAAAGCGGTGATTACAAAGCCAGGTAAGCTCCAAGAAACGGTCCAGGCGAGCCTAAACCCGCAGGGAAGGCGATACCAAAAGGGCTTGGAGTCAATCGGCGACCGAACGAGATCTGTACAACCGTCCGCGACAACATAACAAGATAAGCGGCCAAGCGAGTCTGGCCTGCCGTTGACGTGTATTCCGAAGCGGGGATACCATCGAATACTGGCCCGTTGGCCAAGGGACCGAATTTAGAAATGGCAACGTAGCTCAGTCGGTTAGAGCGGGCGCTTCATAAGCGTCAGGTCGCTGGTTCAAGTCCAGCCGTTGCCACCAATTCGCGGCATTCGGGCCCGGCGCGGTGAACTCCAGATGCCAAATACGGCGACCGAGATCCCGGGCGATTAGCTCAGCTGGTTAGAGCGCCTGCCTCACACGCAGGAGGTCGCAGGTTCGAGTCCTGCATCGCCCACCAATTATCGATTTAGAGTGACAGCGGCACGTCGTCCCCGTACAACATGACCCGGAACTCTCACGACATGTCCACGCAATTCATGCTTCTGGCCGTTTATAATTCATAAATTGGTGGACGCCTGCGCATCGGTATCTCAT
>JAPYSM010000004.1 GCA_029936485.1 Dehalococcoidia bacterium
ATAGACAGCCTTTGTTCGTGCGCAAGGCCACCTGCAAGCGGAAGATCACGCGCCGTAGCTAGCGCGGCCTTGATCGCGCCGGATAAAGCTGGGTCAATCTCCGCCAGATCGCTGGCAATTCGCTCAGATTCCATCTCAAGATCGTCCGGTTTTACCACGCGTTGGATCAGTCCGGCGTCTCCGGCGTCCGAGGCGTTGAGACGGCGTCCGGTGAGCAGCATGTCGAGCGCCCTACCCTGCTTTAGTGCCCGTGGCAGTGTCTGCGTTCCGCCGGCGGCGGCGATCAGCCCGTGGTAGGTTTCGGGCATCGAGAAGACGGCGTTATCGGCGGCGATCCGGATGTCGCACAGTAGCGCCAGCTCGACGCCCGATCCAATGACATGCCCGTGGAGTACGGCCACGGTGGGCACCGTTAGGTCCCGCAATACACCGAAGACGTCACGCTCCCAACGCGCGTTCCGGGCCGCAGCCTGGGATGGAGCACTGCCAAATTCGGAAAGATCGGCTCCTGCGCAGAATCCACGATCGCCAGATCCCTTGATCAGCACAACCGCCACATCAAGGTCCCAACGAACGGCATCGAGCACCTCTGACAGGTCGTCCCTCATCTGGACATTGAAGGCGTTGATCACATCGGGCCGATTCAAAGTGATATGCGCAATCTGACCGCACTTCTCATACGTCACGGTCTCGAAAGTGCTTTCGGTCATTTCGACCCGTCATCTTGCCGAAAGCCTGGATGCCTACGCCCATTAAATGCATCGATGCCTTCCGCACGCTCGGGGTCTGTGTGGAGGAGTATCGCCAGGTCAGCCTCTAGGCGAAGCGACTGGTCCAGCGGCATGTCAGACCCTTTGAGCACCGCTTCTTTGGCGAAACGTCCAGCCGATTTGCCGTGTGAGGCGATCTCCTTGGCAAGTTCCTCCGCCCGAATTTTGGATTCCCCAACCGGACATATCTCGGTCACCAGTCCTGCCCGTAACGCCTCCTCCGCAGTGATCCTTCTGCCCGTAAGAAGCATGTCGGTCGCCAATCCGGGGCCGACTATCCGAGGAAGGCGCTGTGTCCCACCGTCAGATGGCAGTCGCCCGCTTCCCGAGTCCGTCACCGCAGTTAGAGCGAACGTGGTATCGCTATCACATATCCGCATGTCTGCTGCGAGCGCCAGTTCGAGTGCGCGGTCGTCGATTCGGCCCGACAAGCCTGCGACCACGGGTACCAGGAGCGCGGCGAAGGTGGCCGGCATTCCCGGTTCAACGGAGTCAGCCCCAATCCGTTCGCCGATCAGGACGATCATAGCCGCCCGAACGTCCTCATCTGTGGCGGCCCTTACGCACGCGTCTTCGAACGCTGCCCTGTCTCCGACCGGGATTGTCAGGACGCGGGCGGTCGAATTTTCAGACGATTGATTAACCGGGTTGTTCATGTTGATTGTCAGGTGTGCTGAGTTGGTGAGTCAGGGTCTTGATTTTACAGGCGTCGGCGTGGCATCAGGAATTGGGCGTCCCCCGAATCAGTCGGGCCTCGATTTCTGAACGAGTTGGAACGCCGGATAGCCCTTCACGTTCTACGGAAAGACTTGCGGCGGCGTTGGCGAACCGCGCCGCCTCTACGGGATCAGCCCCCTCGGCCAATCGCACCAGGCATGACGCGCCCCAGATGTCGCCCGCGCCGGTCGGATCCAGCTCTTTCGCTGCGTATGCCGGAACATGTGCAGGATCCCCACCGGTGTATATCCGGGAGCCGTTCGAGCCATCCGTCACGCCGAGAATGTCCGTATAACCCATCCAGCCTGTCATCTCGCCGGGATCACTCTCATGGAACTCGGTGGTCGAACCCGCCAGCAATCGGTATCCGTTCGCCAGATCGGGGTGCGGGCCGCTCTCCTCGGTCACGCGGCCGTAATCGTCCCACCGCCTCAGCCAGCCCTGTACCGCTGCACCGACGACGGCATTAGTGAACCAGCTCACTGCGTCCGGGGGCACTTCTTGGACCAGCGGACCGAGAAACACGATTGGCGCGTCCAGCCATTCCGCAGGTATGTCTGAGCGGTTGATGGAAGACGAACGAGCTCCAAGCACCTGGGTCCTTTCGCCGTCGCGGCTGTAGACGTTCTGAAAGAAGGTCGTGAACCCGGATTCGACGATCGATACTTCGATACCGGGCAACACGGAATCGACGGGATAGTCAGCGGCGGCGCTCGCAACGACCGCCACATTGAGTCCGAGCGCCTGCGCACACAGGGCGCTGAATGTCGCTGCGCCGCCCGGCCGAACCCGGCCGTGAGGATTCCCCGGCTCGGGTGTCACGTCGTACGTCAGAACGCCGATAGCGAGGAAGTCTGGAGTTATAAATGCAGGCATCGTCAGCACACCCCTCCAAGATTGGATCGAACTTAGTCCCCGGGCCGTTCGCGTTTTCAGCGAACGGGACCCGGGGAGCCAAGATCAGAGGCTAACGGCGACCCCGGCGGCCTCCCCGGCCTCTTGGGCGACGCCCACCTTGTGAACTTGATTCACCATCGCCACCCGGGTAGATGATGACGAAACGATCCGATCCTTGTCCGCTGCTCTCGGTCCGCACCTCAGTGTTATTGGCGAGGGCCATGTGGACCCAGCGCCGCTCATACGCGGGCATAGGCTCAAGCTCTGCAGCCTCGCCCGTATCGGCGACACGCTCTGCGGTGCGTGCCGCCACACCCGCCAGGGTGTCACGGCGACGCTCTTTGTAACCCTCGATGTCTATCTGGACATACGCCGAGCGACCGAGCTGGTGGGTGACGATCAGGTTGACCAGGTACTGGAGTGACTGGAGCGTCTCGCCGCGTCGTCCGATGAGCAGACCAGAGTCTTCTCCCTCGATATCGAACACGGAAACGCCGTCGTCAGTCTCTTCCCGAACATAAGTGTCTGCGACGACACCCATACTAGCTAGGAAGTAATCGATTACTTCCGATGCGAACTCGATGGCCTCGGGGTCCGGTTCCCTCGGCTCAGAACGGTCTCGTCGCTCCGGGCGAGGTGAACGTTCTCCGCGATCCGCTTGATCACGCCGGCCACCGCCACGCCTTGGGGCGCGTACAGTGCTTGCAGGTTCCGGTGTATGTTGATTGCTCGCCGGTTGTTCTTCTCCGGCCTCCCCGTATGAAGAAGCCGCCGGGGCTGAGTCATCCCCTTCCGACGACTCGTCCTCGTATTCCGCGTCATTTTCGTCCGACCGAGAGGGCTCGTCTTCGCCTACGTCATCTTCGTAGTCGTCGTCAGAATCCTGCGCGTAGTCATCCTCGCCAGATTCAGGCTCGTCTTCATATGTGCGGCCGGTGGAGCCCGCCTCAAGCAGGGTCACCGTAATTTCGGCCGGCTCTCCCCCGAACCCAAGAATCCCAGATCGTCCAGGGTTAACGACGACGACTTCTACGTCTTCGAGGTTTGCGTCGAGCGCTTCGAGCGCGTTGTCTGTCGCTTCTTCGACTGTCTTCCCCGAGAACCGTCGCGGTTCCATCAATGATCTCCCCCTTATCTTCATCTTCGGCCTCCGCAACGCCGGCTTCTACAGCCGCCGCCGCCGTGGCCGCTGATGTGCCGAACCGTGTGCCCAGAAGGGCCCCCGGTCCGGAAATCACGGCAGTAATTGCTACTCCAATCAAGTTGGAGAACAGAATGTATATGGCCAGTCCCGCCGGGAACTGGAATGTGAAGAATCCGAACATGATCGGCATCAACCACAACATCATCTGGTTGGTCTGTGCTGATCGTTCGTCCATCGATGGCATGGCGCTGATCTTCTGCTGCGCCCACATTGATGCGCCGACCAGGATTGGCAGTGCAAAGTTGAACGGCGCTGGCGCGTTCTGCACCAAGTCAACCAGGTCCATACCGATAAACATACTTCCCAGCGGGACATCGCTGGCGGCCGGATTCCATCCATATATGACGGTCGACAGATTGGCTGTGCCTTCGGGCGTGGCCGGGACGGCCCTGAAGATGGCTCGGTAAAGTCCAAACCAGATCGGCATCTGCAGGACCATCGGTCCCAGGCAGCCGATCGGGCTTACGCCCGCGGACTTGTACATTTTCATCGTCTCTGCGGACTGAATGCGACGACCGTCCGGGTGGTCCTTGTAACGGGCCTGCATGGCCTTCATGCGCGGCTGAAGAGCGGACATCTTGCGCATGTTGCGCGTCTGCATAATGGTCAACGGGATCATTAACAGTCGCACCGTTACGGTGAAGAAGATGATCGCCAGACCGAAATTGCTGAACAGTATTTTGTCCAGCAAGACCAGCGAGTTCACCATCGGCCCGATGACGAACAGGTCGAACTTGAAGATGGAGATCGCAATCACTGCGACGCCGAGGATGATCATCATCCTTCTGGAGAAGAACGCACTCATCAGCACGCCGCTCCCGTCTCTGCTTCGATGCACGACAATCGGTTGCGGTCAGCGGTGTTGAACTTGATCACCTGATCATCGGTGGTGTGGGCGTACAGGAAGCCATCGTCGACAAGCAGGCTAGCTTTCACCCCGCCATCCGTGGCAAAGCCGTTCAGTTCATTTCCGTTCGCCAGGTTGAACACACCGATGTTGTCTTTACCGGAAGGCACCGCAACCGCGTCTCCGCCGTTCCGTTCAGTGATGACGGCCGCTCGTCCGACGATCTGGCCAATAATTTCTCCGGGGTTCGCCCAGATTTCCGCCCCGGTATCCGGGTTGAGTGCGTAGAACTTGCCGTTCAAAGTTCCCACATACAGTGTGTTTTCGTAAACAAGTGGGGTGGCCCAGAACCAGCCGTCTGAACTAAATGACCATTCACCTGCGCCCGGCGGGTTTGATCCAGGCCCAGCGGCTTCCCGGGTCGCTATGTCCAGCGCATAGAAGTTGTCACTGAAGTCTCCGAAGTAAATTTTCCCGTTCAGGACGAGTGGCTCTGCGACGATAGCGCCCTCTGCATAGAAGCTCCACAACTCGTCGCCGGCGGTTCCGCTTTCGCCGCCCAGCGATACGGCGTGGAAGACACCATCAAGATCGCCGAAGTAGACGACTTCATCTGATACGACCGGGGTTCCCCACACGGAATCCGTGGTGGCGAATCGCCAGCTCACGGTCGGTGTTGCGGGGTCGCTGATGTCCAGCGCGTACAGATATCCATCTGCGCCGGGCGAACCAGGGCCAGGGTCGTTGTCAAACTCGTCGTCGATCTGCGCCGTGCCAAACAGCACTATGTCCCCCGCTAAGGCGACTGCGCCAACGATCTGAGTCTGACGTTCAAATCTCCAGAGTTCCTGGCCGGTTTCTGTGGAAACCCCAAAAACCGTTGCGGAACAATCGAGGCCGTCACAGTCGTATGCGGCGCCTAGCACCCGGTCGCCGTCTACGCGAGGCGTGCCGTAGATGGGCCCGAGTGTGTCCACGTCGGGCGCCGGAAATCCCCATGCGCCGTCGTATCGACCGTTGTTGTTTAGATCAAGTCGTGTGATCCGGCCGTCTTTCGCGCCCAAGTAGACGTGTTCTCCGCTAACCACAGGCGCGGCCCAACCACCATCCGGGTCCAGATCTCCGATGCAAGCGGCCAGTATGAACAGCGATGCCGAGAACAAGAACGCAATGGCAAGATGCCGTGGCCTGCGTGACCTGGACCGCAATATCCGCGGCCCAGGTGTTCTCTCCGGGTGTTTATTCAAGGGCGGGTTGTATCTCCGGGTCTGGTCATTTGCTCACTCCGCCCAGACAACTGGTGGATCCGTACGGGGAGCGGGATGTGTTAAAATTCGCTGGTGTCTCAGGCGTTGTGCCCTGTACCGGCGTCGGAATCGACGGCACCTGCCGTCGGGACTGGGTCGTATCCACCTTCATGTCCAGGATGGCACCGGCCAAGACGGTTGAACGTCATACGGATGCCTTTGAAGACGCCATGCTCGCGCACGGCGTCCTGCGCGTATATAGAGCACGTGGGCTCATACAGACACTCTGAAGGCAGATACGGAGAGATTATCCTTTTATATCCTTGCAAAAGCAGAATCACAATTCGGCGCATTTAGGAACGCTGCTTTTCGAGTTGGCTCTGTTTCACCGGCGCCGTTTCTTCGGACTGCAACACCCCGGCTCGTCCGGCCAGCCGTCTCAACGACGATAGCAACATCTGGTAGTCCACGTGCGCCGACGCGGGCGTTGCGGAGACGACGATGTCATAACCCGGAAGGATCTCAAGTGTTGAGAAACACTCTCGCAACCGACGTTTGACCTTGTTCCTGGTTACAGAACCGCCGACCCGTTTACTGACCGCCAACCCGTATCGGCTGATCTCGCTGTCTGATCTCGCAGATCCAAACGCCATAAGGCCATCACTCACGCGTCGTCCGCGTTTACGGACATAACGGAATTCAGCGCTTTTATGTAGTCTGGCAGCGTTGCGCATCAGTGAACCTGTGCGGCCGGGGATCCAAGCGGGCTCTAGACGGACAGGCGTGAGCGCCCGCGAGCCCGGCGCCTAGCCAAAACCCTTCGCCCACCGACGGACCGCATACGCAGCCTGAATCCGTGAACACGAAGGCGACGTCTCTTTTTTGGTTGGTATGTGCGTTTTGGCATTTACTCAGAAAAATCTCAGGACTTCCAAAAATTTACTTGACGATTATAGGCGCTGAAGCCGTCCGGTTACAGACGTTATATTTTGGATTTTGTAGCTGTTTTCTTGACGGCTCGTCTAGGCGTTCCTAGAATCGAATGTCTGGGGTCCCGATAAAGACAGTCGGCGACCGTCCTCAATGTCTCAGGCCTTGAAGTGACAGGAGCGCGCAGGGATTTATGGTTGCCAAGTCAAAGGATACCGGAATCGACTCTGAAGCGGATGGTGTTTCCACCGTCACAGAAGCGCTTCGGAACTACACCCTGACAATCGCCGAGGACGACCGGCCCACTGCAAGCGCGGAGCTGGGAAGGTTCGTAAGGTGGTTGGGTAATGGCCGCTCGCTTGACTCACTGGCACCGCCAGAAATTGGCGACTACAGCGACCACATCGGAGCGCACGGAACGGCTCCCGACGCGGTTGACCGGCTGGCCATCGTAAAGCTCTTCCTTGCCCATCTGAAGAAGAAGGAATATATCGAGGTGAACCTTGCGCAGCACCTCCGGCTTCGAAGAGGACGCGGCACCGCTACCGCAGCAAGGATGGCATCAGCTGCCTCCGCGGGTACGGGAGCACGACTAACCAAGTCAGGGCACCAGCAGATGCAAAATCAGCTGGCCGAGCTAATCATTCAGCGGACCCAGTTTTCGGAAGACATCCGAAAGGCTGCAGCTGACAAGGACGTCCGTGAGAACGCGCCGTTAGAAGCGGCGCGCGAGGCTCACGGTATGGTTAGCCTGAAGATCGGTGAGATTGAGGAGACCCTCAGGGGTGCCGAGATCATCACTGAGCGTAATGGCACACGAAAAAAAGGCGTCGTACGGCTTGGCGGTCGAGTGACCATCAAAGAACTCGGTTCCGGACGTGCTACGGCCGTCCAACTGGTCCACCCGGATGAGGCCAATCCTCTCTCAGGAAAGATGTCCAGCGGTTCGCCCGTCGGCGGAGCGATCATCGGCCACACGGTTGGCGACACAGTGACTGTTGATACGCCGGCCGGCAGGAAGAAGTTCGAGATCGTCAAGGCCAACTAGTCGGCCTCTTTTCAATGAACTATCGGCCCGTATTGGGCCAATAGCCCAATAAGTTCCAAGTCAATTCGCTACACGTTTCCATCACGTTAAGCCACGATATAAACGCCACGGATGACTACGCGCATGCCTCGCAAGCGACCGTGACAAGACGTTCTCTCCCGAGCCACATCAGTTCATTACGTAAAAAGGCGTGCAAAGACTCCGCACCAGCGCGATCTAGTCGGTCGGAGTTACAGCTCTGATGATGCTGTCAGACCAGCTATGGGTTTGGATTTCCTTCAACACGCTGTTGGTCATCTTGCTCTTCTTGGATCTCGTGGTCCTCGGTCGCGCCCGGACCGTCTCGATGCGGGAAGCGGTGCTCGGGACGATCTCCTGGACGGCTATAGCATTCGCCGTTAACGGGGCGATATTCTTCTTCGGTAGCAAGGCCGAGGGCACGGATTTCCTGACCGCGTACATCGTTGAACGCGCGCTCAGTATCGACAACCTCTTCGTGTTTCTGGTGATCTTCACGTACTTCGGCGTCCCCAAACAGTTTCAGATGCGCGCACTGCTATGGGGGATCATCGGCGCACTTGTGGCGCGCGCCGTTTTCATCACAGCCGGTGTCGCCGTGATCAACGCTTTTGAGCCGGTCGTATATGTGCTCGGAGCCTTCCTCATCTACACGGCATACAAATTGGCAACGTCTGGCGACTCCGAGATAGACCCCGAGAGAAACATCGCTCTCAGGTTGGCCAGAAAGTACTTCACGGTATCCGACGATTACGACGGCCAAAAGATGTTCACGCGTATCGGCGGCAGCGCGCGTGCCATCACGCCCATGCTCCTCGTCGTCATCGTCCTCGCTACGACGGACGTCGTGTTCGCCGTTGACTCCATTCCATCGGTCCTGGCGATAACAACGGACGGCTTCATCGTCTGGAGTTCAAACGCCATGGCGGTACTTGGCATGCGGCCGTTGTTCTTCGTTCTTGCCGGCGCTGTCGCTCATTTCCGATATCTCCAATACGGTCTCGCAGCGGTTCTAGGGTTCGTCGGATTCAAAATGATCTCGGAAGAGTTCATCCACATAGAGACCATCCTCTCCCTTGCCGTGATTGTGGCCGCTCTGGGGGTTAGCATGCTGGCGTCCTGGGTGTTGCCAGATCGGGATCCAGAAGAGGCCGATGGACCAGGAGAATCGACCGAGGTAGAGGGTTAACCCCCCGCTTTTAAGCAGACGTCACCACGAGAGGAAATCGAACAAGATGGCCATCAGTGCGCGGAGCGATCTCGCTGCAGACCTTAGAAGTGTCGTGCAGGGTGAGGTCCGATTCGACAGCTACTCTCGTGCCCTTTACAGCCAGGACGCCAGCATTTACTCGATGGAGCCAGCAGGGGTGGTCCTGCCGAAGTCCGTGGAGGACACTCAGGCCGTCCTTGAGATCTGTAACCGCAATGGTGTGAAGGTGCTAAGCCGTGGCGGCGGGACCGGGTTGTCCGGCCAAACGGTGCAGGAAGGCGCAGTCGTCATCGATTACACCAAGTACATGCACGATGTGCTTGAGATCAATGTGGAAGAGCAGTGGGTCCGCACCCAACCCGGCATAACGCTCACAGAGTTGAACCGGCAATTGCGTCCACACGGCCTGATGTTCACACCTGACCCGAGCACAGCCAGCCGGGCTACTGTCGGCGGGGCGATGGGCAACAACTCCTGTGGCGCGCACTCGATCATCTATGGAAAGACCGTTGACCATGTGCTTGGGCAGGACGTTGTTCTCTCCGACGGAGGTATTGCCAATTTTGAAAACGTCTCCGGTGCCGCACTGGAGGCCAAGTTAAGGGTCGGCGGACTTGAGGGCGATATTTATCGCACCGTCCGCGACGTTGCGTCACGTGCCGCCCCGCTTGTCGAGGCTAATTTCCCGAAGGTGTTAAGACGGGTCGGCGGTTACAACCTTGACCTCGTGAATGAGCCGGGCGGACTCAACCTCGCACAGCTCATGGTCGGTTCTGAGGGCACGCTGGCCGCCGTCACGTCCGCGCGACTGAACCTCGTGAAAATCCCCGAGTTTTCCGGACTCGCCGTCCTGCATTTCAAGGGTCTGGACGAGGCGATGGAGGCCACCGTCGCCACGCTTGAGCACGATCCATCTGCGGTCGAGCACATCGGCGCGATCATCATCACGCAGGCCCGCCGACACATCAGCTTCTCCCGGAATCTCGGCTTCCTTCAGGGCGAGCCGACTGACATTCTCGTCGTCGAGTTCAACGGGAATTCTCAAGAGGAGATCTCTGACAAGTTCGACAAACTCGAACAGGACATGACCCGAAAAGAACTCGGGTTCGCCGTGACACGACTCCACACCGCGGCCGAACAGGCCCAAGTGTGGTCCATGCGCGAGAACGGACTCGGGCTGATGAATAACATCGAGGGCAGCGCCAAACCGCTTCCGTTTGTGGAAGACACCGCCGTCGCACCCGAAAAGTTGCCCGAGTACGTACGTCGATTCCAAGAGATCATAAAGAACTCCGGCACCGAGGCCGGCTACTACGGCCACGCCTCAGTGGGCTGCATGCACATCCGTCCGTTGATCGACATCAAAACCCGAGAGGGCATGGATCGGCTCTACAAGATCAGTGACGAGGTGTCCGATCTCCTGAAGGAGTTCGGTGGTTCCATGACCGGAGAGCACGGCGATGGTATTGTGCGCGGTTTCTGGACCGAGAAGATGTTTGGATCGGAGTTGGTTGAGAACTTCCGCGAGGTGAAGAGGGCGTTCGACCCAAAGACGATCATGAATCCGGGGAAGATTTTCGATACGCCCCACATTCTGGATAATCTGCGATTTGGCGATGAATACCATTCGCACGAAATTGAAACGCGCCTGGACTTCACGGCCGAAGGCGGCTTTGCCGGAGCCGTCGAGATGTGCAACGGCGTCGGCGCGTGCCGCAAGCTCAACCTGGGTGCCATGTGCCCTTCGTACATGGCGACCCGCGAGGAGGAGCACACGACGCGCGGCCGGGCAAACGTGCTTCGGGCGGCGATCTCGGGCAAGTTCCCGGTCGATCAACTTACCTCCAAGCGTACATTCGAAGTGCTGGACCTTTGCCTGGAGTGCAAGTCATGTAAGGCGGAATGCCCCTCAAATGTGGACATGGCCAAGATCAAATACGAGTTCCTCCATCAGTACTACAAGACCCACAAGGTGCCGCGGCGTTCAAGGATGGTCGCCGATATCCACAAGACGAACGCCCGAATGGCGCCGATCGCCCCGGTAGCGAACGCCATAACTCAGAGCGCTCCGATGCGGTGGGCGCTGGACAAACTTGTTGGCTTTTCATCGGATCGGCCTGCGCCTCCAGTGGTCCGGAACACCTTCCAGAGGTGGTTCGACAAACGGAAGGCGCCGACCGGAACGTTCCCCCGCGGACAAATCGTGCTGTTCCACGACACCTTCATGAATTTCAACTACCCGTCGATCGGCGTCGCAGCGACGGACCTGCTTGAGGCACTCGGTTTCGAGGTCATCATCCTCAAAGACCGCAAGTGCTGCGGTCGCCCGATGATCTCAAAGGGGCTGCTGGACATGGCCGGCGAGAACGCCCGTTACAACGTCGATCTCCTGTACGAGTACGTTGAGCGCGGGATCAAGATCGCCGGTTGTGAGTCATCGTGTGTGATGACGATCAAGGACGAATACCCTGATCTCCTGGGCGGGGATGAAAAGGCTCGAGCGGTTGCGGATAACACCGTGATGCTTGAGGAAATCATCGCCAACTGCCTTGGCGATGATGGGCCACAGCTTGAGTTCACAAATATGTCAAAGAAGGTCCAGTTTCTGGGCCACTGTCACCAACGGGCGCTCACCGGCCTCAATTCCAGTATCAAGGCGCTAAACCTGCCACCTAACTTCGAGGTGATTGATATCCCGGCCGGTTGCTGCGGCATGGCGGGATCTTTCGGATACGAAAAAGAGCACGTCGAGGTGTCCATGGCTGCTGGCGAAGAGCGTTTCTTCCCATATGTCCGGAACAATCCAGACGCAGAGGTTTGCGTCACCGGCATCTCGTGCCGGGAACAGACATCCTTTGGCACGGGCCGTACCGCACGTCACCTCGTGGAAGTGCTGGCCGACGCTCTGAAGAAATAGACTTCGGGTGGGCGGTCCGCTGGCCAGCTTTACGATGTTGTTGAGAACATTGCTGTGCACATGGACCTCTCGTCCGTGCCGCGAAGCTCTTGGAGATTCTAGGTACGCGCTTGGACCTAAAAATGCGGATCTACCCTGTCCGGGTATGGTCTGGTCGACCCAAGGGCGTATCGCGCGCCCCTATCGTGTTACTGGGCTGAAGTCTGTGTCGTGTGTACGATTCGACCACTTCGCGATGATGATCTAGCAAGGCACACACGGGAGGTTAGCCTAATTGGAGATCGTGTTCTTGGATCACGCGTGGTC
Organism: Dehalococcoidia bacterium; assembly: GCA_029936485.1. Lineage (GTDB taxonomy): Bacteria > Chloroflexota > Dehalococcoidia > Lucifugimonadales > Lucifugimonadaceae. Next base: position 12,112 of record JAPYSM010000004.1, read on the forward strand.
GCGTGATGTGACTAAGGTCGGCGGTAAGGGGGCTGGGCTCGGTCGATTAGCTGGGGGTTTTGCGGTCCCTCCCGCATTTAACCTGACTGTGGATGCGTTCAATCGGTGGGGAGATTGCCGGCACAATTCCCCTGACCCACCTGACGACATGATGCAGGCTGTCGCTGCCGCGTACGCCACGCTGGGAACGTTGTGCGACACCGACGATCCAGACGTCGCCGTGCGTTCCTCCGCCGTGGATGAAGACGGCAGCGACAACTCATTCGCCGGACAGCACGACACTTTTCTCAATGTGAAGGGGGAAGATGCTGTCGCTAGAGCCATTGTCCGTTGCTGGTCCTCGTTGGACGGCGATGTTGCCATGGACTACCGGCGCCAGAGCGGTCTCGCAGTGGATAACGCCGTCATGGCGGTCGTTGTTCAGCAGATGGTACCGGCCGATATTGCGGGGGTGGCCTTCAGCGCTAACCCGATCAGCGGCGATCTCGGGCAGGTTGTCATTAACTCGAGTTGGGGGCTGGGCGAAAGCATCGTCAGCGGCACGGTTACTCCGGACATGTACACGATCAAAAAATCGGACACGATTCTTGTTTCGGCCCAGATCGCAAATAAGGCAAAGATGACCATCTCCAAAGGAGACGGTACGGAAGAGGTGACTGTTCCCAGAATCATGCGGAAACAGCCATCGATGTCTGACGAGCAGGCTCTCGATGTCGCCCGGCTCACAGCCTCACTGGAGAAAGCAGAAGGCCACCCGGTCGATATCGAGTGGGCGTTCTTCAAGGACAAGCTTTACCTGCTTCAGTGCAGGCCGATAACCACGCTCGGCTGAAACGACTCTGTAACCGTGCAACGTAAGAGAGTCTCAAAAGATCACGACCCATACCCAGCACAGGCTCATGTGACGCGTATCAGAGATCTAGGGAGTCGATCAGATGGCAGAGCATCACCTGGAACCGCAACCAATCCCAATCTCGCCGGAGTTCCCGGTGACATCCGCGGACCCGAAGACGAACAACTGCCGCTCGTACAGGACCGTTAGCACGGCAGCAAAGGCTCCAGGGAGTACGTCTGTTTTAGGTTAGATCGCCACTATTAGCCCCGATAACGTAACGATTCCGATCCGCCCCTGTAAAAGTGAGGGCGGATCGCCGCGTCTAGATCCATAATCTATTGATCTCGTTTCCAGGAATCCCAGATAGTCTGATTCTTGGACGCCTTGATCCCTGATATTTATCCCACCGAGGAGTCCATCTCGAGCCGAATGCCTGATACATCTGAAGCATCGACCATTCCGAGCACTGGTGCGCGTGCGGTCCGTTGGACCGTTATCGCAGTGGTGCTCGGCGCCACATTGATGCCGCTCAACTCCACGATGATTGCCGTGGCTCTGCCGGAGGTGACCGACGATCTCGGCGTCACAGTGTCCCGTTCGGCGTGGCTTGTGACGGCGTACCTGGTTGCACTTGCGTCACTGCTGCCCCTCACCGGCGATCTTGCGGATCGGTTCGGAAGACGGCGCATGATCCTGTCCGGACTTACCGTCTTCGGTTTCGCGTCTATAGGATCGGCGGTTTCGCCAGATTTCGAAACACTCCTAGTCTTCCGAATCCTTCAGGCGATTTCTGGTTCGATGGTATTGCCCGCCGGCTGGGCCGTAATCCGAGAAGTTGTTCCCGAGCACCGGCGTGCATACGCATTCGGGCTGATGGGTTCAATCATTGGTCTGTCCGCAGGCGCGGGACCGCCTGTCGGCGGCCTTTTGACGGAACTCGCCGGCTGGCGCGCTATCTTCTATGTGAACGTCCCCGTTGTGGCATCAGCGTTGTTGCTCGGATGGCGTGTCCTGCCACGGACCCGGCAACGAGATGGGGCCGGGGCCCAATTTGATTACGCCGGAGCGATACTACTTCCGATTGTCCTAGCGGGATTGGCTGGGGTGCTCACGGCGATAGCTCGCGGCGCTCCGTGGGCGTTGGTCGGCACAGCCGCTACGGCCGTCGCCGGTGGCGCTGTACTGCTTGCGTTCATCGAGACACGCTCATCATCTCCGGTAATTCAGCCGCGATTGTTCCAGATACGGGCCTTCACCGCGGCGGCGGGCGGAGTGGCGTTCAGCAATATGGCAATGTATGTGACGTTGTTAGCGGTTCCGTTGATGTTGACCGCAAGGGGTGGCTACGCCACGATCGAAATAGGACTCGTCCTGATGGCGCTATCGATAGCAGCGTTCATCGTGTCCCCGGTCGCCGGACGTTTTGCAGATCGACTGGGTCGGCGGACCCCCACGGTGCTCGGACTGGCGATCTCTACAGCAGCAGCCTTTCCGCTTGCCTTCGAGGGTTCCGATATCTCCGTGCCGGTACTGGTCGCCACCCTGATCGTGTTTGGCATCGGGTTCGGCATCGCAAATCCCGGTATGCAAACCGGTGCGATCGAGGCCGCCCCCGCAGACCGAACTGCTGCCGCTTCCGGGGTGTACTCCACGAGCCGTTATTTTGGCAGTATCGTTGGCTCCGCAATCCTCGCAGGACTGATTGGAGCCGACCGGACTAACGTGTCGGGCATAGATGGTGTGTTCATACTGGCGTTTGTAGCGTCAGCCATTGCACTGGTCTCGGTGATCGGCATGACGGCCCGGAAGCCGGGGGGGTCATCGCCCGAACATACCGGGTCGACGATCGTGGCCGGAGGCTAGCGGCGGGTCCGGGGCAAGTAATGGGTTGTCTGTAACAACACCTCAGGGGCTGCACTTCCTCCGCCCGGCGTAATTCCTGAATCTCTCGAAGGACCGAAATACTCGCTTCTTGCCGCTGGTGAGCGGAACACCGCTCAGCATGGGTCTAGATCCGGGCTAGCGCTCGTTTTGTTGCCGCTACCGTGTCCCTCAAGTCCTGATCTGTGTGTGCCAGGGACACGAACCATGCCTCAAACTGAGACGGGGGCGGATATACACCTTCTTCCAGCATAGCGTGGAAGAATTTTGCGAAACGATCTCGATCAGTTGCCGATGCCGAGTCCATGTCAGTCACGGTGTCGCCGGTAAAGAACACCGTCAGAAGGGAGCCGACGCGATTAACCACCGCAGGGAGCTCGGCTTCCGCGAACGCCTCAGAGAGGCCATTGGCCAGCGCCGCTCCCTTGCGGTCGAGTTCCTCATATACGCCGGGCTTGGCAAGTTCTTCAAGCATGGCGATACCCGCCGCCATCGCCACAGGGTTTCCGGAAAGCGTGCCGGCCTGGTACATCGGTCCCAGCGGGGCTACCGTGTTCATGATCTCCGCGCTTGCGCCGTATGCTCCGACCGGCAGCCCGCCGCCGACAATTTTGCCCAGGCAGGTTATGTCCGGGGTTACGCCGAAGATTGACTGCGCTCCGCCGAGGGCGACGCGAAATCCGGAGATCACTTCGTCAAAGATAAGAAGCGCTCCGTCTTTCTCGGTGGTACTTCGGAGTCCCTCAAGGAACCCTTCAACGGGCCGTACAACGCCCATGTTGCCGGCAACTGGCTCGACGATAAGTCCGGCAATTTGCCCCGGGTTGTCGGCGAACAGTTTCTCGATAGCTGCAAGATCGTTATAGGAAGCGACCAGCGTGTCACGAGCGTAATCCGGGTGTACGCCTGCGCTGTCCGCGATCCCGTGTCCCGCGGCGGCGGACCCGGCGGACACGAGCAATGCATCGTCGTGTCCGTGGTAGCCACCGATAAATTTTATGATCTTGTTGCGGCCTGTGTACGCCCGCGCCAGTCGGAGGGCGGACATCGTCGCCTCGGTCCCGGACGAAACGAATCGCACCATCTCGATCGACGGCACCGCGGACACCACAAGCTCCGCCATGCGCACCTCTGTTGCGGTGGGAGCGCCGAAACTGGTGCCATTGATCGCGGCGGCCTGAACAGCCTTTAAAACGGCGGGATGGGCGTGGCCCAGGATCATCGGGCCCCAGGAGCAGACGTAATCGATCAGCTCATTGCCGTCTTCGTCCCAAACGCGTGAGCCTTCCGCTCGATTAAAAAAGAGTGGCGTCCCGCCTACGGATGTCCAGGATCTTGCGGGGCTATTGACGCCCCCAGGGATAAGTTCACGGGCGCGGTCAAACAACTCTTGCGAGCGGGTGGTATCCAAGTGTCATCACCTGTCGGTCAGGCTAGAAGGGTTTTGCTATTCAATACGGGCAGGCGGGAATTCTACCCGAGCAGCGACTCTAGCGGGACCGGTTATCTAGCGTTGTCCTCGTCTGCTTCAGACTCTACGTGAGCATCTTCATCAGGGAGTCCAAACAGTCGTGAGATCGCAGTTGCCGCTTGATCATCGTCACGAGTCCTCAGGAACGAGATCGGGTCCGCAAGGATTTTTGAGACGACCGATTTTGTCATCGACTCGATGACCGAGCGCTGCTCTTCGGTCAGATCCTTCAGACGGCGAAACCCGTTTTGTAGCTCCCGCAACCTGATCTCTTCGGCGTGTGCGCCGAGAGCCCTGATCACCGGTTCCGTGGCAAGCGCCGTGAGTGACTCGTTAAATCGTGGCACGTCTCTGTCGACAATGATTTCGGCTTCCGCTGCGGCGCCTGCGCGGTCGGCGCGGTGCTCGTCAGCGATCGCCTGTAGATCCGGGAGACCGTAGAGAGTGACGTTTGGCAGTTTACCAACCGTGTCCTCGATGTCACGTGGCATGGCGAGGTCGAGCATCACCACCGAGTGGGGCTTGGTGTCCGAGTTTTCCAGCGCAGCCTGTACCATTTCCATGGTGATGATGGGTTCGCTGGACGCGGTTGCGGAGATCACTACGTCTGCGTTTGCGATGGCCGAGCCCAGGTTGTCCCTGAGCACCCAATCGCCGCCAAGCTCTTCTGCGACGCGTTCGGTTCGTTCTGCGTTGCGTCCGGCGACCGTCAACTGGCCAGCTCCCATGCGCCCAAGAGTGCGCGCCGCAAGTTTGCCGGTCTCGCCCGCTCCAACCAGCAGGACATGACGATCGTTCAGCGAACCTATGGCCCGCTCCACAAGTTGAACGCCGATGGAGCTGACGGTTAGCCGGCTACGGCCAATGCCGGTGGCCTCACGGATTCGTCTGCTACTGCGAAGCGCGTAGTGGAAGAGCCTAGAAAGAGGTGTATCGACCGAGCCGGCCTCACCTGCCAGTCTCAGCGCGGTCTGTACCTGTCCGGCGATCTGATGCTCGCCGATGACCATGGAATCAAGTCCACAGGTCACCCGAATGGCGTGTCGAACGGCACCATCACCTTCGTACACATAAGCGACGGCAGAGACCTCATCCTCGTTGAGGTCTGCCATGGCCCCCAGCGACGCTATGAGTCGTGCGCGGGCGCTGTCAAGGTCTTCACCAGTGGTGTAGATTTCGGTGCGGTTACAGGTCGAAAGGACCACTGTTTCTCCAAGCTGCTTTTGCAGTTGGAGTAAGAGGTCAGGAAGATTCCGGTCATTGACCGAAACTCTCTCTAAGAGCTCTGTTGAGGCGGTCCGGTAATTCAGCCCGGCTACGAGGAAATTCAAGTTGGCTCCGTGTTATACGCGACAGCCAGAAAACTCTAGCACAGCGTGACGAAAGTCACAAAGCTCGTCCGAGCCATTCATCGGGTAAGTCCATGCTACTATCCGGACTCCCAGTCGCAGGTGTGCGATGAGCCGGTGGTGAAGCCGTAAATTACCAACAATGCACCGGATTACACTTGATCAGGCCCACATATTTCCAGACCGGAGAAGGATTTGGCCCTCAACATCAAATCGCCGCAAGAGCGCGGTTACACAAACCCGGATCTACTGGTCACGACCGACTGGCTGGCCGAGCGCCTGGACGACCCGAACGTCGTCGTCGTTGACCAAGACCTGCCGGAAAACTATGCCCGAGTTCACATTCCCGGCGCAGTCGTCTACCAGGACCACTACTACAAAGAACTGTCAGGCACGCCGTACATCCAGGACGCCCGGACCTTTGCGGCAACCATGGAGTCTCTCGGCATAGGTGACGCTACGACGGTCGTTGCGTACGACTCTGACGCCAACCACGTAGCCGCCCGATTATTTTGGGCGCTCAAGTACTACGGCCACGAAGACGTCAAAATTCTCGACGGCGGGTTCCCGAAGTGGTTGGCTGAAGGCAGGCCTCTGTCCAGAGAAACACCGGTTTCACGGTCCGCGAGTTTCACCTCTAGACCGCAGGACGACGTGTTTTCGGACAAGGACGATGTCCTTTCCTGCACCACCGAAAGCAATGCCATTCTGCTCGACGTCCGTACAGATGAAGAGTGGAACGGAACCAACAAGCGTGGCACAGCCCGTGGCGGCCGGATTGGCAATTCCGTCCATCTAGAGTGGAAGAACTTCATCACCGAGGGCGACGTACCAGTTATCAAGCCCGCCGACGAGTTGCGAGAGATGCTTGAGGCAAACGGGGTGACTCCTGAGAAAAAGGTCGTCACCTACTGACAGGGTGGCATCCGTGCGTCGCACGGATTTCTGGTTCTCCAGCTTCTCGGCTACGAAAATGTCCGAGTTTACGATGGTTCCTGGCGGGAATGGGGCAACGCGATCGGCTACCCGATCGTTACATGAGCGCGTTTGGTCTCGGGGGTTGATTGCGATCCATTCCCGGGCCTTTCTCCCAGTGGGAGAGGGGATGTGCGCCCCTGGCCCTACACCTCCTCCGTGCGCCTATTCGTTTCTTTCAATCACTAAGGGGATCGTGTGCCTGAGCCCTTGCGCCTTACTTCTGGACAGTCTGCCGACATGTTTGAACTGTTGCGGCAGATGACCCTGATCGAGTCCCCTACTTCAGACAAGGCCTCAAACGATCGTTTGATAGAAATTGTTCGAGACCGATTTGAGACTCTTGGGGCTACGGTAGAGATCAATAAGCAATCAAAGTTCGGGGACCACCTCGTCGCACGCTGGCCGGGAAAAGGCAAATCGGGCCTTGTGATCGGACACATCGACACCGTGTGGCCGATCGGGACTTTGGCCGACATGCCTTACCGGGAAGAGAACGGGAACATTTACGGCCCAGGCGTGCTGGACATGAAGGCCGGTATCTCCGCCACAATCACGGCGCTCGATATGCTCAGAGACACATGCAACTGGCCAGAACGAACGCTCACGGTGCTAATCAACTCGGACGAAGAGGTCGGTAGCCCAAGCTCGCGACCGCTCGTTGAGACCGAGGCTAGTAAATCGGCTTACACCATCGTCATGGAGCCGGGCATGGGCATCGCACTCAAGACGGCTCGTAAGGGGCTTGGTGAATTCCGGCTGCGCATCGAGGGCCGAGCATCGCACGCCGGCGCTTTCCCGGAAGATGGCATCTCGGCCATCGAGGAGATGGCGCATCAAATCCTTCACATACAGGCGCTTAAGGACTGGGACCTCGGCACGACCATCAATGTCGGCCTCATAGATGGCGGATCGGCCCGCAACACCATTCCGGCCGAAGCGAACGCCGTCATCGATGTCAGAGTCACGTCGGCGGACGAAGGTCACCGCGTCACGAACGCGCTGCACAACATAAATCCGATAAACCCGGAGACTTCTCTGGAGATGACCGGGGCGCTGCACCGCCCTCCGATGGAGCGCGAAGGTCCAGTGGCCGAGCTTTTCAGCCGCGTTCAGTCGATTGGTGCAGAACTCGGACTTGAACTCAGCGAATCGTCGACCGGCGGTGGCAGCGACGCAAATTTGACCGCGGCGCTTGGGATTCCGACCGTAGACGGCATGGGAGCAGTGGGCGAACACCCACACGCAGACGGCGAGTACCTGGTCGTCTCAGAGTTGCCGAAGAGGACCGAGTTGCTGGCCCACTGCCTCAGGAATTTGTAGGGCCATTTGATCCGCCGGACGGCCCGTCATAGGACCCGGAATCGGACGGGCCTGGTCGCCTTCCGGCCGGGATTAACAGTAGAGGCCGGCCGGACATGCGTATCACTTCGTCCGCCGTGCACCCGAGCATGGCGCGGAGCCAGCCCCTGCGGACAACAGAAGCCATGACCAGCAGATGCTCCGGTGCCGACTCCTGGACGGCTGTCAGTGTCTGTGCCGCGGTCCCCACCTCTACGCGAGTGCTTACGTCAAACCCTTCCTCCGCCAGCAGAGCCGCGTGGTCTTCGAGATACTCTTCGGCCAACTCCACAGCGCCCCGAACGAATCTCGGGGCTACGCTGCTCAGTTCCGCGGCGAGGTTGAACCCGGCTATTTCCGGCACCACGCGAATGAGTGTGATCGGCAGGTTGCCCAAGCGGGCGATGCGGCGGACGTAAGGAAGCGCGAACTCCGATACACGTGTCCCGTTCAATGCCACAAGCAGTCGTGTGAGCGGGACATCGCCATCCTTGATCTTCCTGGCCCGGTGCCCATTCAGTATTAGCATCGGGATCGGGGCCCGGACGCGGATTTTTTCGCTAGCGCTTTCCGTCACGTGACGGAGCGCCGGATGGCGTTCACCGGCGGCAAGCGCCATCAGGTCAAATCCACCGGCCGAGGCACGTGACACGACGGTATCGACAAGCTCCCCTGCGGCAGTAGTGGAGTGCGCCATTACGCCGATGTTATCGAACTGCTCCACCAGTTCTGCAAAGTACGCTCGTGCCAAACCCTGGGCACGATCCGTAAGCATGTTCGGGTACTCGATCTGCAGGTGGCCCGTGGAGCGTGATCGTGTTGGACGCAGGACGTGCAACAAGGTCAGCTCGGAGTCGCACCAATTCGTCAGCTGGACGAGATGGGGCAGAATTCGCTCCGTGCTCTCGGAACCGTTCATCGGGACGAGAACGCGCTTGAACATCGGAAAAAGTTGACCGACACTGCTATAAACAAACCCCGCGGACTCTCGGCAAGTCGCCGATATCGCCCCCAAGGCTGGCAAACCCATTCTATTCCCCACGCGAACCCGAGGCTCGATTGGATTGAATGCGAGATTTGAAAGCTGGCGCCTGTGCGACGGTCCCCGAGGCGGCTAGACTAAGCATATTGTGATTCATCTCGGGTCAGGATCCCCACATTTGCCGGGGAGGATCGATGTCGTTACATAAGGCTGGGCGGTTTCGCCCGATTCACGCGAGAACTCCCATTACTCGTGCCGATTAGCCAGTCTGAACTCGACGAAGTAGCCCTTTCCAGAGCCGAATACGAAGCGATTGTTGATCGTCTCGGGCGCGACCCAAACCCGCTCGAACTCGGGCTGTTTGGATCGCTATGGAGCGAGCATTGCGGGTACAAGCACTCGAAACCGCTTCTCCGGACACTGCCTGGGGACAGCGACCGATTGCTCACCACGCTCGGCACAGAGAATGCTGGTGTTCTGGACATCGGCGACGGGATGGCGATCGCGATGAAGATCGAATCCCACAATCACCCGTCGGCTATCGAGCCACGTGAAGGTGCGGCGACCGGCGTCGGCGGGATCGTGCGGGACATCTTTGCGATGGGCGCTCGCCCGATTGCGCTCCTGAACTCGTTGCGTTTTGGCAGGCCGGACAGTGCCCGTAACCGTTACCTGCTGGACGGCGTTGTAGGCGGAATCTCTTTTTACGGAAACTGCCTTGGCATCCCGAATATTGGTGGCGAGGTCGTGTTCGCCTCTTGTTACGACGGCAATCCGCTTGTGAACGCGATGTGCGTTGGGCTGGTCGAGAACGGATTGATCATGTCCGCCCGGGCCGAAGAACCCGGAGATTTGCTACTCCTAGTCGGCTCCGATACGGGCCGTGATGGAATTCACGGCGCTTCCGGCCTGGCATCCCGTACTTTTGAAGAGCAGAACGAACTTCGGTCCGCCGTACAGGTCGGCAACCCGTTTCTTGAGAAGGTCCTGATAGAGGCCTGCATGGAGGTGATCCAACTCGATAGCGTGGTCGGGCTGCAGGACTGTGGCGCGGCTGGAATTACGAGCGGCGCTATCGAGATGGCCGAACGCAGCGACATGGGGCTGCGTCTTGACGTGTCTGTTGTTCCCCGGCGCGAAGAGGGTATGACGCCGTACGAGGTGATGCTGTCCGAATCGCAGGAGCGCATGCTGCTTGCTGTAAAACCGGGGCGTGAGCACGAGGTCGAAAGCGTGTTCCGTAAGTGGGACCTAGACGCCACCCGGATCGGCGAATTCGTGGACGGTGATTCGGTTGTGATCCTGGACGGCGACGAGGTGCTGTCTGAGACTCAGATCAAGGTGCTCACGGACCCGCCCGAATACGAGTTCGACCCACCAAAGCCGGCCTGGATAGTGACCTTGCAAGCGGCCGATCTTGACGCCATCCCGATCCCGAACGACTCACCATCGGACCTGCTTTTGAAGATGCTGGCGACTCCGAATATTGCCTCCAAACTGCCGGTGTTCAGGCAGTACGATCACCAGGTGCAGACGAACACGGTCGTGGGTCCTGGTGGAGACGCCGCGGTGATACGGCTGAAGGGCAGCAAGCGCGGTATATCTCTATCCACGGACGGCAACGGTCGTCTCTGTTACCTGGACCCATACATAGGCGGCCAGATAGCGGTCGCAGAGGCTTGCAGGAACGTTTCAGCAACCGGCGGTCTTCCCGTTGCGATTACCGACTGCCTCAACTTCGGGAGCCCGGAGACTTTAGACGGCCAGTACCAGCTTGTGCAGGCGGTTGCTGGGATCAAGAAGGCGTGTGAGGCGTTCGACATCCCGGTTATCAGCGGCAACGTGAGCCTATACAACGAAGCGCCCGGTGGTGCGATCTACCCGACGCCCGTGATCGGCGCCATAGGCCTCTTGGACAATGTCCGGAAGCATGCGTCGGCCGGGTTTGCTGGAGACGGCGATGTTGTTTATCTCATTGGCTCAGCGTCACTTAAAGGTGATGCCTCGACACTCGCCGGAAGCGAGTACCTAGATGTGATCCTGGGCAAGGTTGAGGGGCAGCCTCGGCTTGATCTCGATCTGGAAGTGAAGACGCAGCAAGCGTGTCGCGACGGAATCGTCGCCGGGGTTGTACGGTCAGCTCACGACGTGTCCGAAGGTGGCGTTGCGGTCGCGCTGGCGGAGGCGGCGATTCTTGGAGAACGAGGGGTTGTGGTTGACGTCGCTCTGGGCGGTCGGTGGGACGCAGCGCTCTTCGGAGAGGCGCAGTCACGCATCATCGTGACGGTGGCTGCCGATCAAACGGGCGAGTTGGAACGGATCGCCGTAAACGCAGGCGCACTTTTGTTGCGGCTGGGGACGACCGGCGGCGACCGGATCGTCGTCGGTGATCTCGTTGACCTGTCGCTGTCTGATGTGTCGGAACGATGGATGTGCGGGTTCCGGGACGCGACACAGAACACCCCACCAACGACCAGTTGAACAGCGCGCCGACAACTTAATTATCCACTGGACCAAGTGACGCTACGTTTGACACGATTTGACCGCGATGCTAAATTTTGAATGGCTGTTTATGAATGCGAGTGCCAGATCGGCGCTCGCTTTTCGCGATCCTCTTGACGTGCGATCAATGGGATTAGCGACCCCCGGAGGCCCCATTGCCCAGGTACGACTATCGGTGCGCTGACGACGCCTGTGAGAACGACACATTTGAGGTGTCCAAGAGTTACACCGATGATTCCATAATCGTGTGCCCGGTTTGCAATGTAGAGGCCAAGCGGCTGTTGTCGCCCATCGCCGTGCACTTCAAAGGCAGCGGTTTTTACGTGACCGACAATCGGGCGTCGAACGGCGCTTTAGATGTTGGTTCGGGTTCGGACTCTTCCGAAAACGGGTCGAAGTCTGATTCCAAATCTGAGTCCGAGACCGAGAAGAAGTCGGAGTCCAAGTCTGAAAAGAAGTCGGACTCTGGCTCGGAGAGTTCCAAGTCGGACAAGTCGGACAAGTCGGACGCGAAGAGCAAGTCGTCGTCCAGCGACTCCAAGAGCACTCCGAAGGCCACTTCCTCCGCTACATAGAAGACCTACAACAGCGTCGTGAGGGCTGGCCTTTCTCCGTCCGTGTCGCGATCACGACCGTAGGGGCGTATGACAATACGCCCGCCAGCACCAGCACACCGAGGTCCTCGAAGGACCAGATTGTTGCAATAACGCGCTCGGGCTTTGACGCTTTTCAAGCGACAACTCCCTCTCCCAACCGGAAGTAGAGAATCGTGTAACCCGGTTTTCGCGGCTGCCAAATTACTGTACAGGCGGAGCAAGCTCCGTTCGGCATTTTCGCGGACATTAATTAGCTCATTTGATTTCGGGATAACATGATGTCTCACCGTTAATCCAGCGCAGAGGGGGGCCTTTTTGCGAGCTGTTGTCCAACGCGTCAGCCGTGCGTCCGTGATCGTGGATGGGGTTGTGACCGGAAGCGCCAGTGTGGGACTGGCTATTTTGATAGGGATTACACACAATGATGGGCCGGAGGAAGTGACCTACCTCCGGGACAAGATCACCAATCTGCGAATCTTTCACGGCGATGACGGCGATATCGAATTCGAACGATCAGCGTTGGCCATCAATGCCGACATTCTGCTCGTCAGCCAGTTCACGCTGTACGCATCGACTCGAAAGGGCCGGCGACCGGGCTTCACAGAGGCCGCTCCGGGAGCGATTTCTGAACCGCTTTTTAACCATGTGGTTGACGCGTTCAAAGAGACCGGCTTGCGGGTTGAAACGGGCGTATTCGGTGCAAAGATGCTGGTGGAGTTGGCAAACGATGGGCCGGCGACGTTCATCCTGGACACGGCCGACCGGAAGACGCCAAGACGGGGCTAGACCGTTACTTATACTCAGCACAAGATCGGGAGTACATGCACGATGCAACTGGAGCCACATATCGAACAGTTCATCCACGACAACCCGCAGGGCGTGATGACGACATTCCGTGGCAACGGAATGCCGCAGCTCAGCATCGTCACGGTTTATCCGCGTGATGGCGGCGTAGGTATCTCGATCACGGAGACCCGGATCAAGTTCAAGAATCTTCTCAAAGACCCTCGCAGCTCGGTCCTGGTCTCTCACGAGGACTGGTGGTCCGGGTTCCTCGTGTTTGAGGGCACCATGGAGATGCAACACTCGGGGAACACTGATCCGGAGGAGTTGCGGCGGGCCCGCCAAAACATCTTTAGCGCAACCACTCGTAGGCGTAGCGCTAACTGGGACGAGTACGACAAGCTCGTGGATGATGATAAGCGGGTCGCCATGATCCTGCGGCCGGACGCTATCTACGGGTCAGCGCTGGCGCGCATGGAGGCGGCGCGGGGGTAAGGAATATTGGACAACCCCGTGGGGGCGGCGCTAACTCCCCCAAGTTGTGACAATTACACCTTGATCGCAGGATAACCCGCTAGCGTCAAACCAGTTTGCAAGGTCCGCCCCTCTCCTCCTTTCTCTCCCGGCCTGGAGAGGAAGGAAACGGCCTGATCACAACGTGTCCCCATCGTTCATTTCCGCTCTAGGCCGGGCTTGCTCCATCCGGTTATTTCCTACACACCCGTCCTGTCGGAAACGCGTAGGGCCCGTCTGACTACCCCCTGCGGTCGATGCCAATCGAACCCTGCGACTGCTGCGTCGAGACACTCTGCTCGGGGATACCGAAGGCGTGTCTAAACTCGCCTTCGATGACTGCGACCAGAACGCCAGGCCGCCCTATCCCAGCGACCTGGCCGGAGTACTCCCGTCGGCGCTGACTACCCAGCCCTCCGATCGGTCGGTGGCTATGGGATCGCTTTCGCCCTCGCCGGGGTTCTATAGTGGCTCCGTCGACACAAGAGAGCGGCCGTCTGACGACCAGAAGGTGTACGACCCTCGTACTGTTAGCGGAACGACTGGATATCGTCGCAAAGGCCGCCGACGCCACCGATGAAAGTGGCGCAACATCCGTCAACGACGTCGGCGCGGCATCCATCATGATTTACGACTCGGAGCACCTCACGAGCCTAAAGGTTCGCTATCGGGTCTCATAGTCGAGGGCGATGTTTAGCGCTATTACGGAGTGGGTTAGCGCGCCTACAGAGATCAGATCAACACCCGATTCGGCGGCGGCTCGTACGGTCGCCATGTTGATATCGCCCGATGCCTCGGTGAGCGCTCGGCCCGCCACTAAAGTCACCGCCCTGCTCATCTCGTCCGGCGACATATTGTCGAGCAGGATGATGTCCGCACCGCCCTCAAGTGCCTCGCCAGCCTGATCGACCGTCTCGACCTCGACCTCTATCCGGAGGTTATGGCGGACGTTCTGCCGTGCGCGCCGAACCACGTCTGCAATGCCAAGGCCCTCTGCAGCTAGCGTCTCGAGGTGGTTGTCCTTAATGAGCACAAGATCGCCAAGATTGAAACGATGATTCGTGCCACCGCCTGCTATGACCGAGTACTTGTCCAGAGCGCGCAGGCCCGGGGCCGTTTTGCGTGTGTCGATGATCCGGGCGTTAGTCCCTTTTACGGCGTCCACAAGCTCGGCCGTCATGGTTGCGATACCGCTCATGCGCTGAAGAAGATTGAGCGCGGTGCGTTCTGCCTTCAAAATCCCGGCCACCGAACCAGAGATCCGGGCTATCACCTGACCCGGCTCAAGCCGCAAACCGTCCTCCACAAGCGGTTCTGCTTCGATGCTCGTGGCCACACGACGAAATACCTCGCATGCGACCTGTACGCCCGCCAGCATGCCCGTAGAGCGCGCCACGAGGTTCGCAGTACCGAGAAGCTTCGACGGGATCAAGGCGTCGGTCGTGGCGTCCCCAAGGCTCAGGTCTTCACGCAGGGCGCGGTCGATCACGTCGTCAATCGCGGCGTACGGGAAGCCCCCGGTAAGGTCCCCAGAACTATCCACGGGCGACTTCTAGCCGGCCACGTCCAGCATTCGCTGGAGTGCAACCCGGGCGTCGATCGCCGTCTGTCCGTCCACCTTGATCGGGTTGATCACAAGACCGGCCATCAGGCCGTCCAGGACCCAGAGCAGGTAAGCCGGGTGGATCCGGTACATCGTGGCGCAGGGGCACACGATCGGATCCAGGCAGAACACCGTCTTGTCAGGGTTTTCCTTGGCGAGCCGATTGACCAGGTTGATCTCTGTCCCGACCCCCCAAACGGATCCGGCAGGCGCCTCCGAGATCATCTTGACGATGTACTCGGTCGAACCGACGTAATCGGCGGCGTCCACGGCTTCTCGTGTGCACTCCGGGTGAACGATGACGTTCACGTCCGGGTACTTGTCGCGGGATGCCTGGATCTGCTGTGAGGTAAACCTCGTGTGGACCGAGCAATGACCCTGCCAGAGGATCACCCGGGCTCGCCGAATCACTTCTGGAGAGTGGCCGCCCATAAGCGCATACGGATTCCAGACAATAATCTCGTCTTCCGGGATACCCATCTTGAGCGCCGTGTTGCGGCCAAGGTGCTGGTCTGGGAGGAAGAGGACGCGCTTGCTGCGCTCAAACGACCAGTCAAACGTCAGATCGGCGTTGCTTGAGGTGCAGACGATACCGCCATTGCGGCCGCACAGCGCCTTGATGTCCGCCGTCGAGTTCATGTAGGTGATCGGGACAATCTCGTCTTCGCCACCGAGGACGGACGTCAGGTCTTCCCACGCATCCTCAACGTCTTCGGTCTGCGCCATATCACTCATCGAGCAACCGGCAGCCATGTTCGGAAGAATTACCGTCTGTTGCGGACCACTCAGTACGTCTGCGGTCTCTGCCATGAAATGGACGCCACAGAAAATGATGTACTCGGCGTCTTTTTGCTCGGATGCCAGACGAGAGAGCTTGTACGAGTCTCCGGAGAAGTCTGCGTGCTTGAAAACGTCTTCGCGCTGATAGTGATGGCCCAGGACGATGACCTGATCGCCCAGCACTTCACGTGCGCTGACGACGCCATCGTTGACTTCTTCTGGCGTCATTTTGAGGTACCTGATCGGCACCTTCTGCCATCTGACGCCTGCCTGGAATTCCTCCTCCAGGGTCAGGGTTCGCAGGTTGCCGTCTGTTTTGCAGAAGGCTGACTGCTCCAGTTCGGTAATCGGAATTACGATCTGTCGTGAGCCGGTGGTCATGCTGGATACACCCTCAGTCGATCTCCCGCAGCCAGCATTTCAGCCGCCGTAACCTTTCCCTGTAACGACCAGGGAGTGGTCTCGGTAATTCGCACGCTGGCGAATCCGCCTATACGAGTCTCGAGCGTCTCAGAGTTTTCTAGGTGGACAAGTTTATCCGTTCTTGTGCGTCCCGTGAACCTTCCCCTTGAATACCCGTCGATGAGGACATCGAATTCCCGGTCCGCGAGGCCGGCGTTGATCTCGGTACAGATGGTTTCCTGCAGCTCGTTCAACTCAACCAGGCGACACTTCTTTTCCTCGATCGAGACGGTGTCGGGATGCTGACGCGCCGCAATAGTACCTGGCCTGACAGAGTACGCGGCTGAATGAACCTTATCGAACCGCACCTGCGTGAGGATATCGAGAGTATTTGCAAACTGTTCCTCTGTTTCTCCAGAGAAACCCACGATCACGTCCGTGACCATAGCGATATCCGGGATGATTGTCCGGACCTCGTCTATCTTACGGAGGTACTCATCTCGTGTGTATCCACGACGCATTCGTTCCAGGATCACGTCATCGCCCGCCTGGAACGGCAGATTGATGTTCTCGCACACCTTGGGAAGCTCCCCGACGGCGCGGATGATCTTCTCCGACATGTCACTCGGGTGGGATGTCAAAAACCGGATACGATCCAATCCGCTCACTTCGTTGATGGCATACAACAGGTCCGCCAGATCATGAGCCGGATCGAGGCCGTGCCCGTACGAATCTACGTTCTGTCCGAGCAGCGTGACCTCTCGGACGCCTCGGCTCACGAGCATCTCTGTCTCGTGGACAAGTTCTTCCACCGAACGACTGACTTCTCGGCCACGTCGGTAAGGGATTATGCAGAAGCTGCAAAACTTGTCACAGCCGTGGATGATCGGGATAAAGGTTGAGACTTTGGGATCGGCCGGCAGGAGTTCTTGAATACAGCCGTCGGGGTCTATGCCTATCGCCTCGCCTGCCATCTCAAGGATGGGCCGGAACTGTTGTGGGCGCGCCCATGCATCAACCTGAGGGAATCGACGGTTGAGTTCTTCGCTATTGGGGCCGACCATGCAGCCCATGACCGCTATACGGCGTTCCGGGTAGATATCTTTGGCTTTTTTGAGATCACCTAGCAGCCCGGTCGCCCGGTCTTCAGAACTCTGGCGCACGACGCAGGTGTTGAGCACGACTACGTCAGCCCCGCGGGGGTCGTCGCACTCGGACAGGCCAAGCTGTTCGAACCCGCTCGCGAGTCGTTCAGAGTCAGCCTTGTTCATCTGACAGCCGACTGTCCAGATGTGATAAGTGGTCATAAAGGGCGGGCCGTGAATTGATGTGAAATACGTGGCGGAGGGAGAGGGATTCGAACCCTCGAAGGGGCTTGACACCCCTTACCGGTTTAGCAAACCGGCGCACTAGGCCTCTATGCGACCCCTCCACGGTAGTTAAGCCCTGGCTAGAACTATACCGACGCCTAGTTGGGCGCGCAATTATTTTGGGGTGGCTGAACAGCGTGTTAGGTACAGAGTTTGAAGGGCCTACATTTCCTCCTACCATCTGCTGCATGCCCCATCATTCACACGCAGATGGGAATCCATGAAACAGCAAATGTGCGGCAATAGCACACAAACACATCACGTATCTGGGTACCAAGTCAGGAGTATCCCGTCATTTTGAGTCCGAGGCTAAGAATGTCCCGGGTTTGTGTCCATCCGGGTGCATTTATGGAAATACTGCGCTCAAGTCCCGGTTGGTCACATGAGTGCGCCCGGTTTGGACAGTTAGTCTCGAGTAGGCTCGAAGTTTGAGATCCGGCGTCCAATTTATGACAACCCGGAAGATCCCTCGCGTGCGGTCTTCAAAATGACAGCACAGTCGTTGCTCTAAACTTCCATGAGGTTCTCAAACGATAGGCGCTGGGCGGGCCGGCTGCCCCGCCTTGGGCGTTTTCGTCTTCAGGCCGTTGTTCGCTCTGATCCTGGGTCGCCTATCCAGACTTCTCCGCCCTCGAAGTACTCTTTCTTCCAGATCGGAACGACCTCTTTGAGGCGGTCTACAAAGTGTAGAGTCGCTTCAAAAGCGGGGCGTCGGTGCGCCGCGGATACGGCAATTACTAGGCTCAGCTCGCCAATATCTACGCGCCCGATGCGGTGCGCCACGGCGACCTTGTCGATCTCCCATCGATCCTTGATCTCGTCGATCAACTCCTGGAGTTTCTCATCGGCCATCGGCCTGTACGCCTCGTACTCCAAATACTCGACGCCCCGCCCATCATTGTGGTTGCGTGTGATGCCCTCAAACGTGATTACGGCACCATCTGTGTCCTCACGGACGGCGCCCGTGAGGACCTTCGGATCGAGTGGCTGTTCTGTGATGATTATCATGATGGGATGCGAATTTTACTTTGTTATCAGCGGGAGCGAGCGATATGTGCCAATTCAACCTTGCTCCCTCTCCCAGCGGGAGAGGGAGCAAGGTGAGGGAAAAGCCACGTACTCCAGCAACGTTTCTAATACGCCATCAAGATTCTCGAACACATCATTGTTCCAGAATCTGAACAGGCGATAACCGCGACGTTCAAAAACGCCGTGAACTCGTTGCCTGCCTTTACGGTATCCATGTGTTGGGAACCGACCATTTCAATTATCAGATGATCTTTTTCATTGCAAAAATCGACCACTTAAGCTGGAACGGGGAACTGGCGGCGAAAGTTTGCGCCCGCTAACCGCCCATTACGGGGTCGAGACCAAATCAACATTCCCGCGTCGGTTTGGTTGTAGCGTAACTTCCTGGCAATCGGTGTGTATCGAGAATTCCGACGTGCCGACCCGATAAGTCTTCTTGCTCACCACAGCCCTCTTCCGCTGGGAGAGGGGAATCTCAACTACCCTCCGCTCACAGGTGGTATCAGGGCCAGTTCGTCACCGTCGGAGAGTACGGCGTTGAATCCCACGTACTCATTATTGATCGCCGCCATGAGGCTGATCGGTGCTGTCCATTCCTTCGGGGCGTTGTGCTGGGCCGTGTCGATGGCGTCCTTCACTGTCGCGCCGGATGGAAGCTCAACGAAGAAATCGCCGGTCCCCGCTCTATCACGGAGTCCGGCGAACAGTTTGATGACAATCTTCATGGTCGAAAGGTTCTCAGGTCACGTGTCACGATTGCTTCAAGTATAAGGCTGGCCGAGGGAAAATCGGCGATCTCACCACAATACTCAGCTTCACTACACGGCCCCTCACATGGCACAATTAGCCCTCTGAATATGAGATATGGGTCCCGCACGCGGGCGACGACAGGGCACGATGGCAATCTCAAAGGTATTTATAGACGGTTCGTACGGCACCACGGGTCTCAGGATCCGTGAACGGCTTGAACCGCGCGACGACATCGATGTGGTCGTGGTGGACAAAGATCTCCGTCGAAATGTTGATGAACGACGCGAGGCGCTCGTGAATTCCGACCTCGCGATCCTCTGCTTGCCAGACGATGCGGCGGTAGAAGCTGCTGGATGGGCTGCCGATAGTGATACGAAGATCATCGATCCTTCAACGGCGCACCGTGTCGTTGAAGGCTGGGTTTACGGGCTGCCGGAGATGGCTCCGAGACAGCGTGAAGCGGTACGTGAATCAGACACGGTGTCGAATCCGGGCTGTTACCCGACCGGGGTTATTCTTTGTGTCCGGCCGTTGACCGAGGCGGGCATCCTGTCAAAGGACGCTCCAATCACGATCCATGCCCTGTCCGGATACTCCGGAGGCGGCAAGAATCTGATCGCAAAATGGGAAGGTGGACAGCCTGATCTAGCTGGTCTTCCTTTTGAATCGCCGTACGCGCTCCACACAGAACACAAGCATGTTCCAGAGATAAAGAAATACTCGGGACTTACATACGAGCCCCAGTTCATGCCGGCTGTCGGCCCTTTCCTGAAGGGAATGCGAGTTGAAATTCCCCTTCACAACTCGGTAATTCAGAAGGACGCTTCGTCCGAGACGATATGGAAGATTCTCAGCGAACGCTACGCCGATGAACTGCTGGTAAACGTTGTGTCTATAGACGACGCACTCGCCTACTCAGACCCAGCGTTCGATCCCCAGGCCCGGAACGACAACGATGGGTTGGACATCTCGGTGGTCCCGAACATCCTGGGACATGTCTTGCTGATTATCCAAATAGACAATCTGGGCAAGGGTGCGTCAGGCGCGGCGATCCAGAATATGAACCTGATGCTTGGACTGCCGGAACACGCTGGACTCACTGTCTGACGTTCTCTGAGCTGCCCTGATCTTCTGGGAATTGATTCAATCCCGGTCTCTGTTGGGAGATCACGGGTATGCAGTTCGGCAGAAGCTAACTCACTGATCCAAAGAGCAAAATCCGAGATGTGGCACGATCTCGGTGTCGAACGGTGTCCATCACGATCAGGAGAAAGCCGCTTTAGTGCTTGAAGTAATTCCCGAAACTAACCTGACCTGTCCCGAGTGCCGGGGTCGTTCACGCCGAGATCACGTTGGCGTACAACTGACTGGTTGCGTATGACTACACGTCTTGCGTGCGAACCTGACCCCACCTGAGAGCGGTTTCTCCGTTTTCTGCTCCTCACGGATCTATTGTGTCCAGTCGTCCAACGTAAAAAGGCAGGGATCATCTCGTAACTCCAGCATGATCGTGGAACGGCAGCGGCGTACGAAGCGAAGACACATAAGAGCATCGCCTTTATCCCAAACGGTGGTACGACCAACGTGATTCTTGACCACTTCACAAGCGGTCCGTTTAATGGCGAGATTCGCCGTTTACTTGCGAACTGCAGTGTGTCGACACTGGAGATCGGGCCGGGATCGGGGTCGTTAACAAATATGAACGAGGTGTCTCACCCGCCGTGGGAATTGATCACACCGACGCGTGAACACCCTCGCTCAACAGCGCTTTCTCGTTGACACTACTTACCCGCCGTACCTACACTTGATTGGTTAACAACCTGAACGACGGTGTTTTTGCCGCGTCCGGGCGTCCTTCGAATGTCACTGGCAAACGTAACTGGAGATATCTTCCTTCTATGGTTCGCATCCGGCTGCGCCGCATTGGCGCAAAGGGCCACCCGTTTTACCGTGTAGTAGTCGCTGACCAGCGCACCGCCCGCAATGGAGCCTTCATCGAGCAGATTGGCACGTTCGACCCTATGACCGATCCGTCCGAGGTCAAGATCGACGAACAGCTGGCCCTCAAATGGCTGCGCCAGGGCGCACAGCCCAGCGAGTCCGTCGGGGCCATGCTGAAGAAGCTTGGCATCTTGGATAAAGTGAAAGAGACCGCCTGATCTCATGAAAGAGATGGTTGAGTACATCGCCCGCGCCCT